>JAFRBA010000002.1 GCA_017405115.1 Kiritimatiellia bacterium
GCGGCCAGCGCGCCGGGGGCGGGGGCCGCAGGAGGCCTCGGCTATGCCTTCAAGACGTTCCTCGGCGCGGAGCTGACGCAGGGCGTTGACCTCGTCCTGCAGGAGACCCGCCTGGACGACGCGATGCGCGACGTGGACGTCGTCGTCACCGGCGAGGGGCGGCTCGACGGGCAGACCGCGATGGGAAAGGCCCCGATCGGGGTCGCGCGCCTCGCGAAGCGCCACTACGCGCAGGTTCTTGCCTTCGCCGGATGCCTTGGTGACGGCGTCGAGGCGCTGAACGAGGCGGGCATAGACGCGTACTTCCCGATTCTCCGCCGCGTGGTCACGCTGGAGGAGGCGCTCGACCGCACTGCGGCGGCGGACAACCTGGCGGACTCCGTGGAACAGGCATTTCGCCTGCTGTGACCGACGCTCCTTATGCTATAATACACGCCATGTTCAAAAACGGAATCAAGATAGGCATCCTACCGCGCCTCTTCCTGGCAATCGGACTAGGCGTCGTCGTCGGGATAGTGTCGCCGGACTGCGTCATACGCTCCCTCAACTGCTTCAGCGCCACATTCGGGCAGTTCATCAAGTTCTTCGTCCCGTTCATCGTGCTCGGGCTCGTGGCCCCCGCGATAGCGGAGACGGGGGCCGGCGCGGGGAAGATGCTCCTGACCACGATGGGCATCGCCTATGCCTCGACGCTGCTCTCCGGGGGGTTCGCGTTCTGCGTGTCGAATGCGGTCTTCCCGCACATCATCAGGGGGACGATGGACTCCACCGCCAGCGTGCAGACGTTCCCCGCGTACTTCGTCCTGGAGATACCGCCGATCATGGGCATCACCTCGGCCCTTATCACGGCCTTCATCTTCGGCCTCGCCATGGTCAAGCTCGGCACGCCGGCGCTGAAGAGCGTGTTCTCCGAGGTGCGCGACACCGTAACGCTGACGATCAACAAGGCGTTCCTGCCCCTGCTCCCCTTCTACATCCTCACTGTCATAGCCGACCTCACGGCAAGCGGCAAGCTCGCAGTGGTCGGAGGCAACTGCATCGCCATCATGGGCACCGCGCTCTGCGTCACGACGATGGTGCTGGTCGCGCAGTATTCCATCGCCGGCGTGGTGGCGGGGTGCAATCCGTTCAAGGCGCTCTGGAACATGATGCCTGCGTATCTCACTGGATGGGGCTGCTGCTCCTCCGCGGCGACGCTGCCCGTCACGCTCCGCCAGACGCGCAAGAACGGCGTGTCCGGCAAGATAGCGGACCTCGTGATTCCGCTTTGCGCGAACGTCCACCTCGCGGGCAGCATGGCGAACATGGTCGTCTACACCGCCGGGTTCATCGTCCTCTTCGGAGGCGAGATATCTCTCGTCAAGTACTTGGAGTTCATGTTCATGCTGAGCGTCATTGCCGTGGCGTCGCCCGGGATCCCCGGCGGCGTGGTTCTCGCGTCCGCGACGCTGGCAGAGTCCGCGCTCGGCTTCACGCCGGAGCGCTACGCGCTCGTGATAGCCACGTACATGGCGCTGGACGGCATGGGCACCGCGTGCAACCTGACCGGTGACGGCGCGATCGCGCTCGTGGTGGACCGCCTGAACCGCGGTAGGGCAGGTGCCGGGGGGAACGGCGGGCAATGACGGCCGCCGCCGTATTCTCGACCTGGGGGGCGCTTGCGGGCCTTGCCGTCGCAATCGTCCTCATCGTGCGCAGGGTGGTTCCCGCGTACGCGCTTGTGCTCGGGGCCCTGGTCGGTGGACTCCTCGGCGGAGGAGGGCTGTCAGCCACGGTCTCCGCGATGATTTCTGGAACCAAGGACATGATGCCGTCCGTGCTGCGCATACTCGCCTCCGGCGTGCTGGTGGGCGCGCTCGTGAAGACGGGCAGCGCGGCGAAGATCGCGGACGCGATAGTGGCGCGTCTGGGGACGCGGTTCGCCCTTGCCGCCGTGGCGCTCGCGACGCTCGTTGTTACCGCGGTTGGCGTGTTCGTCGACATCGCGGTAATCACCGTGGCGCCGGTCGCGCTCGCCGTCGGGCGCAGGGCCGGCATTCCGGTTCCGGCGCTTCTGCTGGCGATGATAGGCGGCGGCAAGGCGGGGAACGTCATTTCGCCGAACCCGAACACAATCGCCGTGGCCGAGGCGTTCAAGCTCGACCTCACGACTGTCATGGCCGCGAACATCATACCGGCGGCCTGCGCGTTCGCGGTGACCGTGCTGCTTTCGTCCTGGCTTGCGAAGCGCTGGACCCACTGCGAATCCTCGCTGTCGGACGCGACCGGCGGCGGCGAGATGCCTTCCGCGGTCCAGGCGGCGGCGGGTCCCGTCCTGGTCGTGGCGCTTCTCGCCATTCGCCCTCTGTGCGGCGTCGTCGTGGACCCCCTGGTGGCGCTGCCGGCCGGCGGCATCGCGTCGATTCTCGCCTGCCGCCGCTGGCGCGAGACCGTGGCCTACTCCGAATTCGGACTCTCCAAGGTAGTAGGCGTGTCCGTCCTGCTGATCGGCACGGGCACGATCGCCGGCATAATCAAGGCGTCGGGGCTGAATGCGGACATGGTACGGCTGCTGCACGCCTGCCACATGCCCGTGTTCGCGCTGGCCCCCGTCTCCGGGCTGTTGCTCTCCGGCGCGACGGCGTCCACGACGGCGGGCGTCACGATCGCGGCACAGACCTTCTCCGGCGCGCTGGTCTCGGCCGGGGTGCCGGCCACGGCGGCTGCGGCGATGCTGCACGCGGGCGGAACCGTCTTCGACGCCCTTCCGCACGGCAGCTTCTTCCATGCAACTGCGGGGGCTGTCGGAATCGGCGTCCGGGACCGGCTACGGCTCTTCCCCTACGGCGAACTCGTCGGCGCCACGACGACGGTCGTCTCGGTAGCTGTGTACATGATCGCGAGGTAAGCTCATGAAGGCATGGATCCAGAGGGTTTCGGAGGCGAGCGTCACAATCGACGGCGAAGTCGTCTCGTCGATCGGGCAGGGGTTCCTCGTCCTTTTGGGCGTGACGCATTCCGACACCACGCGAGAAGCCGACGACATAGCCGCGCGGATCGCCACGCTGCGGATATTCGAGGACGCGAACGGCAAGTCGAATCTCTCACTTGAGGACGTAGGCGGCAGCGTCATCGTGGTGTCGCAGTTCACGCTCTACGCCGACACCGCGCACGGACGCCGCCCCGGCTACTCCGCGGCCGCGCCGCGGCCGGTGGCGGAGCCCCTCTACGAGCAGGTGGTCGCGCGCCTCAGGGACCGGCTCGGGCCGGAGCGCGTCGGGACCGGTCGCTTCGGCGCCGACATGAAGGTGCGGCTCCTCAACGACGGCCCCTTCTCCGTGGAGCTCGTCTCCTGAAGCACTCCTTGTCACTGTCATAATTCCATTTGTGGATCGTTCAAGGATCCAATGGTCCTTCAAAGACTGTCATGCGACTACTCTTCATGACTCCAATCTGTCACGATAAACGGACCCTCCACATCAACGCGAGTCAATTGATGCCGCACTATTTCCTTTGCTTTCTCCAGACGTGACACGGCATTTGAATACTCAGAACTTATGAGCCGAACCTCGTTGCTATCACGTTGCCCCGCTTCCATATCTGTCAGGCGAAGCAATTTGCGCCTTATGCGGACTACTGAATTCGAAAGCCGAGCGGTCGCAGCCCTTGTGAGTGCTTCATTCTCACGATTCACCATCTCCTTTGCCGTATTGATGCATGCTTGTGAGACTCTTATGACCTCAGCACACGACGACCCTGTCACCGCCAATGACAAGTGATTCGTCGTGGCGACACAAACCTCCCACACATAGTGTGACGGCAAATGTTGTGTCTCTGCTCCACCCGCATTGCCAGATTTACAGTGTCTCGCATACTCCTTCCCTGCCGCCAAGTCAAACTCTGGCGATGAGAATCGGCCTCTCCATCTTTCAAGGCTCTCCCGCGCGCCTTCGGTGTCACAAGCGAGGAACAACCGACTATTGGCTGTAACATCTTGACCATGTCTCATGACAAAAAGGACAGCCGCAACAGCAGCGGAAATCAGGCCAATGATGACAATCTTTTTCGACTTGTTCATTTTCAATTCCTCTGCACACCATCAACCCACACTCGGTTGTCTGGCGCACTTGGCTTTCACTTTCGGGCATTTCAACTCAATGCTAGAACGATGATTTGTTCTTCGAGTGATCGCCGGGGGCGTACCATGTCCAGTATAGAACGGGAACTCAATAACTGTCCCGTTCACTCTTTATTGCCCTTTTGTTCCGGATGTCGCACTGTTGGTTCCCTGCACCTGAAACTCCGAGAGCCACGAAGGCGTGTAACCTGACTTGGAGAGGAATAACTTTGAGCATGTGTAAGCACCCTCCATCGCCTTTTCGCGCGTCAATGCTAGCTCGGGCCTTACAAGCCTGGCATACTCATAGTTTGCGAAAATCAACCAATGCGCGTATTGCCGCGTGAATCCGTTCGGAGACTCTATCCAAGCAATCCAGAACGAGAGTGCCTTTGTGGCGATAGCCTTCAATTCTATCTTCCCCTCCTTGTCGAATTTCGCCTCGTACTGCTTGAGGCGTTGTAGTGTATTACACTCGACATGAGCCGAAAACTCGAAGGATTTCTGCCGCGCATATGCATTACCACGAAAGATCGCAGCCGCGAGATTCAGCTTTACATATTCCGCAAATTGCTCTGGCGAATCGAAGTCAGTCAGTTTTTCTGCCAAGAAAAAAGTCTTCTTGAACGCCGCGTCAAAAGATCCGTCTACGTCTGGACCCCACTGCCATGTCTGCTGTCCATTTATCTGCGGTAATTTCAACATGGACATGTACATTGCAACAGCGTCTCGGTTGGCATAGGCTTGTGCGACCTCTTTATATATTCCGACTATTCTCGTCTTTTCGTCTTCCGGGAGAGAACGCCAATCACGAGTGTATTCCGCGATGACCGCCTGATTGCGTTCTTCTTCCATGTGCTGAATCTGCCTGCGCAGTCGCCTAGTCTCGGAGAAAAAAAACGCAGCGACCAGCTCAAGCACGGCCAAGGCTACAAAGCAAGCCAATCGCATCATGACTTTTCTCGCGTTCACCATTTACCTCCTCATTGTATCTTGATTACTTCGCCCCAAACGCTCCATCGCGAGCGTGACAGGCGATATCCGAACTTTTGCACGGACGACTCACCGCTCGATGAGATTGTAAATATCTGCGTATAAGCATCTTCACTGTTGCCAATAAGCAAAGGTCGGGATTTTTCATCCTTGTATATTGCATAATCCGGTTTGTCCGTTCTTGCAAAATTCTCACCATCGTACATCTTACGCTTCCAGCCAATCGGAATTTTCCATATGAGCTGGCCTGCAGACCAGTTGCTATATGGAGTGCTTCTTCCTGCTTCGTCGACCGTCCAGTAATTCCCCACTCCAATAGGATGCACCCACCCCGCCCCGGCATCTGCCGAGTGCGTAAGATACCCGGTGTAGTTGGTGCTGTCAAAATACCCCGTAGGCGGGACAGCGTTTGTGCAAGGGAGCTCAACGACTTTTACGCCCTGGAACGACACCGTCCTCGGCCCGATGCAGTTCACCGTCCGCAACGGGCCCATCACGCCATCGCCCGGCCAGAAGGCTCCAATGCCGGTGGCATTTGTTGTGACAACGAGCTGTGGCTCGACAACCGTCATCGACGGGCGATGCTCTGCGTCCGCGTACGAAATCGTGATGTTCGGCGTTGTACCGGCTGCGGGGCATGTATAGACATGCTCCCCACCCGCAGGCACTGAAAGCTCGCCGCCAAACGTGTCGTAAGCCGTTGCCCTGTCGTCCGAGTCTGCCTTTACCACCTGCATCGTCATGCCAGAAAGGCTCGGCGAAACGGTAAACTTGACTTTCTCCCCGACACCATACTCATGACGATGCAGACAGGGGTTCTCAAGCGCCTCATACACCGCCTCCAGCTCCACCTTGACGCTCGTCAGTTTCGACTGAGACGACACCGGCTCTGCGCCCTCCGCGTTCTCCGTGAACGTCGTCGTTACGACGATGTCGTTCGCCTCTCCACTCGGCAGCTTACCCCTGTAGCCGACGGTGAAGTCCAGCTTCTTGCCGGCATCGATGTTCTGCTCCACGGGGAGGATCCGCCCCGCGACGTGCTCTATCTTCCCTGCGCCCGCCGAGACCTCGAAGCGGACGTGCCCGCCGTTCGGCCCGCCGTGCGCGACGCAATGGAGTTCGGTCGCTGTCGACTGGCGCTCGATCCAGTTCCCCGGCGTGTTCCAGTAGCCGTCCTCGAATATGACCGCGCTCTTCGAGAACGTCGCCGAAGCTCCGCCCACATACGGGCCATCATCCTCGCCGTAGCCGTTCCCCTCGCCGGCTGGGTCGTCCCCGGAACCGCCTTCGCACGGACACTGCAGACCGTCGAACGTCATCATGAACCCACCGATCACATACGTGATGTCGCCGGTGAAGCACCCGCTGCATCCGCAGTTGCCGTCGCAGTTGAACACCGGCGTGCCGTCGGCGGTGAAGTAATAGCAGCAGAAGCTGTCCGTCCAGCCGAATCCGCCGCCGCCCGCCCTCTCCGGATGTACAGCGATGGTCGTTCCGCCGGATGCGCCATGCGAGCGAAGCCCCGCCGAGCGCATCGGCGCCAGCGGAACGAATTCGAGGCTCACAGGCCACACGACGCCGAGATTGCCGCCGGTCTCCAAGACTTCGACCCCGACATCCTCCTTGCCGACGATTCGCACGGGCATGTTGCAGTGTATCTCATACGGCTTTCCAAGCAGCAGCACGACGCGGTTCGTGTCGCCTGCTCTGGCTATGAATGTCGGATCGGGCAAATGCGAATATCCATCGCCCTCGAAAGTGACGCGGGCGTTCGCCTGGCTTACGACGACGTCGATCCAGTAGTAGTGGTTCGTGCAGACGGACATCGGAATCACCAGCGAGGGAATTACAGAGCTAGCATTCATTCTCTCATTTCTGCAGGACGTAATTTCTTGAGATCGGGTCCGACCTTGCCGTCACGCACCGCCTTCATCTTCTCCCTTTCCGCTTCATTGGCGCGCAGACACTCTTCCTCGGACCGCATCTTCCGCCCAAGAAACTCTTCGATCTTCTTTTTCGCCTTTTCTCGAGCCACGGCGCTTACTGCGCGGCCGCGACATATACTGTCGAAATGGCTTCCCTCAATCGCGGCCAAGGCATTCTGACAGCTCCACCATGCCGTACTATAGCAATGCCGCCATTGCGAATATTCGCTGGAATTCCATTGCGTACTCTCGCCAATCTTCCCATAGTCGTAGGAACTTCCTGTTGGCATGGTGGGCTTGAGTCTGTCTATTTGCTTCCAGCCCCACGACAAGCCCTTCAAACATGAATCGATGAAGACTTCCATCCAGGAATCAGATATCCGGTATTCGTCCACCATCCAATAACCGCGGCATGTTGCTTCGAGAACTTCGCGGATACAATACCTCTGGCGCAGATAATCCAGATTGCTGACATCCAGCTTGCACAAATCGTCAACCCATCTCACATAGCAGGCGGCACGCCGGTCGGAATTGGTGATGCCGCGAAGCGCATCGAACGCAGCTTCAAAGTGACGCCCTATGTTCACCGACTTGTCTTCAATGGCAGACTGGAAGTTTCTGCACTCCGGGAGAAGAATTTCCTCCTGTGTGGATTTCGCGCAGCCGGCAAAGACCAGCGCAAATACGGTATACGCTATAGTTGGTCGCATGGTGTAGTCCTTAGTTGTCCGTTGAACCAAACATTGGTGCCTATGTCGCGTGAAGCATCGTAGCTCTGGAACTTTCGCACTCCGCACGAACCATCTGGATTTATCCATGTTTCATGCGCTGCCCACGTCGCAAATCGCCCGTGCTCAGCATGGTTCCCTGTCGTGTCTTTCACGTTCCATCCAAATGGCGTTGGCCAATAAAGAGTGCCTTCAAGCCAACCAACACTTACGTCGTTTGTCAACGTCCCGTTTGGCGTCATGGGCAAAAGTTCGCGGTGTATTCCAGGCCGGTCCTCACCCATGTAGTTGTGTTCATCAACATTAATCCAAGTGCCGGCACCGTTATCGACTGTGTGGCTTGCCGCTCCGGCCATCGCCGGGAAACTGAAATATCCAGTAGGAACCCCGACGTCACATGGCACCTCTTCAACCGCTATTTCGCTGAACGAGACAAACATCGGCAAGATGTAGATGTCCATGATCATGCCAATTCCGCCAGCGTGTCCAGGGGCGAACCCCTTGGTCGCCGGACGAGCGTTTCTGATTTCAATGTTGCCTGGTGCAAACACCCGCATGGATGGCGGATATTCTACGTCCGAACCAACGCGCACAATCAGCGGAGATGCCGTTGCGTCTAGCGGGCATCTATACAAAGAGGCATTAATCATCGTCCCGCCATTGAGCGGAACCCAGCTAAACGCAGGAAGATATGGTTGATGAAAACATTCCACTTTCTCGCGTACACCATAGTTGTGGCGCGAATGCTTTTTATTCAGAGGCGCTTCAGAGAGTGTTAAAAACCAGACCTGCACAGATGTCAGAGTCGCAGTCGACACCTCCTGCGTCGCACCCGCGACGTTCTCGGTGAATTTAGAGGTCACAATTATGTCGTTGGCGCTGTAGCTTGCCTGACGTCCGTTGTACAAGATAGTGAAGTCGATCTTGCTGCCCGGACTGACGTCGCTCTCAAATGGAAGCGATATCCCCGAAACATGCGACAGCTTGTCTTCGCCTGCAATCTCGAAACGAACGTGTCCACCATTGGGGCCGCCGTGCGCCACGCAGTGCAGCTCTGTCTTTGTGGACTGACGCTCGATCCATGCGCCCGGCGAGTTCTCGTAGCGGTCTTCGAATATGACCGCGCTCTTCGAGAACGACACGTTCGCACCTGCATCGCAAGGTTCGTCCACATCCTCTCCGCCGTCGTCTTCTGTAGGCTGGCCGACGCACCCGCACGCGCCTCCGCAGGAGGGAAGGCAATAGCTTTCGTAGCCATAATAGCCCAGCGCACCGCAGCCCGTGCAAGTGCATGTGCCGCCGCATGAGTAGCTGAACGTCCACCCTGTCCCAGAGACAGCGCAGCAGCTGTTTGTCCATGTAAACCCTCCGCCAAGCCAATCGGGCACGACAGTCATTGCAAACGACGCGCCGTTTCGCATGCCCACGCACTCAATCTCAACCGGCCAGACGATTTGAAGCTCTGTCGGAGAGATATGTTCAACCTCTATCTCGCCGCTTGACCGCCCGATACAAAATATCGGCACGCGGCTCGTGACATGGTACGTCTTGCCGATGAGAAGGATCACGCGGTTAGTCGCTCCCGCTTTGGCAATAAACGCTGGATCCGGCAGAGCCGAATAGCCGTCACCGGTGAACGTCACTAGCGCGTTGGCATCGGGCACGACAAGATCAACCCAACAGTATGCGTTGGAGTTCGCTCCTTCGGGTAGCGTCTGGTGCGGGCCGAAGTTGTCGCCGTCGTAGGCGAGCGGCTGGATGTCGTCGTCGTTCGGGATGCCGTCGTCGTCCCAGTCGTCGGGATTGACGCGGCGGTATAGCCGTTCAACGAGATTGGAGCGCGCGATGAAGTCGCCGGACGGCATAAGCTCCAGCTGCGCGGAGACGGGCGTGTTCGTGTCGCGGTTCAAGAAGAAGTTCTCCCAGGTGAGAAGGTGCGATCCGTTGGTGGTCGGCGCATCCCAGAAGCGCGAGACCTGCGGCACCGCCGACATCGGAACGCCAGTGGCTACGATGCGGTTCGACGCGTCGCCGAGACGTGCGCCGACCATGCCCCACGTGTAGACCCAGAGCGAGCCGCAGAGATTCGTGCCAAGCGGGAAGAGCAGACCATCCAAGTCAAGGCGGAACACGTCCTCGTACGCCCCGCGAAGCCACCAGCTTTCGCGGCGCATTCCGTTCGTCGGCATGGCGTAGAGATACGTCTCGTTCGTCGTCTCGGACTCGAGCATATAGCCGCGTGCCGCGTCACTGGCGGAAACGGCGGAAACGGACTGCGCGATGCCTCCGCCCATCATCAACATCGGCGGCGACGCGCCTTGCGGCGGCTCGTTCGTCCCTGACTTCTGGGCGCAAACAGTGGCAATGGCGACGAAGAATAGGAACGCCGCGAGACGCGCGCGAGAAACATTCGCGAGCGCGGCCGTCGCGCGAGCCAAGCATCCGCGATATCGCAGCACCAGCCACGCGGCAAAGAGAACCGCCGCGCCGACGAGGCAGAGTCTTGTCAAGAAGTCCATCACAGCAGGCGCACCCTGAAGCCATGCTCAACCATCTCGACCGAAACGCCTTCCGCCGCGGCATCGTATCCGCGCCGCGTCACCTTGACTAGGTTCCAGAGCGGGTTGACGCGCCTTGCACGCACCCTGTAGGTTCTGCGGAAGACGCCAGAGTCGTCCACGTCCTCGGACGTCACGGCGTCTTGCGCGGACGAGCGGATGAACCACGTTCCGCAGTCGTACCCGACGCACAGCTCGGACTCATCGACGAAAAGTCGTCCGTCTCCGTCCGCGTCGGCGCCTATCGCGACCTCCACGTTGTTCGAGGGCGTTGCCTGGAGCTCGACGGTGAAGACGATGCCGCGACTCTGCCCCTCGCCGACCGAGAAAGCGAAATTGGTCGAGACCTCGGTGTCCGCGTAATCTGGGGAGGGGAGCGGCCCGGCCGCGACCCCAGCGGCAGCGGCGGCCGGCACGATAAGCGGCAGAAGGAAAACTAAACTCTTCATGTCAAGAATTATACCATTTTCCGGCTTGGTCTGCGCAGCTGATCTTGCGCCACAAATCGCGCGCGACAATGCGGTTTTCCATATCCTCCGCGATGCTGGAAGCATCGCCCCCCTACTTCGCGATGGTTTTACAAATACTTCATCGAAAACCACTACATGATCATACCACATCTGACAGGAGTTTCCAACAGGGATCGTTTTTGTTCTCCTTAAATCCCTCCGTCGCGATCAGCAGCTCGTCCTCCTCTTCGCTGTAGCAGACGAATCCGCCGCAGACATGGTGCTTTGCGCAGTACGCCTTTAGCGCATCTGCCTTCTTCGCCGCGTAGATGTCAATGTTCTCGCTCGCGCCGGATGCATTGAAGTTGCCCTTTACCTCGACGATCCATGTCGTCCCATTGATCCTCACTATGTAGTCGGGGTAGAACAGCTTCTGCTTCCCCGCATTGTCCAGATAGACAATCGAGAAGTATTCCTCGCCCTTGTCGCCATTGCGGTAGAACCATTCGACTGAATCCTCCTTCTCGCACCACTTCTCGAATTTGATCTCGCCCGTTGAGCGAGGGCGACCGGACGAAAGGCAGTCCTTGTAAACGCTCTTTTCGAACGCCTTTTGAGAGCTCAAGGAGACGTCGAACGTGAATATCCATTCGCGGGGGAAGTGGAATTCCTTCTCGGCAATCGGACTCGCCTTGTCATTTGAAGGAAGCTCGGCGGACATCGCCTCGCGAAAATCTTCCTTCAGCCTCTGCATGTTGTTGATTGCAAACGCATACAGCTCCTTTGGGGTGAGCGCTATGAACTTCGTTGCGAACTCCGGCTTGTCGCCAAACAGATGGGAGTATATTCCGCGCACGTCGTTGTACTGCATTCCGCAGCCTGCGCCGATCTCGCCGAGCGCATGGCGGAAGTACTGTCCGTGCCTGTGCGTGTCGAGCACGGTGCTGAACGACACCTGTTGCATCGCGCCATTTTTGAAAACATCTTTCAGAACCGTCGCATCGCCAGTCACGGTCTGGTTGACGATGTCCGCGCTGAAGTAGTAGTGCGCAGCCGCAAGACGCTTTGCGTTCTTCGCAAAGTCGCTGTCGAGCTTGTATCGCTTTGCGAAATGCGCGGCGACGGCGGAAAGCGCCAGCACCGGGTCGCGCGTGTCCGTCACCATTGTGCGCTGCTCTTTCGTCAACTTGAATTCCCGATGTTCCGGTTTCAGGAAAAGCTTTGTCGCGTTCAGCGCCCGCCCGCCAAGGCTTTGCCGCGCCTCGCTCGTGAACTTCTCGTCAAGCGTGTAGAGATAGCAGCTGTCGAGCGCGTCGTCCTCGTAATGGCGCGCCTCCGGCATTCGTCGAATGCGCCCCAGCGTCTGTACTTCGAACGTCTCGTCCATGTTCTTGCGGAGCTTGACGAGGATATGCGCGCGCGGACAATCCCATCCCGTCGCAATCGCCTGCTTGATTACGACGACCTTTTGCCGAGCCTCGTTTTCTGAAATGCCTTCAAGGTTCTCCTTCACGTTGGCAAGCCATATCGCCAGAGCCCCCGTGCCGATGTCGATTCCGTTCTTTCCGAACCACGCCTCGACCTCCGCGAGCTGTGCATCGGAATTGTTGGGCATCTGCACGACGATGAGAGGATTGACGTTGCTCCCATTCGCGACAAAAGCCGCCTTGACCTCCTGCTGTTTCGCCAACGCCTGTTCGAGGAGAAAATCTACTTCGTCCTTGTCCTTGAACTTCTTGCCGTACGGGAAGTCAGGGTTGATCTGGATAAGCTTCTTGATGAGTCCTTCTGCAATTACGTCCTCCTCCGTCACCTCGATCAGCAGCGCATTCGGGTTGTTTCGAGGGGTCGCCGACGCCCAGATTATCTTGTCCGTCTTGAAATACGATATCACTTCGTCTGCTTTGTCCGTGAAGTTCTCGTGGCTCTCGTCGATGACCACCTTGAACCCAAGCCCAGTCTCGAACGCCCTCTGTATCCATTCGAGAAAGTTCGTGCGCTCGCTGTCCTTGAGTGCAACATTCCCCTTCATCGTCAGCTTCTGCCAGTTGATGAACACGGCGTCGCCTGCGGAGAAGCCGGACGTCATCACGTCCGCGAGGTTCTTAGTCGAAGCCCCGTGGCAATACGCATCCATCTTCGCCTTGCTCTGCTCCTGAAGCTCGCCCTTGCCTGGCGTGAGCCATACGAAGACTACGTTAGGATTCGCCTTCATGTAGTCGTGCATGAACATAGTGAGGATAATCGTCTTGCCGCTGCCCGTCGGACTCTTAAGGACAATGTCGCGCCCGCTCTTCCCCATCGCGTCGCAGAGCTGCGCGATTGCGTCGATCTGAAAGTTCTTGAGGTCCATCTTATGCCTCCTGTTCTGAATAGTAGTACTGCGGGATGATTCTTATCTCGATTCCCCTGCGCTCCAGCTTCTGCCGGGCGGGCTTGCCGATCAGCACGTCGTGTCCGACATAAAGCGCCTTCTTGCCATCCATCTTCTTGTCGCTCGACACGAACTTTTCAAATTCCTTGTCGGTGACAGCGATTGCAATTGTGCTGTCCGTCTTGAAGTCAATCGAGTTTTCTAGCTCCACCAACTCACGGATATGCTTCAGAAGGTCGTCGGCGTAGTCATAATACACCTTACCGTCGATCGGAACGTAATCGACCTTGAAATACTTCACCGACGCAGCGTACTTGTCACGCTTAATCACTCGCTTCAGACGCTCGTACGTCACCTTTTCGCAAATGCTGTTCTCGTTGTTCGTGACGAGGATGAATCTGCGCCGCCCGCCGTCCTCCGCGTTCAGCTTCATCACAGCATGACCCGTTGTGCCGGATCCGGCGAAGAAGTCGAGAACGGTTGAATCTCCTGATGAAGCAAATCTTGCGATTCTCATTATCAGCGAAACTGGCTTGGGATTATCAA
>JAFRBA010000009.1 GCA_017405115.1 Kiritimatiellia bacterium
CATCTCCCGCCGGAATCCCTCGCCCCAGGCGGTGCGAGGCGCCGAGAAGTCGCTGTCGAACGCGCGCGCGGCCCTGCGCCATTGCTTCGACCAGCTCAGCTTCAAGCAGAAGGTTCTCGAGATGCTCTGCGACGACGCATACGAGCAGATATACCTGCCGTACAAGTCGCTCGTCTCGAAGCAGGCGCAGCTGCTCACCCAGCGCCAGTCGAAGAAGCGCGACCGCGACATCGAGCAGGTGCGGGCGAAGATGGCGGAGAAGGAGGCCTTCTTCGGGATGACGGGGGAGGAGTTCTCCACGACGTTCTCCGAGCTCTGGAAGGAGCTAAAGGCGGGCCGGCTGGCCCGCAAGAAGATGGTCGAGGCGAACCTGCGACTTGTGATATCCATCGTAAAGAAGTACATGAACCGCGGCCTCAGCTTCCTGGACCTCATACAGGAGGGCAACACCGGCCTCATGAAGGCCGTCGAGAAGTTCGAGTACAAGCGCGGCTACAAGTTCTCGACCTACGCCACGTGGTGGATCCGCCAGGCCGCGACGCGCGCCATCGCCGACCAGGCCAGGACGATCCGCATACCCGTGCACATGATCGAGACGATCAACAAGCTCATGCGGGTGCAGAAGCGCCTCATCCAGAAGCTCGGGCGCGAGCCTACGGAGGAGGAGCTCTCCGCCGACATGGGCATGCCGATCGACCAGGTGCGCGCCGTGCGGCGCATGGCCCAGCAGCCGATTTCGCTGCAGTCGAAGGTAGGGGACAACGACGACGCCCACTACGGCGACTTCATCCCTGACCTTTCGAGCGAGAACCCGTTCGAGGTCACCGAGGGGCATCTGCTGAAGGAGCGCCTCCGTGACATCCTGAACACGCTCACCGACCGGGAGCGCCAGGTGGTGGACTTCCGCTTCGGCCTCTCCGACGGGTACAGCCGTACACTTGAGGAGGTCGGGCGGCTGTTCAACGTGACGCGCGAGCGCATTCGCCAGATCGAGGCGAAGGCCCTGCGCAAACTGCGCCATCCGAGCCGCATGAAATCGCTCGGAGACTATCGGAACAGCTGACGGGCGCGTCGCCGCCGTTCCGATGCACGAAGAAGAAGCGACGCGAGTCAAAGGAAACAAGCAAGGAGAGAAGAACAAATGAACTGTCTGGACAAGATGATCGCCCTCTTCCAGGGCGACACGCGGTGCGCGGCGATCGCCGTCGCCGTGATTGCGTTCGTGCTCGGCATGGCCGTCATGGCCGCCGTGCTCCGCTGTCTCTGCCGCTGCAAGGCCGCGCCCAAGTCCTCGGGCCGCCAGCAGGCGAAGTCTTCGTCGGGCGACAAGCCCTTCGAGAAGCGCAAGCCGCACCCCGCGCCGGCCGACGGATCGGTCGAGATCTACGTAGGCAACCTCAGCTACGAAATGACCGAAGACCAGCTCCGCCAGGCATTCGAGGCGTACGGCAAGGTCAATTCAGCCCGCCTGATAACCAACCGCTTCAACGGCAAGTCCAAGGGCTTCGGCTTCGTGCAGATGCCGAACCGCGAGGAGGCCGACAAGGCGGTGGCCGCCCTGAACGACAAGGAGCTCCTGGGCCGCCGCATCAGGTGCAACGAGGCAAAAAACCTCATCTGAACGCCATGGCACGTGTACTTGTTCCGCTGGCAGAGGGCTTCGAGGAGGTCGAGGCCGTGACCGTCGTCGACGTGCTTCGCCGCGGCGGCATCGAGGTGGTGCTCGCGGCGATCGGCGAAAGCCGCGAGACGCGCGGGGCGCACGGAATGACGGTCGTCGCCGACGCCCTGTTCGCCGACGTCGGCGATGAAGACTACGACGCCGTCGTCCTGCCGGGCGGCGGCCCCGGCACGGAGCGGCTTCGCAACTCCGATGCGCTGGCCCGCAGGCTGCAGCGCCAGGCGGAGGAAGGCCGGCTCCTCTGCGCGATCTGCGCGGCGCCTACCGTGCTCGTCGAGGCCGGCGTGCTCGAGCCCGGCGTGCACGTAACGTGCTACCCCACCTGCCAGATGGACCTGGACCGTCCGTGGTCCCCTGTGCCGGTCGTCGCGGACGGCAACGTGATCACCGGCCAGGCGCCAGGCTCCGCGCTCCTCTTCGGGCTCGTCGTCCTGCAGACCCTCGCCGGCGAATCCGCGGCACGCAAGGTCGCCCGCGCGATGGTCACCGACGTGCTTGACGGGGAGTAGGGCGAATGCGGAAGCTCCCGCTCCGCGCCTGGAAGCTTCTCGCCGCCGGGAAAGGGCTCTCCTTCCGTACCGGTCGCTACTTCGGCGAGTCCATGCTCGTCGGCCTCGCGACCGGTTTCGTCGTCGTCGGCTTCCGCTACATGATCGCGTTCGGCAAGACCTGGATCATGGAGGGCCTGGGGCACCACCGCTTTCTCTCGCGGCTCTCCGACGGCTCTGCGTTCGGCGAGATGTTCACCCGCGAGGCCCTGACCGACCCGAGGCGCTGGCTTATGGTCGTCCTGCCGGCTGCAGGCGCGGTGCTGGGCTACTTGCTGATCACCCGCTTCGCGTCGGTCGAGCATCTGCGCGGCACCGACAGCGCTGTGCGCGCGTTCCACCACCGCGGCGGCGAGATATCAGGCGCCGTGGTGCCGCTTAAGTCCGTGGCGTCAGTGCTTACGGTCGGCTCCGGCGGGTCCGCCGGCTACGAGGGCCCCGTGACCCTCATCGGCGCGGCGGTCGGGAGCGTCATGTCGCGGTGGATGGGCCTCAGCGTGCATGCGCGCCGCATCCTGATGGCCGCTGGGCTTGCCGGCGGCATAGGGGCCCTTTTCCAGGCGCCGCTCGCAGGGGCCCTCTTCGGCATCGAGATCATGTACTCCTCGAGCGACATAGAGTACGAGACGGTGCTGCCGTGCTTCATATCCTCCGCCGTCTCCTACACCGTGTTCGCGTACTTCTTCGGATGGGACTCGCTGTTCAGGATGCCCTCCGACTGCGTGTTCGACTCGGGGCTGAGGCTGCTGCCCTACTTCGTGCTTGCGATCGTCGTCACCTTCGGCGTGCGTTTCTACATAGCCACGTTCCGCTCGGTGGAAATGCGCTTCGCCACGATGAGGATGCCGCGCATCCTGAAGGTCGCCATAGGAGGGCTCGTGACCGGCGTCATCGGCTTCTTCATGCCCGACGTCCTGGGCTCCAGCTACTCGGTGATCCAGGCCAGCTTCTCCGCAGGCGAGAGCGAGCTGTTCGCCGACTTCGCCCCGCTGACGATCGCCGGGTTCGTGTGCTTCTTCTTCATGAAGGCGTTCGCCACGTCCTGCACGGTTGGGTCGGGGGGGTCCGGCGGCGTGTTCGCCCCGGCGCTCGTCTGCGGCGGAACGCTCGGCGCGGCGGTGGGGCTCCTCTTCGCGCGCGTCCTTCCGTCGACGTTCGGAATCCATCCGGCGGCGTTCGCCCTCGTCGGCATGGCCGGATTCGTGGCCTCCGCCGTGCGCATCCCCCTGACTGCGATCGTGATGGTCGCGGAAATCTCCGGCAACCACGAGCTGCTGCCGCCGGCGATGTGGGTGTGCGGCATCTCGTTCTGGCTCAACAACGGCTGGACTCTCTACCGCTCGCAGGTCCACTGCCGCGAGTCGTCGCCCGTCCACGAGTAGCGCGGCGCCGATTCGCGCGCGGGGCAGGCTACCTTGAGAGCGCGGCTGCGCGCTTCGAGATCCTGGCCAGACGGCGTCTGCTCGCGAAGTCGTGCAGCGGCGCGAGAAGGGGCTCCGCCGGAGGCGTCTGCCCCACAGCGCGCATCGCCTCGTGGTATAGCCTGCGGTAAGGGCGGTGGCACGTCTTCCATGGCTTCTTCGGACCCCAGAAGTGCAGTATCGCCGGGTTCAGCGCCGCCTCCAGGCACTCCCTGGGCGGATTTCCAAGCCAGTATTTCTCGCCAATGTCCCACTTGGCGAAGCTTTTCACGAGCCTGTCGTGGAAGTTCCACCTGGGATGAAGGAGACGCGTCCGCCGCCAGTAGAGCGCGTTCCAGGCGTCCTGCTCTATGCGGTCCGCCACGTCGTAGTGGTCGCGGTACCAGTCCAGCAGCCTCTCCCATGTGCGCTCACTGCGGCAGGCCGGCGTGTTGAAGACGATTGTTCCCGTATTGAAGTAGCGCTCGGCCTCCGGCGGAAGTATGCCGTCGCCCCAGATGCGCGACTCCACGGCCCCGCCGCCGCGGTTGTACTCGGCGACGGCGGCTATGAGGTCGTCGCCGAGGTCGGCGTCGAGTATCTTCGAGACGTCGTCGTTGAAGAGCATGTCGATGTCGAAGTGCGCGACGTTCCCGACGGCGTCGTCGATGAGCGCGGGCACGAAGATCGGAGTCCAGGTGAAGATGTTCCACCGGGACCCCTCGCGGTTCATGATGAGGTCTGCGTACGGGGCCACCGCCTGTTCCACGTCGATGTAGCGCACGCAAGCCCCCGGGAATCGCGAGACGACTTCCGCGAGGAGCCGCTTGTTCTCGTCTGAGTGCCCCCCGAAACCTTCAAGCACGTTGATCCGAACGGGCGCGGAGCCATGGTAGTGGCTGAGCAGCGACCACACGGTAACGCGAAGGAACTTCGCGCCCCTGTCGTCGCAGCTGAACACGACGTCCCTCACAATGCACCTCTTCTGGAATCGTCTTTGTCTCGTCTCATTTCTGTGCGGCATTATACCAAAAAAACTCCTGCTGCCGCAATGGCCTAAACGCCGGGTGTTGTGTGTCGGACTACAGACACGCCGCCATGCGCAGCAGGGGCTTGACGGTCTCGATGATCTTGCTCCAGACACTGTTTTTCGCAACATCCATTTCATACTGGCTTTGCAGGTTCTGCCACACTTCCGGCGTCGTGCCGAAGAAACTGGCGAAGCGCAGCGCCGTGTCGGCGGAAATTCCGCGCCGCCCAAGGGCGATTTCGTTCACGCGCCGCAGGGGAACGTGTATCTCCTTCGCGAGTCGATACTGCGACAACCCCATTGGCTTGAGGAAGTCCTCCACAAGCACTTCACCCGGATGAACTGGTTTCATCTTCATCTTTCGCTCTTCTTCAATGATAGTCAACGATTTCGACATTTTCCGCTCCGGCCGCACTCCATACGAAGCAAATCCGCCATTAGATACTTGATCTTTCTGTTCTGCTTTTCTGCATTGATATTCTTCACGTTACATGTCAGGAAGCGAAAGCCCTGCAAAGCTGACTGAGCGAGAACGCAACGCTGGATTCTTCGCGAAGAACGCCTGGCTCTTCACCTTTAGCTGATCAAGGTCGATTCTGCGCGAATCCCGCTTGACCTCGAAAAAGTCAAGACGACCCGCCACTTCGTCGTCGCACACAAGGTCGATCTCGTTCTCGCCCCTTCTATCCCACCACGCATCCATCCTTGTGTACTTCGCCTCCTCGATGAACTTCCACTGAAAATATCGTTCCAACGCCTTCCCTGAAAACACCTTGTAGTCCCGCTCCGCGTAGTCGCGCATCACGTCGAACCGCTGAAGCTCCTTGAGGTAGAGCCCCCTCCACACGAACTTGAACCAGAAACGAAAGAAGCAGTCTCCGATTTCGTACACGGAATGCTTGGTCTTACGCTCCGCAAAGATTGGCACCTTGCGACGAATCAGTCCGTATTCATCCTCCAGCTTGGCAAGGAATGCACCGACATCCGTCCCGACTTCGTTTTTTATCTGAGAATACTCCGTGCGTCCCGACGCTATAGCCGACATGATGGAGAAATACGTACCATACTCCTTGCCGAACTCCTGCACGAGAATTGCCATGCCCTCGTCCAGATAAGGGGAGTCACGTCGAAAGATCGAGGCGAACATCTTCTTGCGCGTGAACGCGCCGTCGTCCATCAGCTGCTCGACATACCGTGCGACGCCGCCTGTCATCGTCCACAGTGCAAGAAGGTCGTCGTTGGAGAAATCAGGAGAATAGCAGGCAAGTATATCCTTTAGGACAGACGTCTTGAATGGATCGACGTGGAGAAGCCCCGTGTTTCTGCCATAAAGCGGCTCAGATCTATCCCTGAATATCCTGCTCATCAGACGGTTAACACTTCCGCACACGATCAGATTCAGTTTTGAATCATTATGGGCATCATCCCAGATATCTGCCATTGAACTGAACACAGATTCGTTTATGCGAAAGAATTCCTGAAATTCATCTATGACAAATGTAATCGGGCGCGTCTTGGACTCGTCTACAACTACCTTGAAAAGAGACTCAAATCGTTCTGCCGTGCCGACAAGCGAAAGACCAAGTACGCGAACAATCTCATCCTGCAGCCCGCGGCAAAGGTCTTTCTCAGATTTCCGCGAAACATACAGGTAAAGGTACGGTTCATCCTCCATTGCTCTTTTTATGAGCTGCGTCTTGCCAACGCGCCGACGGCCAGTCACGACCGTAAACCGCGCATTACTGCGCGATTTCCTGCGGATATTGCGCAGCAACTCTATCTCTTCTTCTCGGTCAAAGAACTTCATATTTTAACAGCTGTTAATTTAACCAACATTTAACACTGCACAGTATACCACCATTCCCAATGTTTTGTCAAGGGTAGACATGTTAGACCTACGGCCGACGCATCAAAACCCGATCCTTCCCCTTCGGGGTCCCTGGATCGTTTTTTAATGCGTTGGAAGTGTCTTAGTGCCCAGCGGCCGTATCCCCCGAGCCGAAGGCGAGCCGCGAAGCGGTGGCTACAGGGGTGCG
>JAFRBA010000099.1 GCA_017405115.1 Kiritimatiellia bacterium
CCACAACGCGAAATCGACTATCTCATGGTCTCGCACTGGCATTCGGACCACATCGCCGGCATCTCGGACGTCGCCAAATCGTTCCGCTTCCTGAACTACTACGACCACCAGTACCCCAACGTGGGCCAGTACCGCAGGGATGTCGATGCGGAGGATTTTGACAGTTTCCAGAAATGGCTCGAATCCGCGTTGCGGACCGGCATGAAGCGCGAACCGTTCAAGGTCGGTGCACGGAACCAGCTCCACCTTCTGCACGACCCGGCAAACTACTACAAAAACGTGTTTTCAATACGCAACCTCGCGGCAAACGGGGTGATGTGGGACGGCAAGAACGGCCTGGTCGACATTGCGGGCGAACACGTGAAGGCAACCGGCGAAAAAACCATACACGAAAACGCCCTCTCTTCCGCAATCCTCATCCGCTACGGCGGCTTCACCTATTACACGGGCGGCGATCTGGAAGGCGACTTTGTTGGTGCGGACGGAAGGAAGTTCAACTACGAAGCACGCGTGGGAGAGGTCGCCGGACAGGTTTCGGTGTGCAAGACGAACCATCACTCCTTCCCAGTGGCGATGCAGGACGGATTCATAAAGGCCGTAAGGCCGCAGCTCTTCCTTTCAAGCGCGTGGAGTCCCAACCAGCAGAACATCGTCACGCTCAAGCGAATGATGTCGCGGGAGAACTATGATGGCGAGCGCATCATCGCATACGGCGCAATTCCCGAGTTCAAGATGCGGCAGTTCAAGCAGCACGGACTTGACGGATGCCTTGCGCCGACGGGGCACGCCGTGGTGAAAGTCAATCCCGGCGGCTTCGCGTTCAGGCTCTATACGCTCACGTCGCAGGACGAGTCAATGCGGATCGTCGGCATCCGCGACTTCCTCTGCTGCTGAACAAAAAGCCGCGTTTGCCAGAGGGCATTGCAGGCAATGAGAGATATCATCCAGTCACGGAAAATTCGCAAGGTGGCTGTGGCGGTGAAGCTGTCGGACGCCTCGTGGCGCGACTTCCTGACTGGCTTCTTCGACTACGCGAAGCGGAAGACCCACTGGGACATACGCGTGGTGCAGTCGGAGAAGGAACTGGAAGACGTCGCAGGGAGCGATGGCGTCGTGACCGGGCTGAAGCCGCCCGCCCACGCACTCTCTGCGTTCGCGCGCAACGGCACCCCGCTGGTTGCAGTCGGCGCAGACTGGCCCTTGGCCCTGAATGGCCTCCACGTCGCATTCATCCGCAACGACAACGAGGACATTGGCCGCCTGTGCGCACGGCACTTCCGATCCCTCGGCCAGTTCGCGTCGGCCGGGTTCATCCCCTCCTCCGCAGACGACGACTGGTCGTCCGCGCGCGAAAAGGGATTCCTCGACGGCTTCGGGGACGTCGCGAAGTCTGTCTTCGGAGGGACGGACGAGCCCGGTTCGGACAGGGACGTCGCCGCGCTGGCGAGCTGGCTCAAGTCGCTTCCAAAGCCGACAGCTGTCATGGCGGCGTGGGACATGCGGGCCGTCCACGCCCTGAGCGCATGCCGCCTGGCGCGGCTGAAGGTGCCTGGCCAGGTGTCCGTGATCGGCGTTGACAACGATCTGCTTCTTTGCGATTTCTCCACGCCGCCCTTGACCAGCATCGCCCCGGACCACGTGCTCGAAGGGCGGATCGCCGCCGAAACGCTCGACGACATGATGCGCCGACGCGCGAAGAGACGGCCCCTGCGCATCCTGAACACCGCAAAGAAGGTGGTGGAGCGCGAATCGGCGAAGCCGATCTCGCCCGTCACTGCGCTTATCGCACGCGCTCTCGCCTTCATCGACTCCCACGCGCAGGAGAACATCAAGACCGCCGCCGTCGTCGCGGCGGTCGGCGTGTCTCGCTCGCTGCTCGACCTGCGGTTTCGCGAATTCCGCGGCGAAACCGTGGCGGAGTCCATTGCCAGGCGCAGGCTTGAGGAAGTCAAGCGACTGCTTGAAGACACGGGGCTCTCAATCCGCGCCATAACCGCCAAGTGCGGCTTCTCGAACGCCAACCACCTGAAGAACCTCTTCAAGCGAGCCACCGGCATGAGCATGCGCGAATGGCGGCGCCTGACGCCGCGATTTTTGGTATAATTCACGAATAGTGAAACGGCATCTAATCGGAATCGGCGGCGTGGGGATGAGCGCGCTGGCCACTACGCTACTGAAGCTCGGCGACGAAGTCACCGGGGCGGACCGCTCGCTGGACACGCCAAACGTGCGTTTCCTGCGCTCGCTCGGCGTAAAGGTCTTTCCCGACGACGGCAGCGGCGTCGACGACACGACCGGCGAAGTCGTCGTGTCCACCGCCATAGAGGCCGACAACCCCGGCCTCGTCCGCGCGAAGGCGCTGGGGATCCCCGTGACCCACCGCGCAAAGGCGCTCGCCCGCGCACTCTCCGGGTACAGGCTCGTCGCCGTCGTCGGCACCTGCGGCAAGTCGTCGGTGACCGCCCTTCTCGGCCACATACTCGCGGAATGCGGGCTGGACCCGATGTGCGTGAACGGCGCGAACGTCGTCGGCTGGGATGGCGCCGTTCGCTTCGGGCGCGGCGAATACGCCGTCGCCGAGGTGGACGAGAGCGACAAGTCGCTCGTCGCGTTCCGCCCCTACGCCGCCGTCGTCACGAACGCAAGCGCCGACCACTATTCGAAAGAGGAGATGGACGCGGTCTTTGACGCATTCGTGAAGGACTTGCCCGGTCCGCTCGTCGACGCGCGCGGGGAGTCGTACCCTCCGCAGGCATACGAGCGCCAGAACGCCTCGCTCGCGGTGCGCATGGCCGTGCTGCTCGGCTGCGACCGCGCCGCCGCGGAGCGGGCCGTGGAAAGCTTCAGGGGCGTGGAGCGCAGGCTGCAGCGCTACGGCGGAAACGTCTACGACGACTATGCGCACAACCCGGAGAAGCTGCGCGCCATGTGGCTCACGCTCGCCGAGCGCCATCCCGGCGGAATATGCGTCGTGTGGCGTCCGCACGGCTACGGGCCGCTGCGCAAGATGATGGACGCGCTCGTTGCGATGTTCAACGAGGTGGCGCGTCCGTGCGACAGGCTTCTGCTCCTCCCGGTCTACGACGCGGGCGGAACGGCCGACCGCTCTGTCAACAGCGATGCGCTCGCGGCGCGAATACGGCCCGGGGTGTGCGAGCTGGTGCAGAGCCTCGACGCGGCGTACGAGTGGTGCGCGGCGCACTGCGGCGACTACGAGGCGTTCGTCACGTGCGGCGCCAGGGACCCGGGGCTCCCCGCGCTGGCCGCACGAATATCGACACTGCGGGATTGACGGCGGCACGCGCCTGAGGCTTCTGCATAGGATTCGGAGTTTCCCGTGAGGACATGGGGGGCGCATCTCCGATTTTACAAATCCACGGTAGGGGCCGAGCACCGCGCGGCCCGGAACAGCGGCGCAATCGGAGATCGCACCCTACCGTTAAAAACCGGAGAAGCGCCCGCACACTGGCTTCACGTTGCAGGTGCCAGAGAAGATCTTCGCTATTTGAAAATTTGGAGAATCAGCGGTGGTGGACGCATTATGGCGTCAGCTTCACGACTTCGAGCAGCGGAATCTGCCGGTAGTGCTTGATGTTTGCCGTGCAAAGCGGCAGGGCCGATTCAAGCGCGGTTGCGGCAATCAAGGCTTCTCCCGATCGCATGTTGTGCGACAGCGCATACTGTTCCACGAGCGACATCGCCCTGTTGCCGATTTCGGCGGAAAGCGGCAGTGTGCGCACGTTGAAGTCCTTGAGAAAGCGCCTGGCCGACGCCTGCTGCGCCGCGTTCTGCGCCCCCTGCATAAGCTCCATGTACGTCTGAACCGAGATGAAACGGTTTTGATTTCGCTCCAGCATGTTGGCGGCACGTTCCGAGCCGTGTTGGATCCAGATGAACACGTCGGTGTCAAATATCATCGAAACGCCCTCCGCGCAATCTGTCCATCTCGTCTTCCACGCTTGTAGCGGCATCCGTCGCCGACGCGAAGAAGGGATGGTTGCGCACATGGCCGACTGCTGCCGCTTTCTCCTCCCGATATGGCACGAGTCTGCCGGTCTTCTTGCCTCGGTAGGTAATGACAACTTCAACGCCCCTTGCCAGCGAAGCCAAGAGGTCGTGCGTCTTGTACCGCAAGTCTAGCGTTGTCGCAACCATGTCTGATGTCTCCTTAAAGTGTATAGTTTGAAGTATACATTATTGCGTTGGCATAGTCAAGTGGCGTCGTTGCATATGGCGACACATTCCCGGCCCGAGATGCTTAAGGGCGGCGATTTTTGATATAATGTCCGCCTGATTGAATAGAAAGATTCGACCAGACAGCGGGAGACGAGATGATCCACTTCAACAGACCCTATCTGACAGGCAAGGAGACGGACTACATACGCCAGGCCGTCGAGGACGGCAAGATATCCGGAAACGGCGAGTTCACGCATCGCTGCCAGGAGTTCTTCGAGCGGCGCTGCGGCTTCCGCAAGTGCCTGCTTACGACGTCCTGCACCGACGCGCTCGAGATGGCGGCGATCCTCTCGGGCGTCGGCCACGGCGACGAGGTGATCGTGCCCTCCTACACCTTCGTGTCGAGCGCCCTCGCATTCGTACGCCAGGGCGCGAAGGTCGTCTTCGCCGACAGCCGCGCAGACGAGCCGAACATAGACGCCGCGCAGATAGAGGCGCTCGTGACGCCACGCACCAAGGTGATCGTGCCCGTCCACTACGCGGGCTGCGCCTGCGACATGGACGCGATAATGGCGATAGCCGAGCGCCACGGGCTCATCGTGGTCGAAGACGCCGCGCAGGCGGTGGAGTCGTTCTACACGGGCGGAGACGGCGTGAAGCGTTCCCTCGGCTCGATAGGGCATCTCGCGTGCTTCAGCTTCCACGAGACGAAGAACGTTATCTCAGGCGAAGGCGGGATGCTGGCGATAAACGACGAGCGCTTCATGCGGAGGGCCGAGATAATCTGGGAGAAGGGAACGAACCGCGCGGAGTTCTTCCGCGGCGAGGTGAACAAGTACGGCTGGGTGGACGTCGGCTCCTCGTTCCTTCCTACGGAGATAGTCTCGGCGTTCCTCTGGGCGCAGCTCGAGCACATCGACGAGATCCAGGCGACGCGCAGGCGCATCTGGGATCGCTACTTCGACTTCTTCTCCGGCTTCGGTCCCTCGCGGCACACGCTGGGGCTGCCGAAGATACCGGAATGCGCCACGAACAACGCCCACATGTTCTACCTGCTCTTCCCGAACCTCGCGATGCGCACCGACTTCATCGCGAAGATGCGTTCGCGCGAAATCCTCTGCGTCTTCCACTACCTGCCGCTGCACTCATCGCCGTTCTACCGCGACCGGCATGACGGACGCGCCCTTCCGAACTGCGACCGATACGCCGACACGCTCGTGCGGCTGCCGCTCTACTGCGGCCTCGGAAACGACCAGGACCTCGTCATCGCCGCCGCGAAGGAGGCTCTTTCGTGAGAGACGAACAATAAATTTTGCATTATTTTCTAACTTTTAGACAGTCACTTTTGCATCATTTTCCGCCACCAATGGGGACAGTCCCCCACTAACTTCTTTCAGGTAGCCTACGGATACACAGGCTCCACTAACTTCCGCCCAAGAGGCATAAAGATTACCCAACCGAGGCATCATGCTCCGCAGCAGCCATGGGCAACGCGACAAAGAGCACATCGCTTGGTTCGACAACGTAGTCTCGGTCGTTTAGTCGAACCGTAATCGCCTCGTTGCGGTCGTAGTTGAAGAGCGCAACAGTCTCCTGCCCGTCGGCATCGACCGTCGATGCGTAGGCGAAGAGCGGGTTCCCGCATGTCGGAACGGACTTGCCGTCGACCTTTCCCCAGGGAAGATGGCCGTAGCGGGCCGCGTCGTCCTGCACCCTCATCATCGCGACGATCTGCCGCCCGTCAAAGCACGTGCCGTTGTAGAACGCCCAGCCCGGACAGCCGTTTACAAGCGCGGCCAGCCCCAACTGGCGGAACTGCTTGTCATCCAGCACCTCGCCGGGCCGCAGATAGCTGCCGTAGCCGATCAAACCACCCATAGGGTAATATGGCTTCTTCAGGTAGCGCACATTGTTCCGGATCGCGTCGAACGCCGGCTTGCCGATTGTGTGATAGTAGCTTGCGAGGTGTCCGTCGAGCCACTTTTCGTTCTTGAAAGCGTCCTTTGCGCACGCGCGGCGGAATTTCTTCTCGGCCTCCTCGTTGCCATAGTCCAAGATGTAGTCGTAGTCAACTACAAGAAGCTTGGGGTTGTATTCATGAATCATCTCCGCCAGAAGCTTCGTCGACTCCATGCTTTGCGCAGTGCGGAAATCCGCCCACTTGTCAGGATCTGCCTTTGCCTCTTCGATTGTAGGGACGTGGTCCAACTTGTGGAACGCCGCAAACGCCTTCAGGCAGTCGTCGCAAAAGCACCACGTCTGGCACTCCCACGGCTCCATGTCAAGTTCAACCCAGTCACCGTCCTGGACGTTGAAACGCTTCATGTCCGCGACAATGACGTTGTCGCGCAGATGGTCGTGGAGTTTCTTCGAGGTTGCGAAGTAGCTGGGGCAGATGTTTCCAGCGTGCATTTGCGCGGCATCGATCGCCTTCGACATGTGCGCGGCGACTTCCTTTTCGAGCTCGGGCGTCAACCGGCAGTTGAACGGCCGCCACAGGTCCTGCAACTCGTAGCTGATAATCGCCTCGGGGTAGTCGCGCTTGATCCGGTCGGCAATCTCCGACGCACGCGCCGACGCGCACTGCGCCTGGTCGTAGGAGCGGTTCGGACGATATATGCCGTTGCGGTGCTTCGTCGTGAGGCCGGCCGCGGCGAACGCCTTCATGGACGAGGCGTATACGCCGTCTCGCGAGAAGTTGCGATCCTGATCCGTCCAGGTGAAGACCTGGAAGTTCGGCGCGCGCCGGAGGCCCTTGGGCAACGGCTGGTATTTCATCTTGAACGTGCGTTCAAGGCCTTTCTTTCCGTTGCAGGCGACACGGTATCCGATCACGTAGTCGCCGCGCTCCGGGACGCCCCCCTTCGGCGCAATGACCATCGTGATTCCGTAGAGTCGATCGAGGTCGCGCCGCGGCTTGAGGCACCTCGCGGCAATCGGATTCGTGAACCGGTACCGGAGACACGGAACGCCAGCGAAAGTCTCGGGGCTCGCCGACGCGGGCTCCTCGCGCCCGTACTCGTGGTAGTTCGCGCAAAATGCATCCCGTATCTCAAGCCCTTCCGGCATCACGATCTCGAACACTGGCTCCTTCACCTCGTCCTGATCGCCGAAGAGCGCGAACGTCACGGGAATCGGCGCGTCGGAAAAGTTGACCATGTCCGGCTCGCCGCCGTGCCAGTCGGGATTCCACGCGACCGGCCAGGCTTCTACGTCGAACGGCATCTCGTCCGTATCAACGCCCTGCGCGGACTTGACCACGACCTTGGCGAACCGAACCGGGGCTTTGCCTGTCGAAAGCAGGTGGACGGACGCGCGGACGGCCTTTCTAGGAGATGTGAATCGCCATGTCGCAAGGTCCCAGTTCTCCTTGCCCACGACTCCGGCCTTGGGGCCATAGGACCGGCCCGTATCCAGTTTGAGCGACTCTCCTTTTGCGTCGAAAAACTCCATCGCGGCGGCGACGGACCCGCCCGCACCATTGATATGCGCCGAAACCGTCCAGTCTACGACGCCTTTCAGCTCCGTCGTCACGTCCCTGGCGACGCCGAATTTCGCGAGCCCGGAGGCGTAGACCAGTTCAATGGCCGGCTCCTTCCCGAGATAGCCCTTTTCAAGAAAATTCACCTTGCCTCCGGCCTCAAGACCCGGATAGAACTTCTCAACCCACTCGCCGGAGTCGCCACCTGCAATGCCTTTCAGCAAATCGCCACGAACCCCAAGCAGAGTCGACGGGTCGGCGTCGTACGGCCCCTCCTTGCCAGGCAGGTTACCGGTGCCGGGGAACTGGGAGACCCTTTCGACGATCTTCATCGTCGCATCGCGCCCGTATATGCGGTCATGCAGAACAGCAAACTCGTAGTCCTCCATGCCGTCGCGAATCTGCGCCAGGCGAATCGTCGGCAGCACGTGGCTTTCGCCGGGAAAGAGCAGCATGCCACCGCCCGCATTCCCCGCCCAATGCCCGGTCTTGTATGCCGGAAAATACGTGTCGCCCTCGGAAAGCCGCGTTTTTGTAAGCCAGTAGTTCATCATCCAGTAGAGGAAGCCGTCCGCCTTCACCTGCCAGGTCTGGAGGCCGAAGATGCGCCGCTCCACCGGATTCGACTCGTAGGCGCAGAAGAGAGGGCCGCAGCAGACGTACCACCACACCTTCTTGCCGGTCTTCCTGCGGATCTCCTCCGACACGGCGAAGTCGTGGTCCCACGTGACGGGACAGTACCAGTCGCCCATGAGGAGGGACTCGTCCCCCTTGCGCTTGCCCTTGGCGTAGTTCGAATAGTTCTTCGCCGTGTTCATGAGCGGTATGCCAGGAATCTCCCTCTGCATCCGCTCCCAGAATTCGCGGATGCCGTCGTAGAATTCCGGTCCGCGTTCGTCAAAGCCGTAGACGTAGGCGTCCTTGTCGAGTCCATGCCTCTTCAGCTCCTCGACAAACGGCTTCACCTTGCCGAAGAAGTAGTCGTAGTACTTCTCGTTGAAGACCTCGCCTGGCTTGCAGATGAGCACCATGTCCGTCGGCTTCTTCGGCTTCGGGACGACGTTGAGGATGTTGAAGCAGTTCATGCCGCGCTCGCGAGCATGGAGGAGATCGTCGATCTCGGGAAGCTCCGTGCGCGAAATGTCGTCCGGGTTTAGCCTGTGGTCGAGCATGATGTCCTGGGCCTCGCGCCGGAAGTGCTTCCAGTCCTTTCCGTACACTCGGCGCGTGTGGCAGTCCATCAGCGCAAAGGCATTCGGCATGATGAACCGTCGCGGCAGCGCGACGGAGGCCACCGAGACGCGCAGCGGCACGCGGCCCTTCTCGACGCCGCACTCCTTCACGACGACATCGCCCGTGTAGTCGCCCGGCACGGCATTCGTCGCGGCGTAGACCGTGATCCACGCGCCTTGCGTGGAACACGCCCTCACGCGCATTGGCGCGGCCGGCAGAAGCACCTCCGGGAACCAGCGCTCGTGGTCGGGCAATGCGCACGGATGCGGCGAGAAGCCCGGTTCGCGCGCAAGATAGCCCTGGCGCTCCCACTTGATCTCGCCAGCGAACGGCGTGCCGTCGGCCATCCGAAGGCGCGGCAGCTCGAGTTCGCATGCGGCCCACTCCGTGTCAGCCGGCATCGAGACTAGGACCTGGGCGCTCTCGCGCTCGTTGCGCGCCATCAGGATGGAAAGGCTTTTCTCGTCCGCCGTCCCCTTCGGAAACGTGAGAGGCGAGATCTTGCGAAGCGAATTGGCCGCCCAGACCTTCGGACAGCCATTCGGAATCGGCGACGTCATCGCGTCCGCGTGGGGCGTCGTCCGCACGGTCCGCGTCACGCGCTCGCCGTCCAGCGTATCCGTGAACTCGGCGACGGTGTTCTCGAACGGACGGTTCGAGTATTTCATGACGACGAAGGCCTCGTTCGTCCCGCTCCGGCGCTCAAGCGTGAAGTCGCGGAAGACGCATGTGCCGTCCGGCTTTCCCTTGCGGTTCCACTGGTTGCCGCGGAAGAGCGCGTTGACGTCTATGCGCTTCACCGGGTAGCCAGGCTTGAATACGCCGCGTGCCTGCTGCCAGTCGGTGCGCGTCCGGTCGAAATAGGCGCATCTTCCGTAAGTGTGCTCGCCGTTCTTGTAGTAGATGTCGAGCCAGATGCAGAAGTCGGCGACCTCCCTTGCCTCCGCCTTCGCCCAGCCGGTGAAGACGATTGGCGCGTTCGTCATCTCGTCCTCCTCGTACTTGAAGGACTTCCAGACGCCAGACGTGAACGTCGCGCCGAACAAGCATGCCGCCAACGCAATAGAACCTGTCATCATGCCATGCCTCCTATTTCATTTCACCGACAAGCAATATCGATCCAAACAGCAGGTCGTCCGTCTTGTATTTCTCGCGCGACGTACCCTGCAGCCGGTTCTTCACGTGATTCTTCGCCGGACTTTTGTCCGACCGAACGATCTTCACCTCATGAAGGCCTTCCTCGCCGTCAAAGACCTTGAAGCTCCCAAGCCGGTAATAGGAAGAATAGCCGTCGAAACGCGACACGTCCCGAAGGCGCTTGCCGTCCACAGTAACCTCGGCGATGCCGCAGCCCGGCCCCAGAAGGTCGTAGATCGCGCAGGAACTTCCCTGGAACCGGAACTTCAGCTCGGCCCCGGCCCGTGCGGCTTTCCAGAGCCTGCCCGCCCGCGACGAGAAAATCGGCACCTGGTCCTGCTTCCCGTCAAGCGACTCGTTCCAGTTGCCGATCGTCAGTTTCTCAAGTGGCTCCCAGCCGTCGTCGAGCATCGACCGGTCGATCGGCACGATCTTGGCCCGTTCCATCTTCGGCGAGAAGCACGCCGTCGCGCCCTTGACCCGATGGTCCACGGGGGGGATGCCCTCCATCGCCTTCCAGAGCTCCGACAACTCGGCGGAGTAAATCATGTGGCCCGGGAGCGCCGGATGCACGCCGTCCTTTGCAAAAAGCGTCTTCCCCTCCCGCTTCATCATATCGGCTGCCGCCGCATCCCGGTTCTTGACGTCCGGCGCCACGGCCGTATACGCCTCGCCCTTGCTCATGAGCAGCTTCCCCGCCCGGCACCGACGCGCCACCTCGACGCCCCAGTCAACGGACGGAATGCCGTAGTGCTGCGCCAGACGCTCCATCGCCTCCGCCGTCGGCTGACGTCGGCCGTCGAGATAGTGCTTCACGCTCGTGGCGGTCACGGTATAGACGAAGACGATGTCCGTCTCGGGATCGTTCGCCCATATCTGGCGGACGATGCCGTCAAAATTGCGCAGCGTCCCCTCGAGATCCTTGGCGGAATCGTTCGTCGCGAACTCGACGAACACGAGATCCGGCCGCCGGGCGATCACGTCCTTGCCGACGCGGAATACGCCGAGTTCGGACCCCGTTCCGCCGATCGCCGCGTTGATCTCGCGGAACTTCGCCTGCGGATAGCGCTTCGCGAGCCATTCCTGCGTCAGCCGCCTCCAGCCGTCCATCTGCGTGATCGAGCCGCCAAGATAGGCGACGCCGACTTCCTTCCCGACACGAATCTTCGCCATCACATGGCCGATGCCGTCACGCGGATTACGCGGCTTAAGTTCTCCGGCCGCCTGCGCCGTTACGCCATCTGGCGGTCCGTCCTTGAGCTGGTCGATCACACGATAGAAGTGTATGTCGTCGACAAGCGTCGTCTCCTTCGGCTTGAACCCAATCGTCAGGAGTATCTTCTCGCAGTTATCCGGGATGCGGACGAACTTGGCGGCCTGGCACCAGCCGTCGGCGTCTGGCTCGGACAGCGGCATGCGGAAGAGGTTCTCCGTCCAGTTTACATGCCCGTAGCCCTTCAGGGGCGTCTGGAGGCGCACGAACTTTCCGTCGGGATTCCGGACGGACGCCGTCACGTAGTAGTATTCGCCGCACTTGACCTCGGAGGATGAAATGAGCACGCATGAATTCGTACACCCCTCGCCTCGGAACGCGCCCTTTCCCCCATGCCCGGCGGTCATGTCGAAACCGATCCTGCCGTCGCCCTTGTTGCGGGACCATGCGCTGAAGTTCTTCGGCCAGAGCTTTCGGTCGGACACGAAATCGCCATGCCCCTCGAGCCGGCAGTCGCCGTTCTTGATGGCGTCGGGATACGTCTTGCCTGACTTGATTTCGGCGGCGACCCTGCGCCCGTAACCGTCGGGATCGACATTGGCCGCCATCACCTCCTTGAAGCCGGGGAAGCGGTCGAACCACGTATGGTCCGCGTCCATTCCCTTCCGCAGCTTGCGGCCCTGCCACCGGATGAACGGATGGCGTTCGGCGTAGAGCCACACGTACTCGTCGCTCGCGCGGAAGGCCTGCGCGAAGTTGCGCTCCATGTGCGCTGCGCGAGAGCCGTCCTTCGGCCCGCGGTAGTAGTTGACGTTGCTTGGCTTGTAGTGCGAATACATGTCGAGATATACCGGGAAGGCGGAGCGCATCACGGCATAGAACTTCGCGCGGTTTTCGGGCGCGACGAACTTTACCATCTGCGCGCGCTGCTCGTTGTAGTGGTAGTAGAACCCGTTGAACTCGGACTCGTAGCGGTAGCCCGTCTCGTCGCCCTCGACGAGCTGGACGGTCTCCGGCATCGCGTCGAGGACGCCGTTCGCGAAGGCCGGCCACAAGTCGCGCATCCCCTTCATCTCGGCAATCGGATCCGACGCGTTCGCATAGTAGTTCCAGAAGCCGGGATCGATCATCATGAAGCGCAGGAAGAAGAGCTTCATGTTGGGGAATTCGGCGAACGCCTGCGCGAAGATCTGCCGCCCTCGCTTGCGCGCAAGTGCCGCCAGCTCCTCCCAGGAACGCGAGTCGCCGTCCTTGATGATGAACTGGTGGACGCCGAAATACTCCTCCTGGTCGCCCGAAAGTCCCGGGCACCCGGCCTCCCGCGCGGCCCAGGCAATCGCCCGCATGTGGGTGCCAATCATCTCCCACATCGCGTCGTCCTCCCAGGGGATGTAGAAGGACGGCGCGCGGAAACAGCCTATGAAGAGCTCCTTGAACGCCTTGTGCTTGCGCAGCTCCTTCAAACGCGGCACTTCGCTCTTGAAGGCGTCAAGCGGCCATTTCCGCTTGTCGCGCATCACCATGTACGACATCGGCGCGCGACCGTCTATCGCATCGCCCGTGATTTCGATGCAGCAGCCGTCGGTCCCCACCTTGTCGTAGGCGTCTGCATTGGCCAGCATGTTGGACGTCGAGCACCAGCTGAACTCGTGGCATACAGACAATATCTTCTTCCGGGGCAATCCCGGGTCATACGGCTTGAGCGCTTCGTCGGCGAAGGCCGCAACGGCGAAAAGAGCCGTCGCAGCCGCCAGCATTGTCAACTTCATAACAGACGTTCTCCCCTTGGATTTGCAATCCGGTTCACGAACGATTCGACTCTGAACCATCCGCCAGATACCTGAGATTCGAGAACTTGACAGACAATGGCCTTTCCCCGCCCTGGAACGAAAACTCATAGCGCTTGGCGGTGCTGACCTTGGCAAGATGGAAACCGTAGGTGAGCTTGGTGTGCCCGAGGGGCGTTGACACGCGCGCCGCCCACCAGAAGTCGCACGGCTTCACGCCAATCGAGACTGGCTGCGCACCAGGCTGGTTGAACTCCGCGTCGACGAATATCTTCACGTCCTTTCCGTCCACCTCGGGCGGAAACGCCGGCAGGCGGTACGCCTTGTCCGTCAGCTCTCCGCGCCAGACGACCTTGAACGTGTCCGTCGGCGCCGTGCCGCGCCACACGAGCGGCTTGCCCTCGCCGCCCCAGAAATCGCAGGGCGTTGCCGTCAGTTCGATCTTCTCGCCGGGCTCGAAGAATGCCGCGTCGAGGATCGCGACAACCTGCTTCGCGCGCTTCGGCGGATCCCTCCAGAATTCCCCGCGGATGTCGTGATGCAGGATGGGGACGCGTGCGTCGTCCGCGCCGAAGCGATACGCCTCGACCCGGTAATGACGAGTGAAGCGGCTGCCTGTCACGGGGATGTCCACGCGCAGCTTTACGCCGCGCTCGGAGACCCTTGCGCCGGCCATCGTCACGGTCGAGACCGCAAGTGCCGCGCCAGGCGGGAAATCGGCCGGCCTGTGCCGGGCACGCATGTTCTCGTGCGAGTAGAACGGCTTCTTCGGATCGTACGGCCACGTGATGGTCCACGGCTCGTCCGCCCCGATTTCCGCGCCGGTGTCAATCGAATAGCGGCGGAATACGGCGTGGCCGGAGAACACCTCCAGCACAAGCACAGACCTGTTCTGTCCCGTCTCTCGATGCGCGGCACCAGTGTAGTTCTCGCTGAAATACGTGAGGCAACCGGCGCTCACCGACGTGAATGCGCCCTGATGGATGTTCTGCTCGTTGTAGAGCGATCCGTGTGCATGCCCGGTGATGTGCACGACCTGGGGATACTTCGACAAAAGTTTCCGCCGCTCTCCGTCGCCCCAGATTGCCGAGTTCTCCGTCGTACGCGACGCCGGATGGTGGTCGAAGATGAAGACGGGCTTTCCAGGCGTCTTCTGGCAGGCGTCCGCAACCATCTGCTCGTACCGCGCGAAGTCAACCGCCGCGGGAATGATCAGGAACTCGAAGCCCGCCATCGAAAAACGGTCGTAGGCCTCATGCGTAATCTGCAGCTTCTCCTTTAGAAGCGCATAGTTGCCAATCCCCTTCTTGTCCGTATCGCCTGGCATGTCGATGCGATCGTGCCCTGCATAGACCCAGACCTCCCGTGGGGCGGTCTTCGGATCGTCGAATACGCGCGTCCGCAGCAAGCAGACTTCTTCGTACCACTTCGGCAGAAAGCGATCCGCGATGTCGCCGCAGTTTGCGATTACAGCGCATCCCTGCTTCTTGAACAGATTCCACGCCTTCTCGACGCGTTCGACGCCCTTCACGTCCCGCCGCCCGAAATGCGTATCCGTCGTAATGCCGACCTTGAAAAGCGGCTTTTCGTCCTCCGCAAGGAGCCGCGGGGCGACAGTCGCCGCCCCAAGCCCCAGCAGAAATCCCTTGCGTGTAGCGTTCATATGCACCTCAGCTTATAAAACTATCAAAATGCTGCCAGCCTTTTCGATCGCGACCTCATAGGTTCGGGAGCCGTCGCCGTTAGTGCGCCAGCCCTTGGCGGTCACCTTGCGCCTGGAGTACCGTTCGGGCAGCGCAAATGTCGGCGCGGCGGCCGTGGCAGAGATCGTGCAGATGCCAAGCGTCTCGTTGTCGGACGCAAGCTCGCCATCGAAGGCAACTTGAACTGCCGCGTCGGAGGAGAACGGCGTCTCCCACTTGACGTTGCGCGCTCCGTACGTCTTGAGGTCGCCCGTCGCCCCGACGTCGACGACAAGCGTCACGCCGTTTGTAAAGGAGACCGCAAGGCCGTTGACCGCGTCCACTGCGGCAACCTTGAGCGACCCTTCCACAATCCTGAGCTCGTTGGTGCCCGCGAACGGCGTGTTGGTCTGCACCGTGTCTGCAAGGAACTGCGGCGCCTCGTTGCCAAGGACAAGAGCGCCGGCACCGTACTTCACCAAGGCGCCGCCATACGTCATCCCCTCGCCGATCGTCAGCGTCTTGCCGTTCGCCACGTCAAACACGACGCCCTCCTGGACGAGAACGCCGCGTGTCGCGTTCGTCATCGACACGTCGGACGATACGCGGACATAAGGGAAATGATTGAACATGACGGATTTCCAGGCGTTTGCCCCCGAATAGTCGCCGCCGAACGTGAACTGGCCGCCTATCTCGATGACATACTTGTCCGGGCGATCTGACGGATCCCAGGCGTCTCCGTTACTAAGGGAAAAGTTATAGTCGCCGGAGAAGCCGGAATCGTCTCCAAACAAACCCAGTCCAAATTTTGAATCCACATGCAACCTTTCAGTGCCAATGATCGTTCCTGTTCCCGAGATGGTTCCATAAAGGTGCAACCGTTTGGAATTCCACCCGTAGAAATTGCACGTCCCGCCGAAAATCCGAATTGGCGCATAGAGACGATGCGGTTTATCGTCGCTGATGCCAGAGGCCCGAAGCGAGCTGTCACCGACCAAATCGACCCCCGCCAGATAAAGATAGTAGGCTTCGCACCGCAGCGTGTTGTTCTTCATCGTGAGATGCGTGCCAGTGCGCTTAATCGTTCCATACGCGCGGAATGTAGTGACAACCGTCGAGGCCACGTCACCTTCGAAGTCTGCGCTCGGCACTACGCCCGACGCCCATGCATCCGCAACCGACAGCACATCCGTGTTAGGGCCACTGTCGGTCGCCTTGATCAAGATCTCTATCGGATCCCAGGCAACACGCACGTCCTTCGTACCGTCCCCGCAGTCAATGATCTCCAAATGCGCATTTTTCGGAAGATCGCCCCATGGCTCCATAAACGTCACGGCGACAGACGTCACGTCCGGCGCATTCGCAGCCGCAACACCGGAAAGCTTGGCGATACGATAGCCATTCGTGCCGAGAGCCGTAGAAGTGAACGCGAAGCTCTCTCCGAAGGAGATCGCGTTCGTCACGTTGAAATAGGCGCAGTCGTTCCACGTGGTCGCCAGGCGAAGCTCTGCCCCGTCCTCGAACGCAAGCGATCCAACCGTGTACGAACCAGACTTCTTGGTCACCTCAAGAATTGTATTTGCGCAAACGGTAATCTTTCCCGGGATGTCGGTCTTCGAAGGCGCAAAGTAAAAGCGCAAACCGCGAAAAGCAACCTCTCCTTCGTACGCGCTCATGTCCATCGTAACATTGTGCGTATCACCAAACTGATTGCTCCGCTGGTAGACATTCTCTGTCCCAACATACAGAAACGCCGTCGGGCCACCGATAAGGTTGGGCTTGTAGTTAAACGTGCGACCGCCAAACAGGAACGTTTGCCATATTGACGGGCTGGCTGCCGTGCCCTCGACGGTCAGATTGCCGGCGACCGTCAACGACGTCGACTGAGCGAGTATCCCGCCAGGACAAAGAATGAGATCGTTCACCGTATAGGTCGCACTCGCCTTCGTATAGCGCAAGGTGCCCGCAACAGCCAAGCTCGCGCCTGCAAATGTAGCATTCCCGTCCGCAGCATTAGCCGTCTTGCCCGCCGGCACAAAATACTGCTGACCCGCCTGCGCCGTGGTCTTGGCCGCATCCGGATCGGCCGGATCGACCCAGCAGGCCGCCGTAAAGCAAGTCTGCCTGTCGGCCCCCGTGTACTGGTACCATGTCGAATAGTCGGTGGCATTGGCGTTCAGCCAGCACACGACTGCAATCGCCGCAAAAACGGCAGACTTCAGGCATTTCACCTTTTTGTCCTTTCTTTTCATTGGTGTTTACATTGTTTCACTCAAACCACTCGGCTCCTATTCTCCGCCCAAGGAGGTAGTACTTGCGGTCGTTGAACCACAGGACGCCCTGGCCGTCTAGAATCGTGTAAGACGTGTAGAAGCTGTTTCCGGCCTTGCGCGGCGCAAACAGCTTCGGCGCAGAAAAGCGAATCGGCTGGTCGCCTTCGGGATCGAACCGCCCGGCAAGCAGATACAGCGGGCCGCGCGTCTGGTACGGTCCCTTGCTGGTGTCGTATTTCATGTGCACGAGCGTGAAATACAGCCCGCTGCCGGCCTCCGGCCCTTTCCAGTCGTAGAGCGGGCACGGGCTCATCGGATGCGGGATCGGCCTTCCCTCCGCGTCCAGGAGCTGCTTGACCGCGCTCCAGGTGCGACCGCCGTCGCGACTCTGGCTCCACACCGGGCTGCCGACCGAACAGCGCATCTGGGCAAACAGCCGTCCGTCCGGAAGCTTGACGACCGAGGCCTCCTCCGTGCTGTGATTCACGGCGGCGAGCATGTCGCGGTTCTTCGCGAACACCGTGAACCTGATGTCGCCGACAGCCGGATCGTCGTCGATGTTCTCGAACTGCCAGAACTCGACCTTGCTGCCGAACGACTTGTCGTACGGTGCCTTGCCGAAGCGAGTGCAGCCGACGAAGAACTTGCCGTTCTCGCCCAGGCGCAGGGGTCGCTGCCAGTTGACCCAGCATGGGTCAACACCAGGCTCGGAGCTGTCCTTGTCCATTCGTTCCATCGGAACCTGCTGAAGGCCCTCCCAAGTGTCGCCGCAGTCGTCGGAATATACGCCGAACATATGCCCGTACAGCATGGTGCATATCTTTTGCCGCGAAGCCGTCTGCTGGTTCCAAAGGCAGTAAAGGCGGCCGGATCTCGTCAGCATCGGCTGCTGCCAACTTGCGGCGAGCTTCGGATAGGCGCGGCACTCCGAGCCGGCGAGCGTCACCGGCCATGTCCACGACCGGCCCTTGTCCGCCGACTTCGAGAAGGCGATGTGATGGTCGACGCACCCCTCGGAGGAGCCCTGCGTCCAGAACGCATACAGCAGCCCGCGCCTCTCGTCGAAAATGACCTGGAAATGGTCGTTGAACGTGTCGCCGACCATCCGCAGCGCGGAAAGCGGAAGCTTCTTGCCGGCTGAGCCCTGAGAATTGCGCGGTATGTATACGAAGTAATCCGGGTGATTGACCAACGCATCCGCCGACACCTCGATCGACCTGTCGCCTATTAGCGCCGAAAGCGCCAGAACCATCATCGCCAGCATGGCAACCTCCTTCGGCTCATCGCCTTGCAGATGTGTTTTCCAAAGCTCACAGTGAGACCTCTAGTATTCATTTGGGGTTGACCTCCCTGTCGTTGGCTTGTTTCCCCGTTGCAAAGACCACGTCGTTCGGCCCGATCTCTCGCGTCTCGCCGTTCAGATCGATGGAAATCGCCTCGTCGGCGTCGTAATTGAAGAGCGCGACCGTTTCCCGTCCGTCCGCGCCGACAACCGTGGCAAAGGCGAACTGGGAGCTTTTCGAAGTCGGCCGGCTCGGACCGTCCGCCCTGCCCCACGGCAGGTGCTCGTATGCAGCGACCTCGTCCTGTGCGCGCATCATCTCGAGCAGGTGCCGTCCGTCGTAGAAGACGCCCGAATAGACGGCATAGCCAGGACAACCGTTCACGAACGCGGCAAGCGCGAACTGACGGAACTGCTTAGGCGTCAGCACCTCGCCAGGACGGAGATAGCCGCCGTAGCCGCCCATTCCAGCCATCGGACAGTAGGGCTTGCGAAGATGACGGACGTTGTTCTTCATCCCATCGAACGCCACCTTGCCGATCTTGTGGTAGTAGCTCGCGAGATGGCCGTCCAGCCACTTCTCGTTCTTGAGCGCGTCCTTCGCGCAGTTGCGCCGGAAGGCACGCTCCGCCGCGGCATTGCCGTAGTCGAGCACGTAGTCGTAGTCGACGACCTTGAGTTTCGGATTGTATGCGTGGATCATCTCCGCGACAAGCTGAATCGACTTCATGCTCTGCATCGTGCGGAAGTCCGCCCATTTGTCCGGATCAGACCTCGCCTCCTCTATCGTCGGCGTCTTGCCGAGGCCGCGAAACGCCGCGAACGCCTTCAGGCATTCGTCGCAGAAGCAGTACGTCTGGCACTCCCACGGCTCCTGGTCGAGCGTCACCCAGTCGCCATCCTGCGCACCCGCCGTCGTGAGGATGTCGTCGACAACCTTGCGGAGATGCCGGTGGTAGCCCTCGTGCGTCGTGTAGAACTGGGGACAGATCAGGTTACTGTGCGCGTGCGCGGCGTCGATTGTCTTCGAAAGCCTCACGCCGAATTCCTGTTGTAGCTCTTTGGTGAGCCGACTCGACGAGGGCCCCCAGAAGTTGGGAATGCTGATGGAAAAGACCGTCTTCGGATAGTCCCGCGCGAGCTTCGCAGCGATCTCACGTCCCGCCGGGAAGTCATTGCAGCCCTTGCTATTGCGCCTGAAGGACAGGACCCCCGCGGCCGCATATGCGGGCATTGACCGCGCAAAGAGTTCCGGCGGGAAATACCTCTCCTGATTGTTCCAGCTGAAGCAGAGGAATCGCTTCGAGCGGCGGAGGCCCCGGGGCAGCGGACGGAACTTCATGTCAAAGCGCCGCATCGGCCCGGCCTTGCCCGCGTTCAGGAGACGGTAGCCGACCGGATATGTCCCGCAGAAATCCTTGACGTCGGCCCGCGGGCCGATTACCGCGGCGACGCCGAACAGCCGGTCGCAGTCGAAGCGTCGGCGGTTCATCGCCCTGAGCCCGCGAGGATTCTCGAAGCGGTGGCGGACGCATTTGACGCCGTCCAGGGCGTCCGGCTCTGACGAAGCCGGCGTCTCCACGCCCCACAGCGCGGCGTTCGGACAAAACGCGCCCTTCAGCTCCAATGCGTCGGGAACGTAGACTTCCAGCACCGTGTCCTTCGCATCCTCGGGATCGCCCCTGAAGAGAAATGCAGCGGGGATCGGCGCGTCAGAGAAGTTGAGCATGTCGACCATGCCGCCGTTCCAGTCCTTGTTCCACACCGCCGGAAACGCCGCGACGTCGATCGGCATCTCGTCCGTGTCGACGCCTGGCGCGGAAGTGACGACGACGTCCGCGAACGAGACACGTCCCTTGCCGAGCGACAGGAGATGAACCGCCGCGCGGGCCGCCTTCTTTGGAGACGTGAAGGACCAGGATGCGCGTTTCCAGTTCTCGACGCCCGTCGCCTTGCCCTCCTTGACTCCGAGAGACCTCCCCTTCGCGTCGAAGAACTCCATCGCCGCGCCGGCCTTGCCGCCCGCGGAGCAGGCAATCTGGGCGGAGACAGCCCACTCGACGACGCCCTTCAGGTCCGTCGTCACGTCCTTGGAAACGCCGAATTTCTGCGCACCGTCCAAGTAGCACAGCTCGATCGAAGGTTTCTTGCCTCGGTAGCCCGTCGGGTTGAACGTCACCTTCCCGGAAGCCTCCAGCCCAGGATAGAATTTCTCAACCCAGTCCGCTCCGTCGGCCGTGCGGATCGGCAGCGACGCGGCGGCAGGGACAATTCCGCGATCGCGGGGACGGACGCCGATGTCGATTTTCCCCGACGACCCGGCCTTCGCGCGCACGACGACGGAAAGATGTCCGTTGAAGACGACATGCTCGCGGTTGCGGAAGCCCGTCAGGTCCGTCTCGTCGCCATTCTCCACGCCGACCAGTTCACCGCCGCGGACGTCAACGTCGACCGCGATCCGCGTGCGCGGCACAAGCCGGCCTTCCGCGTCGAGGGCGTCCACGTTGACATATGCGACCGATTCGCCGTCCGCCACGATCGAGTCCGATTCCAGGCGGAGCGCGAGATGCGTGGCCGGTCCAGTCGTCTCGACCTTGGTCTCAGCCCAGCGGACGCCCTTCCGGTACGCAACGGCCGAGATCGCCCCGGGCTGATAGGCGACGTCGGGCCAAACCGTCCGCGCGCCGGCAAACGGGACCTTGCGCCGCCCTTGCGAGACGCCGTTCACGAACAGTTCCACCTCGTCGCCGGACGTGAACGCGACGACCGGCGTCTTCTTGCCGACGCGCTCCGGCCAATTCCAGTGCGGAAGAAGGTGCACGGTCGGCTCGTCCGGGCACCACCGCGCCTTGAACTGCCAGTAGACGTCGCGCGGGAAGCCGGCGAGGTCGAACAGTCCCGTCGGGCAGGCGCGGACGGCTCCGCGGACCTGGCCGTATTCGGCGATCTCGCGTTCCATCTCCCGCTGCCGCGTCGGATCGACGCTTGCCGCAACCGCACGCATCAGCGGCGTCGCGCCGGGACCGCCCAGATAGTCGAAGCCCGTCCAGTAGAATCCGCCCACATGGGACGGCGTCATTTCGTGCGCCATCCACTCCTCGTCCATCTTCCGCAACGCACCCTCGAGATAGGACGACACGCGCAGATCGCGGCAGTCGCGCGGACTCTTCAGGTCAAAGTAGTATTCGCCGCGGGTCGCGAGATAACAACCCGTCTCCGTCGTGATCGTCGGTTTGTCCGGACGCGCGGCATGATAAGGGGCGATCTTTCCGCAGCAGTAGTTGAACCCGTAGACATCGACGAAATCGACCTCGTCCAGCAAACATGCCGCCGCATTGTTGTTCGCCGTCGTGACGGGACGCGTCGGATCCTCCTCGCGCACGATTGCGACCAGCGCCTTGCCCGTCCGTCCGTAAAGCCCGATGTCGTATCCGCCAAGGTCGCCGCGCTGCTCGGGAATCTCGTTGCCGACGCCCCAAAGGACGATCGAGGGATGGTTGCGGTTCGCCCGCACCATCGCCCGCAGGTCGCGCTCATGCCAACGCGGGAAGAGCCGATGGTAGTCGTTCTCGAAGAAAGCCGCATTCCACTGGTCGAACGTCTCGTCCATCACCAGGAACCCAAGCTCGTCGCAGAGGTCGTAGAATCCGGCCGGATGCCGGTAATGGCTCATGCGGATCGCATTGCAGCCGACCTCCTTCAGCTTTAGAAGCCGCCGGCGGCACGCGCTCTCGTTCCAGGCGTTGCCGAGAACATCGAAGTCCTGGTGCAGGCAGACGCCGCGGATCGGCACCCGGCGCCCGTTCAACTGGAAGCCGCGTGCGTCGGCAAAGAATCCGAACGTGCGGATGCCGTACCGAAACGTCTTGCCCTCGATCTCGACGGAATGGAGGTACGGGTCGTCAACATCCCACAGCCGGGCGTTCTCGACTCTGAACATACGCTCCTTCCTCCCTCCCATCGACATCTCATACGTGACGGTGACCGTTGCGTCACGGCCCTCCAGCTCCGTCCGAATCGCCACGGAATCCGGCACCAGATGATCCCCGTCGCAGATCTCAAGAAAACAGTCGCGCTGAAGTCCCGCGCCAACGTAGAAGCGCGACGACAGCGGGACGTGTGCCGTCCGCACCGCAAGCACGTTCGTGCCGCCGAAGTCTACGTACGGCGTCAGTTCGACGCGCCACGGCGAATAGCCGTAGGGCCAGCCGCCGACAAAGTGCCCGTTGATCCAGACCATCGCGAAGGACATCGCCCCGTCACACGCGAAGAAGACACGCTTGCCGCGGGCCGCAGCCGGAACGTCCAGCGTCCGCCGGTACCAGCCGGCCGCCGCCGGATCGGTAAAGCCGTCCGACGCCAGCCGGTCGCAGGCGAAGCCGCGGTCCAGTCCGCGGTCATGCGGCACGCGGACTGTCGGCCAGCCGTCGTCCTTGAACTCGGCTCGCGCCCTAGACGGCGTCGGCACGGGCTTTCTGCGCCCATCCAGCCACGCCTCCATGTTCCCAAAGGTGAACTGCCGCTCATCGCCGTTCCTCAACGCCGTCTGCGCGCGCCACCCCGTCGCAAGCCGAACACGGACAGAAGCCGCCGAAGAGCAGCAGGTAGAGCACTCGCTCGCGCCGGAATCAACCGTCAGGCCTGCGGCCAGCGCGAAAATGAATATGGGCAACTGACGGACAAGCGAATGTTTCAGATTAAGGGCGTTCATTTGACCTCCGTTTTCGTCCAGATTTCGATGACCGGGTTCACGACCGGCGGACATGTCGCCGGCAGCCGGATCTGCCACAGATCCTCGCCGCCATGCTTATAGAGACGCTGCTCGGCGGTCTGCCGAGCCTTCCGGACCTGAAGTTCCGACGCATCGTGCAGGAACTGCGCATAGGCAATGCGCTCTCCGAAGTCGACGGACAGCGCCTTACCCGGATAGACCAGGAGATGGATGTAGAGCTTCCCCGTCTGCGGATTGTAGGTGAGGAGAGTGTTCTCCGGAGCCTTGAATCCGACCGGTGCCTCGGTGCAGCCGTAGACAGACCGTCCGTTCAGCTTCATCCACGCGGCGAAGTCGTCGAGCTTCGCGAGGGCGCGGCTGTCGAAGAGTCCGCGGCCCGTCGGCCCGACGTTCATGATGAGGTTCCCGCCCTTCGAGACGGCGTGTGCCAAGACGCCAATCAGCTCGGATGTGCTCCTCCACGTCGCCTCGTCGCGATGATAGCCCCAGCTGCCCGAAAACGTCTGGCAGGTCTCCCACGCGACGCGCTTGCCGCGCACTGTCGGCCAGTTCACGACCTTGAACTGCTCGGGCGTGACGAAGTCCCATCCGTCGTCGGTGTCGTAAAGGCCCATGCGGTTGTTCACGATGATTTGCGGCTGGAGCTTGCGCGTCAGGCGCAAAAGGCCCTCCGAATCCCAGTCTTCGGCCGTCTTGCCGTGCTCGCCGGGATAGGTGAAGTCAAACCAGACGATGTCGACCTTGCCGTAGTTCGTCAGCAGCTCCGTCACCTGGTCCTTCATGTATTGCCTGTACTTGGACATGTCGCGGTTCCGGTTCAGCGCAGGATAGTCCTCGTCGGAATCGCCGAACGTGCCGTAGTAGTTCGCCGTCTTCGGACGCCGCGGATGGCGGTCGTCGATGGTGAAGTCGGGGTGGTGCCAGTCAATAAGCGAATAGTAGAAGCCGACCTTCAGGCCCTCCGCCCGGCAGGCTTCGGTAAATTCACGGACAATGTCGCGCCCGAAAGGCGTCTTGGTGACCTTGTAGTCCGTATACCTCGTGTCCCACAGGCAAAAGCCCTCGTGGTGCTTGACAGTCAGCACGATATACCTCATGCCGGCGCATTTCGCCGTCCGCACCCATTCGCCCGCATCGAAGAGGTCGGGGTTGAACATCTCGAAATACCGATCGTACTTCTCTTCGGATATCGTCTCCCGCTCCTTGATCCACTCATGGCGCGCCGGAAGCGAGTAGAGCCCGAAGTGGATGAACATCCCCAAGCGGTCGTGCGTCCACCACGCAAGCCGCTCCGCCTTCTGCTCCGACGTCTCGTCGAAAAGCCGCCGCGTCGGAAACCCGTCCGCATGAACAGCCATCGCCGCAAGCACGACAAGCAGCATAGCTCTTTTTAGCCATAGAGAACACAAAGAGCACAAAGGCTCACACGCCCTCTTTGCGACCTTTGCGATCTTTGCGGCTAAAACATCATGAACAATCATGCGCACCTCCTTCATTTTCATTGTTCACACATCTCAATTGCCAAAAGTGCCACAAATGCAAATTTGCGATTTGCCATTTGTGAACAGTTGTGACATTTGCCATTTGTGAACAATCATGCTTTCCTCACTTTCTCCTCTCCGTCGATCCTCTCACGACAAGCGGCGCGGGCAAGAAGAAGTCACACGCCGGGAGCGACGGGTCGGCAATACGCGCCAACAGCTGCCGGAACGCCGCCTGCGCCATCTGCTCACGGTTTTGGCGCACCGTGGTAAGAGGCGGCGTCATGAGCGCGGCGACGGGGAGATCGGCGAATCCCGTCAGCATCACGTCCTCGGGAACGCGCAACCCCGCCTTCTCCAAGGTCTGCTTAAAGACGGCGGCGATGGCGTCGTTGCTGCAGATGAAAGCATCGGGACGCCGCTTCTGACGCTTCAGGTAGCGTTTCAGCGCCTTAAGGTCGTCCGCCTCGGCGTATAGGACATTCCCGCCCTTCGGCATCTTCGCGCCCGCAAGCTTGAGCGCGGCTTCCGCGCCGGCGAGACGGTTTGAGAACGTCGTCGGGCAGAGTTCGCAGATGAGAAAGTGCATGTGCTTCGCGCCGACGGACATCAAGTGCTTCGCAATTCGCGCCCCGGCCTCAAGGTCGTTCACGCCAACGACGTCGTAGTGGCTCCGCTCGGGAAACGGCACAATGTCGCAGTCAAGGAGGACGACGGGAATCTTCTTCTTGTCGAAAAGCCCAAGGATGTGCGGGTTTATCTCGTCGCCTATCGGCCCTGCAAGCGGTTCGTAGATGACACCCGCGAAGTTGCCCTTGATAAACGCTGCGGCGAGCTCGCGAACCAGCGCGATGCGCTCCTCGCGCACGTTGCTCCACACCTCGCCGAAGCACAGCTCATAGCCAGACTCCCGCGCAAGGCGGTTGATCTCGCTCACGACCGGCTTGAAGAAGTCGGTCACCGCGACGCCGGGAACAATCAGCCCGATCTTCCGGGATGCGTTACGCTTCCTCACAAATGTGCCGCTTCCCTGACGTCGCGAAATAAGCCCCTGGCGAGCCAGTTCGTCAAGCGCATGAAGCACGGTGGTGTTGGACAGCCCCGTGCGGCGTATAAGCGCACGAACGCTGGGGAACGGATTTCCCGCGCCGTACTTCCCTCCATGAATGTCCTTCTTGAGGGACTCGACAAGCAGTCTATATGTCGCGTTTGGCTTCACACGTGCCGTTTTCCTTTCGCGCAGATTATAGCACAACCAACTATCTCAACACAAACTGTTAGCGAACACTTTTTTGAGGAGCGCTGACAAAGCGAATCACATTTATTGACATAAATTACGCGGGCGAGTTAGCCCGCGCACATCTATCAGTTGTTTTTACCAGTTGTATTGGTTGTTTTCTCCAACAGGTTCCGACGCAAGAATTGTTCCGCACATAGTTCTCATTTTGGAATCTGCAGGCCCCGTGAGCTTAGAGGAGCCTTGTCCCCACCAGGTTCAGTCTAGAAGATCGTCAAGCGTAAGAGTGTTCTGCGCTACTGCGGAATGCACTCCCGGTTTTATCCCCTCGGTTGCAATTATCGTGATGCGGCAGTTTGCGGAAGTGCCAGTGTCCGCACGAAACGCCTCTCGCCGATTCAGCAACTTAGCCTCTTCTTCTGCGGTTATCTCGCATGGAGTGCGATAGAACTTCATCTCGCAAAGATTCACGTTGCCGTCCTGGCGCTCGAGCACAAGGTCGATCTGAGCACCCCTCTCCGACGTCGACTTTGCGCGATTTCGCCACGAATAGACCTCGCACCCGATGCCTGAAATGCCCAATGCCTTCTTGATCTGGTCGACGTGAAGAAGGCAAAGCCGCTCAAAGGACTGCCCTTCCCAATTCGCGAGCCGAGCCCCGCCGACGGCGTTCATCCAGAAGTTGTTGTCGCGCACCGTCCCGTTCATGAAGGAAAAGTGGAACAGCGTGAAGTTGTCCGTCAGCTGGAAGAACGCATCGCGGTTCTTCTTGTGCCATGCGTTGAACTGCCTTACGAAATCACAGCGGACAAGTTCCTCAAGGGTCTTTTTCAATGTCCCGCCATTGGTTATGCCGGTCTTTGCAACAAGCTCTTCGCGGGTAACGCCCGCCTTGCAGGATGCCAACGCCGTGACAATCTTAAGGTGTGCGGTGGCGTCATGGAAAAGCGACGAGTAAAGGTAGTCGAATTCGTCTCGCAACTTTCCATGGTCGGAAAAGCACAATGCGTCCACATTCTGCGCAAAGCTCCTGTCTCCTCGAAGGAGGCTCCAGTATCGCTTTTGGGGACAGTCCCCACGTGAACGCCTGGAACACCCACGAGAGCGGGCTTCGATTGGGGACAGTCCCTCGGAGAAGGTGAAAGGTGCCAAGTCGGCACAAGAAAGCCCAGACAAGCCATTGACAAAGAAAGAATTTGACGAAGCGTTGTTGAACGCGACTTACGACATATTTTACAGCAGCGATACCAACATAGACAAAAAGACGGCCATTGAACTAATGCGAAAAGGTATTTTGCCGTCATACTAGATTTTTTGAATCATAGACTTACGTCGAGGGTGACTTCGCATGGAGAAGACGGTTTCAGCGCAGATCGCGGCAATATGCTATAATACTCATGTTTTGCATGGTCGATGAGAGCGACGCAAGACAGGAAATGTTGACATGACGCTATATCACGGAAGCAACGTCGAGGTGAAAGAGCCAAAGATACTGAAGCCCAGTCGTGGACTGGACTTTGGTGCTGGATTCTATACGACCACAAATCGTGATCAGGCGATTGCATTTGCCCTACGTGTGACACGCAATCGCGGCAACGGAGTTGCAACTGTAACCGAATACGAAATTGACACAAGCTTGGCTTTTGGATTTTGCGATGTCGTGAAATTTGACGGGGTGTGCGACGAATGGCTAGACTTCGTGTGCGACAATCGCGACAATTCGTATGAAGGGCCGAGGTATGATTTTGCGTTTGGCCCTGTTGCAAACGATGATGTGTATCGAACGCTTTACCTTTATCGGGCAGGGGAAATTGACAGGAGCGAGACATTTGCCCGTCTGAAGGTAAAGACGCTTTACAACCAGCTCGTGTTTGCTTCTTCAAAAGCGCTGTCGTTTTTGAGATATAGGAAGGCGGAGGTGTTCTATGGGTGATTCACGTCACAGCGCATTGCTGACTGTTATTGTTCCAATGGTTATAGGTGAGATAGTCAAGGCCACGGGGCTTGATGAAAAGACTGTCGCTGAGAGGTTCTACGCCTCGCGTGTCTATGAAGAACTATCTGATGAATCGCGCAAATTGTGGCATTATTCGCCGATGGTTATCGCCACGATGTACGACGAAGAGGTGAAGACAGGTTCTATCACTTATCCAGAGGAGGCGTTTTGATGAGCAAGGAGGGAAAGTTTCTGGTCTTCTGCATGGAGTGCTACCGGACGGAAAAAGGACTGTCAGGACGTGAGGTTTCTCAACTTTTTGCAAAACATGGTATTTACGACTATGTAATGCGCTATTTCGAGTCGTTGCACACAACCGGCGTGAAATACATAGTTGAGGATATTGATGCCTATATCAGCAACCATGCTGCATAGTGCGTCATCCATGTCGATTGTGACCGCCATTCAAAAGCGCGGAAAATATTTATGCACCCCTGTCAGATTTTCGCACTGAATGGAAATATCCATGTAGGGGGAACTCTACATGGAACATTTCATAGAACGCTTTCAGCGTACGGCCAACGCATCAAAAATTCCTTCTCCCCGCTGACGCGAGGTAGAACGAATTTTTGATGCGTTGGAAGTGTTTCAGCAGCCAGCAGCCAGCGTTCAGCGTCCAGTACGGGTGGTCGTGGCGCGTCTTCTGGCTTTCAGGAGGTGTTCCAGGCGCTATTTTCGAGCGCGCCCGCCTCTTTTGTAAGCGCGCGGGCGTCGAGCCCGCGCGGGTTCGAGTCTGTCGCCTGTCTGCCTTGCCGTCCCTCTACGCCGCGAGCATGAGCTTCAGCAGCTTGTCGTCGTCCCATGCGAGTTCCTTCCGCTTCACGCTGATCCCGCCGAAGACCGACTTGTCGAGCCTCAGCACGTTTATGACGACGTGCCGCAGCATCGCGAGATTCTCCGCGAGGTCTTCCCGCCTCGCCCGGGACCTGTCCTCGTCGAAGTCCATGTCGAGTATCCAGTGCATCGCCTCGACACCCCAGTGCGCGCGTATCGCCTCGAGCGCGCGTTTCGGGTCGACCGGCAGCGACGAGATGAAGAACCGCGTCTCGCTTGTCGTCTTCCTCGTGCTCTTGTCGTACACGACGGACTCGACCATGCAGACGCTCCTCAGCCCCGCCCATTTGTCCCTGTCCTCGAACCAGTCGATGTCGTCCGTCTGCCAGCACGTGCGCGTCTCCACGCGGCCGTGGCCATTGTCCACTGTCTTCGCCTTTCTGAACTTCTTCCTGAACGCCGGATCCTGCATGAACGCGCGTATCTCGTCATGCATCGTCGACTGGTTGCCCTTGAGCGATATGACGTAGCCCGCGCCGCGCTTCAGTATCTTCCTGACGATCTTCTTCTGGCATCCGGCTGCGTCTATCGTGACGATTGCGCCCTTGACGTACAGAACGTCGAGAAGGCATGGTATCGCCGTGATCTCGTTGGACTTCTCGTCGGCCTTGACCTGCCCGATGACGAGCTTCGTCCGGCTCGAGTAGGCGCTGACGATGCAGGGCATCTTCCCGTCCTTCGTGAGCGCGCGCCTGAGGAGCTTGCCGTCTATCGATATGACGTCGCCGTCGACGTCGGCGACGGACTCCAGCCACTTCACTGTCGCGGCGTTGAAGCGCTTCGGGTCGATCTTCCCGAGGACGCGGCGGAACGTGTCGTGGCTCGGGATGCCGTTCCGGAGGGGCAGGAACTTCTTGAGGAACCTGAGCTTGGCCCTGCCGAAGCGCTCGAAGTCCGTCGGACCCTTCGCCCCGTCGATCATCGCGCACACCGCAATCATCAAGATCTCGCAGAGGGGGAACTTCTTCCTCCTGTCGATCCTGAAGTCCACGACGGAGGACAGCGCCTCCTTCAGCGTGATCGGCCTTTTCAGCGCCTCGAGCGCATGCCTTGCGAGCGTTGCCGGGTCCATGTCGTTTTTTTCTCCTTTCCCACTTGACAAAGCGACTACTATAGTATATAATATCGCGCATGAAAAGTCAAGCCAGGCTGTTGAAGGCCGTCGAGAGGGCGGAGCGCATGGCGCGGGGGCGCCTGTGCGTCCTCTCCCGCGCCAAGGGCGGAGGGGAGTTCTACCACCTCCAGTACAGGAAGGACACGAAGCTCCACCAGCGATACGTGTCCCGCGACAAGGCGCCCGCCTACAAGAGGGCGACCGAGGCGTACCGCAGGTTCATGGCGCTCGTCGACGCCTTCGTGGACGAGATGTCCGCGAAGTGCGCTGCGGAAATAGAAAAGGAAGCGAAGGATGCAAGAGGCAGGGGCAAGGCGGCTGCTCGGCGAGCGGACGGTTGACTACGGCCTCTCGGCGAACGACTGCGTGAAGGGCAAGGCCTTCGGAGCGTCGGCTCGATGCCTACGCACAGGCAGATGATCGGGCGCGTCCGATGGATATTCCCCGGGAGGCCTTGGTGATGCGTCCGACGCGCCACGACCGCCCGGATTGGCTGCTGGACGCACCCCTGTAGCCACCGCTTCGCGGCTCGCCTTCGGCTCGGGGGATACGGCCGCTGGGCACTAAGACACTTCCAACGCATTAAAAAACGATCCAGGGACCCCGAAGGGGAAGGATCGGGTTTTGATGCGTCGGCCGTAG
>JAFRBA010000010.1 GCA_017405115.1 Kiritimatiellia bacterium
ATAGAACTTTCCCAACCCTGTAGGGTTATGCGAAATTGATGCGAAAGCCGCCTTCCCGGCGGCTTTTCTGCTGCTTATCCTTTTCTGGCGTTTTTTGAGTGTCGATTCTGCCAGCGTCAGGCTTGCGAATTCCCTAGGAAATTCGCAAGCCAAGCCTTCGCGGAATCGACATTTTCTCCGATTTACCCCCTTGTGCATAACCTAATTTAATGGTATAATAGTGTTATGCAAAGATGAAAGGGGGCAGCAGGTGGCGATACCACGGGAGATACTGGCGGTCGAAAGGCCGCGAAACACGTTCGTCATCGCGTACGGCAAGGACAAGAGGCTGTACGCGGTGCGCAGGTACATCGGGTGCAGGCGCGAGGGCAAGCGCAACATCCCCATAAAGGGCCCGACGATCGGGCACATACGCGACGGTAGGTACATCCCGACGGGGGAGGATCCGGCGTTTGCGCCTGCGCCCCAGCCAACCGTGGAGCTGAAGGACTGGGCGAACGCCGCGCTGTGCGACAGGCTCTTCGCCGACATCCTGGACGACCTCAAGGCCGAGTACCCGGCGGACATGGCGCTGAAGATATGGAGCGTGGCCGTCCTCCGGGTCTGCAACAAGGGAGCGAACGACTACGAGCTGAAGGAGATGTACGACGAGAGCTTCCTCTCCGTGCTGCGCCCGGGGGCCGCGCTCTCGAAGAACACCGTCTCGGAGCTGCACAAGGACGTCGGGCGGACGTTCACGCGGATCGTCCGCTTCATGCGCAGGCGGGCCGAGGCCATCGGGGCCGACGCGAGCGTCCTCCTCGACGGCACGCTCAAGTCGAACGAGTCGAAGGTGAACTCCCTCTCCGACTTCTCGCGCAAGGCGAAGACGAAGGGCACGCGCGACATCTCCGTGCTGTACGCGTTCGACCTCGACCGCATGGAGCCGGTCTGCTCGAAGTGCTACCCCGGCAACATGCTGGACGTCACGGCATACGAGGACTTCATCAGGGAGTGCGGCGTGAAGCGCGGCGTGCTTGTCGCCGACAAGGGCTTCCCCGAGTCGGCCGCGCACGGCCACATCTCGGCGAACCCGGACCTCCACCACCTCAACCCGATCAGGCGCAACGCGACGTTCATCAGGACGCATCGGATGCTGGAGTTCGAGGGCGTCCTCCCCGACCGCGACGGCGTGTCCTTCAAGAAGGCGAAGGCCAGCGGGAAGGACAAGTGGCTCTACTCGTTCCGGGACTCGGCGAGGGCGGCGGCAGAGGAGCGCGGCTGGCTTGCGAAGGCGAAGAAGGATGGTGTCTACGACCACGCCGAGTTCGAGGAGTCGCGGAAATCGTTCGGCACGATCGTCCTCGAGTGCGACCTAGACCTCGACCCCGGGAAGGTGTACAAGATGTACGAGGAGCGGTGGGAGATCGAGATCGTCATGCGCTACTACAAGTCGGCCTGCGAGTTCGACGAGACGCGCGTGCACGGCGACTACTCCGTCATCGGCAGCGAGTTCTGCGACTTCCTCGCGAGCGTGCTGACGTTCCGCCTCATCAAGGCGTTCGACAAGGCGGGGCTGCTGAAGAAGATGAACTACTCGCGCATCATGTCACTTCTGAAACGGGCGAAGAAGGTGCGTGTGGGCGAAGATGGCGACTGGAGGCTCGTCAGGGTCAATCCGAAGCTGGAGAAGATGCTCGGGGCGCTCGGTCTCATGCCGGCGGCGGACGCGATGCCGAAGCGGAAACCCGGCAGGCCACGAAAGTTGCAGAAATAGCCCCCCCCCCCGACTTTTTGCAATTTTGCCCCCTTGCGTCGTTTGGGAGAATATGGTATCATTCTCTCGTTCTCGCGATGGGATGGCATTGGCTGGGTGGTCGGTGCGGACATCCCGTCATGGCAGGGCAGGGCGTGTGCACGGGCGCATAACCCTACTCAATTGGGAAAGTTGTATTGAAATGAAAAAGCCGTGAGTCTAGATGAGGTGAAGCGATGAAATTCAACAACCGGCTTTTTCTGCCTGCGCTTGCCGCCGCCGCAATGTGGTGCGGTACGGTGTTTGCGGAGAAGGTCGCCACGAGCCAGGCGCGGATCAAGCCGCCGGATCCGAACGTGATGCGCACCGAGTCGAACGCGCCGGTTGTGAAGGAGGCGCGGCTCGAGGCGCAGTTCGTCGTGTGCGGCGGCGGCTTGTCCGGCATCTGCGCAGCGATTGCGGCGGCGCGGCGCGGAGTCAAGGTTGTGCTTGTCCAGGACCGTCCGATGCTTGGCGGGAACGCCTCGTCCGAGATGCGCATGGGCATAATGGGCGCGGCGGGCGACGAGAACAAGGAGGCGGGCATCCTTGAGGAGCTGCAGCTCAGGAACTTCTACTACAACCCGCTCCGCCGCTACACGCTCTGGGACGACGTAATGTACTCTGCGGTCATCGGGGAGCCGAATATAACACTCCTTCTGAACACGTCCGTGGACGGCGTCGAAATGAAGGGAGGACGGATCGCCGCCGTCAAGGCGTGGAACTCAAACGCATACACTCGCTACGTAATCGCCGGCGAGCTTTTCGCCGACTGCACGGGCGACGGGATACTGCGACTCTCCGGCGCGAAGTTCAGGCACGGACGCGAGTTGCCGTCCGAATTCGGCGAGGACTTCCAGCAGGGCGGCGGCGACGGGCGCACGATGGGCAACTCGATTCTGCTCCAGCTGCGCCGGACGAATGAGGACCATCCGTTCCACGCGCCCGCGTGGGCCTACAAGTTCACCGATGCGGACTTCGTGAACGACGCCCAGCCCAAGGAGAAGGGGAAGCACTATTCATACAAGCGCCTCTATCCGGACAACAACAACTTCTGGTGGATAGAGTTCGGCGGCAACTTCGACACGATTGGCGACGCGAACGAGATACAGCTTGAGCTGAAGAAGATCGCCTATGGCGTCTGGGACTACATGAAGAACCATCCCGACGGGCGCTGCCGGGGCTATGACCTCGACTGGATAGGTTCACTTCCGGGGAAGCGCGAGAGCGTCCGCTTTGTCGGTCCGAGGATGCTCAACCAGCACGACGTGATGAGCGGAGGGCACTTTGAGGACGTCGTTGCGTATGGCGGCTGGACGCTCGACGACCACCATCCCGACGCGTTCTGGAAGCACGGGCACCTAAGCGAGCACCATCGCTGCCCGTCGCCGTTCGGAATCCCGTTTGACTGCCTCTACTCCGTCAACGTGCCGAACCTGATGTTCGCCGGCCGCGACATATCGGTCACACACATGGCACTTTCGGCTACGCGCGTCATGGCCACGTGCGCGACGATTGGCCAGGCCGTGGGCACTGCGGCGGCCGTCGCTTTCCGGCATGGAGGAGTAATGCCTGCCGAAGTGCGCGCGCGGCACATCGCAGAACTGCAGGACGACCTCGAGGACGATGACTGCATGCTACCGTTCCGCTGGCGCAAGGTGAACGACCTCACGCGCTCTGCGAAGACGGCGAAGGCCAACGAGCCGCTTCGGAGCGGAATCGACCGCTGGACGTCAAAGGACACCGAGAACGGCGTCTGGGTCGAGCCTGGCGCGGAGACGATGGTCTATGAATGGGACTCGCCGCGGCGGATATCCGCTGTGCGTCTCGTCTTCGATTCAGTCATGAAGGGCACGACTAAGCGCATGATGAAGCTGGAAGCGGAGCACGACCGTGTCAAGATGCCCGCTCCGCTCGCCAAGGCGTTCCGCATCGAGGCGCGGATTGGCGGGGAGTGGAAGACCGTCTACGCCGATGGCCTCAACATACTGCGCCTTCGCAAGGTCTCTTTTGATCCTGTCGTCGCCGACGCCCTGCGCATCGTCGTGGCAGAGGCCTGGGGAGGAGGCAAGGCGCACGTCTTCGCGTTCGACGCGCTCTGAGATAAGGCGGACTTTTCAAGCTTACGAAATGGAGATGCGGAATGAATGCAAACAGACGAGATTTCATAAAGGGAGCAGGAGTCTTCGCGGCGTCGCTCGGCGGCGCGGCATCGGCCGCAGATGGCTGCGGCGCGAAGGCGTGGCATGAGACGGACGTGCTTGTCGTCGGCGGCGGCCCGGCGGGGGTCTGCGCGGCAATAGCCGCAGCGAGGAACGGCGCGAAGACGCTCGTCGTCGAGCGCGGCAACTGCCTCGGGGGAATGGCGACGCGCGGGCTTGTCGGGCCTTTCATGACGTGCTACGACAAGTCGGGCAAGACGCAGATCATCCGCGGCCTCTTCAACGAGATCGTCGAGCGGCTTGTCGCGCGCGGCGAGGCCATCCACCCTCGCGACTGCATGGGCGGCACGGCGTTCACGAGCTGGATAAAGGTCGGCCACGACCACTGCACGCCGTTCGAGCCGGAGGGCCTTAAGCTGCTGCTTGACCGGATGTGCTCCGAGGCCGGCGTGAAGGTCCTCTTCCATGCGGACTTCGCCGAGCCGCTGATGGACGGGACGCGCATCGCCGGGGCGCGGCTCTTCACGAAGGCGGGCATGCGCGACGTGCGCGCGAAGGTGGTTGTGGACGCAACGGGCGACGGCGACGTGGCGTTCCGCGCGGGCGTTCCGACCGAGTACGGCGACCCGAAGGGCAGGCGCGTGCAGCCGGCCTCGATGTTTTTCCGCATAGGCAACTGCGACCTGAAGGCGATAACCGCCGACATCGAGGCCAACAAGGACAACTTTTACCGCAAGGATGGCGTCAACTACCGCTCGCTCCACTGGCGCGTAGCCGAGGCGCGCGCGGCGGGCGACTGGAACCTCAAGCGCGTTTCGATCGGACTCTTCCGCGGGGTCAAGGAGGACGAATGGTCGATCAACACTTCGCGCATAATGGGCGTCGACTCGACCGACCCCGAGAGCTGGAGCTCCGCCGAGTCGGAGGGCCGTGAGCAGGTCGACCAGATATTCCGCTTCTTCAGGAAGTACGTGCCGGGGTGCCGCGATGCGCGGCTTCTCTGCAGCGGCTCGACCATCGGCGTCAGGGAGTCGCGGCACATCTTCGGCGAGTACCGCCTTACGGTGGACGACTGCCTTGAAGGGCGCGTGCCGGCGGATTCGATCTTGCTGGCGTCCAACTCCGTCGACGTGCACGGGCGGTTCGGGCCGATGTCCAACCAGTACATGACGGTGAAGAACGGAGAATGGTACGGCGTGCCGTACCGATGCCTCGTGCCGCTCAAGGTCGACGGGCTTCTCGTCGCCGGGCGCTGCCTTTCGGCGGAGTCCGAGGCGGCCGGCGCGGTGCGCGTCATGCCTCCGGTGATGGCCATGGGACAGGCGGCGGGAACTGCGGCGGCTCTGTGCGTGAAGACGGGAGCGACGCCGCGGGCCCTCGACACGGGTGCGCTTGTGAGGACTCTGAGGGAGCAGGGCGCGTTTCTCGGCGGGTTGGCTCCGTTCATCGCCAAGCCGGAGGCATTCGACCCGAACGGAGGTCACATACAGGGAATCGCGGCCAGCGAGGACGCACTCTATGTGTCGCAGATGACGAGGCTCGTCAAGCTCGACTGGAAAGGCAACGTGCTTGCGACGCGCGCGGCGCTTTCCCACACTGGCGACATCGCCTGGCACGACGGAGAGCTCTACGCCGCCGTGGCCGTCTATCCGGAGCGCAAAGAGGGACGCATACAGGTCTACGACGGGAACCTGAACCTCCTGAGGGAGGCGCCAGTAGACAGGACGATAGACGGCATTGCGTACGCCGATGGAATCCTCTATGTCGGGATGGGCGCCAAGGAGCAGCCGTCGTCGAAGCCGCACCGCGTGAACGTCCTCGGGCGCTTCGACGCGAAGACGCTCAGGGAGGTTGCGCCGCGCGCGGAGTTCGACTACGGACATGAGACTAAATACGCCTTCCAGAACATCGTGTTCGACGAAGGGCGCCTTGCCGCGTCGTTCTATGCGGTCGCGGGCTCGCCTGGCGTCGTGTTCTTCGACAAGGACCTCAGGATACTCGGTACGGTCTCGGAGCGCTGCAACCAGGGCTTCGACGTGCTTCCCGCCGCCATGCGCGGCGCGGGCGGGCGGTTTGTCCGCGCGAAGACGACGATTGCGAAGTCACCGGATTCCGTCTCCTGCGCGTTTGACGTCGTTGACCTTGAGGTTTGAGATAATAAGGACATCATAATAGGAGTTGTCATGAAGATAAAAACAATCACATCCGCTCTCTGCCTGCTCGCCATGTCGGCCGCCGCAAATTGCGACGACGTGCTTCCGTTTCCGAGGGCATACACATCGCTCGGCGGCTTCGCCAAGGCCCCGGAAGTCGTCGAGGCCAGGGACGCGTCCCTGCCGCCCGAAGGATACCGCCTCGAAGTCCGGCAGGACAGCGCGAGGATTACGGCGGCAGACGACAGGGGCGCGTTCTACGCGCGAGAGACCCTGCGCCAGTTGACGGGTGCCGACGGAAGGGTACCGTGCTGCCGCGTGTCGGATCATCCGGCGTATCCGTTCCGCTCGATGATGATAGACGAGGGCCGACACTTCTTCGGCAAGGCGTTTGTCCTGAAGACTCTCGAGCTTATGGCGAGGTACAAGTACAACAAGCTGCACTGGCATCTTACCGAGGACCAGGGATGGCGCATCGCCATCGACCGCTATCCTGAACTCACGAAGATCGGCGCCACCAGGCTTGAGACGGCAGTGCGCGGACGCTTCACCGGGAAGTACGACGGCACCAGGTACGGTCCGTATTTCTACACGAAGGACGACATCCGCGAGATCGTCAGGCGGGCGACGGAACTCCGGATCGACATCATACCGGAGATCGAGATGCCGGGCCACTGCCGAAGCGTAATAGCGGCGTACCCGGAGCTCGCGTGCCCGACGGCCAAGCTCGGCCGCCGCACATGCTGGACCGACTTCGGCATATGCAACGACGTGGTCTGCGCGGCGAACCCCAAGGTGCTCGAGTTCTACAGGAACGTTATCGACGAGGTGTGCGAGCTGTTTCCCGGCGAATACATCCACACCGGCGGCGACGAGGTCACGGGCGTGCAATGGAGGGCGTGCCCGCTGTGCACGGCCAAGGCGAAGGAACTTGGCTTCACGGACATAATGAAGCTACAGGGCTGGTTCACGATGCAGATATACGAGTACATAGTCAACGTCAAGCACAGGAAGATGACGGGATACTGCAGCATCCTCGAGAACGGCACGAAGCTCGACCCGCGGAACATGTACCTCTCGGGCGGCTGCGACAACAGCCATGTATTCTCGGCGATGCACGGATATCCGACCGTGGTCTCGCCGCTCGAGTACATGTACTGGGACTTCAACCAGGGGCTGGACGATGCGGACAAGGTCTTGTACGCCACCTGGTGGCCGGGGGCGATAACGCTTTCCAGCGTCTACGGCTTCGACCCGCGGCGCGGCATATACGGCGACGCGAGGAAGAACGTCCTCGGCGGCGAGGCGCACAACTGGTCTGAATACTCTTACAGCGTCAAGGAGCTTGAGTGGAAGATGTGGCCGCGTGGCATAGCCCTCGCGCAGGCGCTCTGGAACCCCCAGGACGGATATTCGTTCAAGGAGAGGTTCCTGCCGTCCGTGAAGCGCCACATAGCCGCCCTGCGCGCCGAAGGCGTAAACTGTGCAGGCGCATACGAAGGCTATTCGTGCGCGACGACCGGCGGCAGGAGCGCGGAGAACCAGGAGCTCAAGCGCGACTGAAAGCGATGGCTACTCGGTAGGGATTCGCCAGGCTCCATTGCCAGGCTTCTCGACGGGGATCTTGTATGGCTCCGAGGCTGCAGGGGCTTCTTCCTTGGTCTCCGCTTTTTCCTTGGTCTCCGTAGTCTCCGTCGGCGCCTCCTGCTGGGGTTTCTTTTTTGCAACGGGTTTTGAACGACTGTTCGGCTTGGAAGGGGAGTCGTCTTCGTCTTTGAAGTAGTCTATGGCATCGTCGTCGTCAAGAAGATCAAGCACTTCGTCGATTTCGTCGGTCGTATTGGATTTTGGGGGCCGTGTGGCTTTTCTCTCGGCTTGGGGATCGGTCTTCTTCGGGACGGTCTGATAGAGTTCAGGGTAGTGTTTGCGGCGATACGCCTCAAGCTCCTCCTGGCGCCTACGCTCCTTTTCGGCCGCGGATTTTTGCTTTTCGACGTCGAGAAGGGCCTTTAGCCTCGCAATCTCGACCTGCTCAGGCGTGGGCCCTTTTGGCTTTGCAGCCTCTGCTGCGGCCTTTGCAGCCTCCTCGGCCTTCTTGTCGCGCTCGGCCAGGTTCTTCTGCATCTCCTCCAGTTTCGCCGCGAGAGCCTGCAGCGCTCCGTTGTCCGAAGGCTGTGGCGCGGACTGGACAACTACCGGCGCACTTGGCTGGCGGTTCCGGTCGTTCATGGCAAACTCGACAAGTCGATCGTTGAGCAGCTGGTTCCTCTGGCTAAGCGTCGCAAGCATTACCACAAACACGGCTATTACCGCGCCAATCAGCAGCGTGAAGAAAATTCCCATCGTGACCAGGCGCTTGCGCGCCTTGGACTGTTCGGCGTCGATATACTGCTGAAAAGCCCGTAGGACGGGGAAATCGTCCATGCCAGAGTCTTGCGTATAGACGCTGACGGCGTTTCTTGGAATGCCAGGGTTGTCGTCGGCTATTGGATTGTCATTCATTGCCTGTTATTCGCTTAATGTGGATTATGTAAACTAGAGACCTTGCCCGCTAAAGACGTACCAGTTTATGATCTGCCCCTTGGGCATCTTGCCGATGCAATCCATTAGGCGGGACAGCGGAACGTCGGGAGCCGTGAATATGAAACAAGTGTCTGTCTTTGGATGTGCGGACGCTTCGGCATAGGCAATCGCATGCGGAGTAAGCTTTGGATCATCGCCGGGGACGGACCAGTCCTCTTCAATGAAGACAAGCGTCTCGTCAGACGGAGTGATCCGCAGCTCAAAGGGCTGCACAAGACGCGACAGGCGGTTTGTCCATTGCAACGAAGGCAGAAACGCCCGGTAGAAAAGACTGTTCGGGGCTAGTCCGTTTACCTTCACACGGGCGGAATCCACCACCTCAAGAGCCTTTGCCGCCGCCCTTGCCTCTGCGACGGTAAGCTCAGGGGAGAAACCGACGGTGACATCGAGTTCGCTGGCAGCAGACTCGTCCTTTAGACGGGCTATCGTCGAAGCGGCTTCGCCATGACGAATGGTGACGTCAAGGTGCTTGGGGGCGGAAGCGGAGTCCCATGTAGCGGTAAACTCGACCTTGGTGCCCTTTTTCAGTTCGACTGCGGCCAAGTGCGCGCCGTATACAATTCCCTGCTCGAAGATCCCGTTGAAGACAACCGGGGACTGGGCTAGGGAATAAAGCGAAAAGAACGACGACGGCATGTCGACGTTCGCAATCGGCGTGCCGTCCTTCTGCCGTGTTCCGCCGGTGTAGATAGCGGGTGCCGGGGACAGTCCATCGGGAAGCTTGGTCGTCACGAATCTCTCCAGAGACGGGCTGAACGAGATCTTGCATCCAACGGGCCAGAGCCGGCAGGTGGCGACGTCCGTTGCCTTGCCTCTTGGAAGACCGGCATCCTCAAGACGCCTGCACAGCGCGCCGATCGGCTCGTCAAGCACGAACATCGCCTCGTAGTCACGGTCGGAATCCCGTCCGACGAACACGAACTCCAGGGCAGTCCCCTTCCCTACGCCGGTGGCGCTGGCGGTGAAAGTGAGAGCGGCGGCAAAAAGCAATGCGCTCATTTGCGGAACGACTCCATTACGCGGCGGAAGCCGTCTGCGCTTCTGGCAATAATTTCTTCGTCGACGCTGCAGCTAAGGCGGACATACCCTGAGAAGCCGAAGCCGGAGCCAGGGACGACCAGGATGCGCTCTTGCAGAAGCGCGTCAACGAAGACGGCGTCGTCGGGAACCGGGCTCTTGGCGAAGAAGTAGAAAGCCCCCTTCGGCATCTCGAATTCGACGCCTGCGTCGCTGAGGACCTTCGCCATGAGCTTCCTGCGGCGGTCGTAGACGTCGAGGTCCACCGTGGTGTCCGAGAGCACGGATGCGAGTCGCTGTCCGATGACCGGGGCGTTGACGAAGCCCAGCGTGCGGTTGGCTATGGTGACTGCGGCCATGAGCGTCGACTGGTCCGGCATCTGCGGGTGGGCGACGAAGTATCCGATGCGTTCGCCCGCAAGGGAAAGCGACTTTGAAAACGATCCCAGCACGCATGCATAGCGGGAGAGAGGAAGTGCAGGCGGGACCTCCGCGCCGTCGTAGGCAAAGGCCCTGTAGGGTTCGTCGAAGAGCATGAAAAGAGGACGCTCTCTGTCGGCGTTGACCTTTTCGACGACTGCGGCCAGCGCCTGCAAGTCTTCCTTTGAGTATATGCAGCCCGTGGGGTTGTTCGGCGAATTGATGATGATGGCGCGCGTCTTCGGGGTGATTGCGCGAGAGATTGCGTCAACGTCCGGACGGAACGTCGGGGGAATGGACGGAACAGGCCGCAGGACACCTCCGAAGTGTCCGCAATATGCCCCATACTCGACGAAATACGGCGCAGGCGTGATCACTTCGTCGCCAGGCTCGACAACCACTCGGAAGAACGTCACAAGCGCACCCGCTGCGCCTACGGTCATGACGACGTCTCCGGCCGTCAGCGGGGTCTGCTGCTGTAGGCTGAGCATGGCGGCCATCTTCTCGCGAACTTCGGGGATGCCGGCGTTCGGACAGTATCCAAGGCCGAGAGGCCTCACGGCTTCTGAGGCGATGCGCTCGAGCGCGGCCTTTGCGGACGCAGGCGGCGGCACGTCGGGATTGCCGAGCGAGAAGTCGCACACTGCCTTCGCCCCGTACTGCCGCTTGAGCTCCAAGCCCTTCTCGAACATCTTGCGGATGAAACTCGAGTTCGCAATGGACTCGCGCATCTGGTTCGTGACTGTCTGCATGAAAGGCCCCTTCCCTGTGCCGTTAGTCGTCGGAGCTGGATTCCTCGAACTTGATGTCCGGGAACATCTCCTGCACAGTCTTTGCGTAATCGGGGAATTCCTTGACCACGGTCTTCGCGAGCGATTCGGACTTCTCGATGGCGCCGTTTACCTCGGAACAGACTAGCTTCATCGTGAGCGCAGAGCCAGTCATGGCGTCCGCCCAGTCGCGGAGGCTGAGCCTGTGCTTAGCCTCGGCGTTGCGCGCATTGACGATGAACTTGTTCATTATCTCGTTGAGGTTGCCTGGATAGGCGCTGTAGAACTTCTGCCATGGGATCTTCGCCTTGGACTTGTCGCCGCGGGCGAGCTGGATTTCCTTGTCGTTAACGCTCGTGACCTTGGCGCCCTTTAGCTTGCCCTTGAAGACGTGTCCCGGGAGGTTCTTTATGAAGATGTCCTGCACTTTCTTCATGTTGTTCACTTTCCTGATCTCGAGGTCTGCCGCCAACTGCCCTTCCGGCGTCGTGAGCTCGCCCTTCAGCGTCTCCATCTGACGTATCGCGCTCTTCCAGTCAAGCTGGCGCAGGCAGCCTTGCGCGGTTATCATCTCGAACTTGTCCGCGGCGGCCTTCGACTCGGCTTCGACTTTCGCCTTCTTCTCGGCGGCGAGCTTCTCCTGCCGCTCCTTCTCGGCCGCTGCGGCGGCCTCTGCCTTCGCCTTGCGGTCTGCCTCGAGCTTCTCTATGCGAAGTCGCTTGGTCGTCTGCTGGACGGTGGTTTCGCCCTTTGACTTGATGAAGGATATCCCCTTCCGGACGTCTTCGACCTCCTTGGATCCCTTGACCTCCTCCAGCATGGTGACGAGCACGCGGGAAAGTTCGGCGAGCTTGTCGACCACCTCTTTCGTCTGGTCGACAAGCGAGTCGGCCTCGGCACCCTTCTCGAGTATCTTGCGGACTGAATGGCGTATGCGTATTGCGCTGGCCTGACAGCCGTATGCACGGTTCCAGAGCTCGTTCATCGTGATGACGGTCTGGGACGGAGCGGCGGCCTCGGGCGCCTTCTCCTCTGCCGGAGCGTCCTTCTTCTCCTTGTCGCCGGCAGCATCTTCCTTCTTGCCGTCCTTGGCCTTGGCGCCTTTGGCGTCCTTCGCGTCCGCCTTGGCTGCGGCCGGAGGCTGGTTCGTGGGAGACGCCGCCGCGGCCGGCGGGGCATTTGTGTCAGCAGCCGGCGCTGCGGCGGCAGGCGGCACGGGGTTCGTGGCCGCGATGGCGTCCAGTAGCTCCTTGGACGGTCCCGGCTTTAGCAGCGCGGCCTCTTCGGGCGGAAGTATCTTCGACAGCTCGGCGGTGGGCTTCTGCACTTCGTCGATCGCCTTCTGCGCGAACGCGTCGAACTCGTCCGCAAACTTCGTCGCGCTCGCGAGAGTGTCGCGGATGGCGCTGCGGGCCTTTTCTATGCCGCCCACGATCTGCTCCTGGTGCTCCTTGTCGCGCGCTTTCTTGTCCGCAACCTGATACCACACGAGGCCGCCGACGACTGCGCCTATGAGGACTATGACGCCGACAACGACGCCGATCACCTTGGCGGCCAGGTTGCCGCCGCCCTCCTCGTCGTCCTCGTCATCGGAGTCGGGCTTCCTGTCCTTCGCCTCGTCCGTCGGTTCGTCGCCGTCGAGAGTCTTGTTGATTGACGGCCTTGTGGCTCCCGGCCGCATCATCGCGCGCCGGCGCATCATGGTCCTGCGGCCCGTGGCGGTTGTCGTCGAAGGCTTCTGCGATCCGTTCACGGCGGGCCGGGGCTCCTTGCGGGTCAGACCTGTCGTCAGAACCTCCTTGAAGGCCTCGAGCAACGCCTCGAAGCTGGGATAGCGGTCCTCCTTCTTGAAGGCCAGCATCTTCATCACGAGGTCGTCGATGGCGGGCGTGATCTCGGGGCGGAGCTCGCTTGGCTTCTTCGGGGCGCCTTCGAAACGGCGTTTCACCACGGCTATCGAGTCGTCGCCCTCGAACGGCGCAACGCCCGTAAGAGCGTGGTAGAGGGTGCCGCCCAGAGAGTACATGTCCGCACGGAAGTCGATTGGCTCCTTCTTGACCTTCTCCGGGGATATGTAGTAGGGAGTGCCCCAGATTTCGTTCGTGTCCTTCTGCATCGCCGCGAGGCCGAAGTCGACGAGCTTCGCGTTCCCGTTGGCGTCCAGGAGGATGGTCTCGGGCTTCACGTCGCCAGGCACGCAGCCCTGGTCGGAGGCGCACTGCAGGGCCTGTGCGACCTGCTGGCAGATTTTTATGACGCGCGGAATGTCTGCCTTCCCCGGGTTGGCGGTCATGATCGAATAGAGCGACCCGCCGGAGGCGAGCTCCATCGCTATGTACGGCATGCCGTCGCATATGCCGTAGGAATAGACCTGCGCGATGTTGGGGTGTATGAGGCGCGCGACCGACTGCGCCTCGCGCTTGAACTTCTCGACGAAGTCAGAGTCGTTGCCGAGCTCCTTGAGCATGACCTTGACGGCGACGGGGCGGTCGAGCATCTTGTCGCGCCCCATGTAGACTCCGCCCATGCCTCCGGATCCGAGCTCGCGCTCGAGAAGGAAGTTCCCGTTCTCGCCGAAAATCCCCGGCGTCTTGATCAGCTGTTCGCTCATCGTATGATCCTCCATCCACTGAATGGCCAAAAGACGACAGACGCGCAACCCCTGAGGTTCTGGCGGGGCACCGGGCCCCAGTATCTGCTGTCGAAGCTGTTGTTGAAGTTGTCGCCGCACGCGAAGTACTCGCCATCGCCCATCGTAACCGATTCCGGACGGCCCTGGACAGGGTGCTCCAGGGCGTACGTCTCGCCTGGCCGGGCCTTCATGCGCTTGATGTAGTGGGTGCCCTGCGGCAGCTGGCTTATGCCGGTCGTCGAGAATATCATGACTTCGCCGTTCTGCGGCTTGACGAAGTTCCACTTCCAGCGGTTGACGAAGATGAAGTCGCCCGTCGTTATCGCGCCCTTCCAGAGCGTGTCGCCGCGATGCACGAACTGGCCGTGGATCGCCCTGCACGCGTCGGTCGGCAGCGACCAGGTCTCAGGCGAAGTCCCTATGCCTACGGTCGCGAAGCCGTCGTTGCGCGGGATGCAGCGTATCTGCCCGGAGACAGGGGCCTTCCAGTCGACGACGCGCGATCCCGTCCACGCCCACTTGAGGATCGACAAAGGAAAGACGTCCCAGGCGCCCTTCTCGACGCCGGCCTGCGTGTGGTACCCCCACAGAGTCTCCTGCATGGAGCCTGTCGGTATCTTGAACGGCTCGTAGAAATAAGCCCTGAACGCCATCGCGACCGAGATCGCGACGACGAGCGTGTCCAGCCACTCTTTCCCGTAGTCTTGAAACGTCTTCTTCACATTACACTTTCCACTTTACACTTTGCACCATGCACCTCGCACCATGCACTTCTCACTTCCCCTCACGTCCTGTAGTTGGGCGCTTCCTTGGTTATGGTGATGTCGTGCGGGCGCGCTTCGCGGAGCCCGGCGGCCGTGACGCGGTAGAACTGCCCTTTCCTGTGGAGCTCGTCGATCGTGCGCGCCCCGCAGTAGCCGAGGCTGGCCCGCAGGCCGCCGCAGAACTGCGTCATGATGGAGCGGACCGCGCCGGAGTATGGCACCATTCCCTCGATGCCCTGCGGCACGAGGTCGTCCTCGGACTCCTTGTCTTGGAAGTATCGCGCACGCGAGCCCTTGCCGTTCTTGAGCGCGGCCATCGACCCCATGCCGCGGTAGACGACGTACTGCCGTCCGTTCGAGTAAATCTTCTCGCCCGGAGACTCCTCGGTTCCCGCGAGGACGGAGCCAAGCATGACTGAGTCGGCTCCGGCGGCGAGGGCCTTGGGCACGTCGCCGGAGAGCTTGATGCCTCCGTCGGCAATCACCGACACGCCCGTGCCGCGCAACGCCTTCGCCGCGTTGTACACGGCCGTCAGCTGGGGGATGCCAACGCCGCACACAACGCGCGTCGTGCAGATCGACCCAGGGCCGATCCCCACCTTGACCGCATGCGCGCCGCACGCCGCCAGCGCCTTCGCGGCCTCCCCGGTCGCGATGTTGCCGGCTATGACGTCGACCTTGGGGAAATGGCGCACGATGTACTTCGTCATGTCCATGATCCCCTTGCTGTGGCCGTGCGCCGAGTCGACGACGACGACGTCGACCCCGGCGTCCGCCAGCTTCTCCATGCGCGTGAGGTCGCCGCGCCCGCCGGAGACCGACGCGGACACCCTCAGGCGGAAGTTGTCGTCGAGGTTATAGCTGCTGTCGGAGTTCTCCACTATGCGGCTCACGTCCGTGAAGCTGTAGAGACCCACGACACGCCCTTCGCGGTCCACTATGGGGAGCTTGCCGATCTTGTTCGTGCGCATCAGCTCGTAGGCCTTCTTGAGCGACGTGCCGGGCTTGGCGGTCAGCAGCGACTTCTGCATCACGTCGCGGAGCTTCGCCGCGTTCATCGGCGCGAAGCGCATGTCGGACGACGTGATCATCCCGACCAGCCTGTCCTCGCTGTCCAGAACAGGGAAGCCGTTGAACTTGATCTTGCGCTTCGCCTTTTCGCTGCGGAGGAATCCTATGTCGTCGTCCTCGTGGAAGCAGACCGGCGACTCGATAAGGCCGTTCAAGTGCTTCTTGACCTGGCGCACCTGCGCGGCCTGTTCGTCTTCCTCGAGATTCTTGTGGATGCAGCCGATTCCGCCGGCAAGCGCCATCGCGATCGCCATCGGCGCCTCGGTCACCGTGTCCATCGCCGCGGACATGAACGGCACCTTCATCTTCGTGCGGCTCGTCAGGTTGGTTTCGAGGGACGTGTCGTCGGGCAGGAAGTCTGCGTACTGCGTCACCAACGTCACGTCGTCGTAAGTCAGCCCCTCGTAGGGGAATGCACGCATGAAGGCATCGAGTTTCCTGTTCATCTTTCTCCTTTGCCGGTATTATACTATTTCCACCCCGCTGAAATCAAGCATGGCGTTTGCCGACTAGGGACGCCGCAGGCGTCGCGTCGGCAGACCGGCGGCCTCCATCGCCGCCTTGATGTCGCCGATCGAGTAGTCTCCGGTGTGGATCATCCCCGCCACGATCGCGGCGTCCGCGTTGGCGAGCTGGAACACCTCAACGACGTGCTCTGGCCTCCCGGCGCCACCGGACGCCACGACGGGGACGCCTACGGCTCCGGCTATCGCTTTCGTGATGCCGATCTCGAAGCCCTCGCGCGTGCCGTCGGCGTCCACCGAGTTGACCACGATCTCCCCGACGCCCAGGTCCTCCGCCCTGCGCGCCCATTCGACCGCGTCCATGCCCGTGAGCTCGCGGAACCCCCTCACGGAGACTTCGTAGCCGCTTGGGCAAGACGCGCTGCGCACGGGGTCCATGCCGAGCACGACGCACTGGCGCCCGAATTCCGCCGCGCCTTCGGAGATGATGGACGGGTTGCGAACCGCGAGGGAGTTGACCGACACCTTCTCCGCGCCCGCGAGTATGACGCGCTCCATGTCGGCAAGCGACGAGATTCCCCCGCCGACCGCAAACGGGATGTGCACGGCCTTCGCGACCGACTCGACCATCCCGATGTCGATCGGGCGCCTCTCCGCAGACGCCGTGATGTCGTAGAAGACAAGTTCGTCGGCGCCGCCGTCGGAGTACGCGACGGCCATCTCGACAGGGTCGCCCAGGTCCACGTTGTTCTGGAACCTCACGCCTTTCGTGACGCGGCCGCGGCGCACGTCAAGGCACGGAATCACGCGCTTCGTCAGCATTTGCGCACCCCCTTCGGCAAGCCCATGAACGAGCGCAGCAGGTCCAGGCCCGCGTCGCCGGACTTCTCAGGGTGGAACTGCGTCGCGAAAAGTCCGCCGCGCCGCACGGCGGAGGCGAACTCGACGCCCGCGTACTCCGTCCGCCCAACGGCGCTGGGGTTCATCTCGACATAGTATGAATGGACGAAGTAGAACTCGTCCATCGGCGGCAGCATCCCCTGCGGGTCGCTTCCGTGCACCTGGTTCCAGCCCATCTCGGGCACCTTGCAGCCGGGCACGGACGGGAATCGCCGCACCTGCCCCGGCAGGATCCCGAGCAGGTCCACGCCGCCGTCCTCCTCCGTGTGGGAGAAGAGTATCTGCATGCCAAGGCATATTCCCAGGAATGGCTTCGAGGCCGCCGCCGCGCGCACCGCTTCGACAAGGCCGAGCTCCGAAAGGCTGCGCATCGCGCTCTTCGCGGCGCCCACGCCTGGGAACACTACGCGGTCGGCCGCGGCGACGACGACGGGGTCGCTCGTCACCGTCGTCTCGGCGCCGATCGCCGCAAAGGCGTTGCGGACGCTCGTAAGGTTGCCCGCCCGATAGTCAATGATTGCCGTCATGGGCGGATATTATACCAAAAAAACTTTCACTTTCCCCATTGACTTTTTACGAAAATATGCGATACTATTCGCCCGTTCGCCGCCGAAGGGCATATTCGCGGACAAAATAAAAGAAAGGGAAACAGGAAAATGAAGATCAGGACCTCCAAGAAGGCCGTGGCGGAGAAGACCGTCGTTACGCGCAGTGCAAAGTCTGCGGCGAAGAAATCCGCCGTGCGCAAGTCGTCGGCAAAGAAAGCCGTCACCTTCACGGTGCACAGCGACAAGGGGCATGCGGTCTACCTTGCCGGCGAGTTCAACGACTGGAACCCGACGGCGAAGAAGATGGCCTACAAGGCACGTGCGGGCATCTACACCGCGACTGTCAAGCTCGACCCCGGCAGCTACCAGTACAAGTTCGTCATCGACGGAACATGG
>JAFRBA010000100.1 GCA_017405115.1 Kiritimatiellia bacterium
CGCGCAGGTCTGGTTTGCGGCCTAGTAGATGCGCCTGGGTGTCGGGACGGTGTGTCAGAGGGCCTTTACTTCATCTCTATTCCGACCAGCCTTGGCTTGAGGACCACCTCCTTCTGGTCAATCTTCGCGATGTGGAGCTTTGCGGTCGTGCCCTCGCCGTAGAGGAACTCGAAGACGTCGTAGGGCGTCTTGTTGCCCTGCGCGTAGCGGACGTAGGCGTTGACGTGCGAGAGCGCGAGATAGGCCTGATCCTGCGTGAGCGAGTCGAAGGAGACGCCCTTGGGGAGGATCTCCCGGACGATCTCGTGGTTGCGCTCGATCTGCGACTTCTGGTTGGAGTTCATGGGGTCGCAGAAGAACACCCTGGTGCGCTTCGTCCCGTCCTCGCACTCCTCGATGCGCGATGGGTAGGAGAACTCCGTGCCGCGGTCGGTGAGGATGACGGGGAATAGCCTCGTGAACAGCTCCGGCCCGAGCTCCGCGTACAGCCTGTCGAACACCGCGACAACGCTTTCCGCGCACTTGTTTGGGATCAGGATGCCTATCATGAAGCCCGCCCTGGGCCAGTGGAGCGTCAGGAGGCAGACGCCCCCCACGCGCCCGATGAGGAGGTCCATGTAGACGGGCCCGACGCCGGGATGCTCCGAGAGGAACTTCCCGTAGTCCACGTACGCGCGGTCAGCGTAGCAGCCGGTCTCCACCTTGTGCTGGTACCCCCTTGCGAGCGACTTGCGCGGGCGCACCATGCAGGCGCGCTTGAGGTCGCCGCGCTTCGCGGAGAGGACGCCGTAGTTGACGTAGCGCTGGATGGTGCGCTCGTGCCTGGTGAGCTTCGCGGCGTTGGTGACGCAGATGTGGTGGACGGACTGCCCCGCCTTGACCTTCGGGGAGACGAGAGCGTCGATGTAGTCGCGCTCCCACTGCTCCAGCGCCGCGCCCTGGCGGCTTTCGCTCAGGACCCTGCGGTAGTCGTCCTGCGCACGGCTCGCGACGTAGAAGAGCCTGCGCCTGTGGCAGCGCCTCTCGTCGGGGCAGCCGTTGCAGATCTTGGCCGTGCGCAGGAGCCGCTGCGAGCAGTCGATGTACTCGACCCTGTCGCAGAACTTGTTGCAGTTGCGGTAGCTGCACCGGACGCACGGCGCGCCCTTGGCAGGGCAGTCGCCGCAGACCCCGGTGAGCCTGCAGTCCTGCCGGTGGACGCACTGGTTGGCGCGCCCGTGGCACCCCTTGAAGGACTCGTAGGTGTGCTTCCTGATCTCGCGGGAGACCGTCGATAGGCTGACGCCTATCTCCTTCGCGATGGCCCTCTCGGACATTCCGGCCGCGAGGCCGAACTCGATGCGGCACCGCTGGGTGCCGACCATCTGCTTCTTTCCTTGTGTCATTTGTGTTTCCTTTCTTGTTGCCCGCCGGGATTGGCGGGGCGTGCGAATGATAGCGGAAAAACCCGCGGCAGGTTAAATGCGACGGGCCGCCCCCATGGGGGCGTTGATGAGGTTGTCCTTCTTGATGGAACTATTTTCCTTGAAGCTCTGTCTATGGCAGAGACAATGCAACCCCATCCGATACTGGCAGACTCAATGCAACCAGGCGACAAGACAGAGGGAATGCGACTCCCCGCTTCGCGGGCAGTCGCATTCACTCTGTCTTCTCACCTATCTGAGATTCAACTGTCCCTTCATCCAAGGCTCGGCGGATTTTGCTATAATACGCCGCATGGAAAAGGCGGCGACAGACATATACACGTTCGAGAACCTCCGGAAGGGTGGTTATTCATACGTTGACAAGACGGCGATTCTGAAAGAACTTGCCGACGATTCGCGCGGCAGACAGTTTTTCATCGCGCGTCCGCGCAGGTTCGGGAAGTCGCTCGCCGTCTCCACACTCAAATGCCTTTTCGAGGGCAAACGCGACCTGTTCAAGGGCCTTGCCATCGAGCCCCGTTGGGACTGGTCGAAGAAGTGGCCCGTAATCCACCTCGACATGGGCAGCGCACAGACGAGGACCGTGCCGGAGCTCGAGAGGTTCTGGCGCGACATGCTGAAGGACGAGGCCAAGCGCAACGGCGTCAAGTTCAGAGACGACGAAAATCCGTCGATAGCGTTCAAGAACCTTATCAACGACCTATATGATTTGGCGTCGTCGGCGAGGCGGAAGACCACGGCGAAAACTGGCGCTGTTGCGGCGGTGTCGGACGAAGGCCAGGTGGTTGTCCTGATCGACGAATACGACAAGCCGATTCTGGGGCATCTTATGACGCCGCAGGTGACTGAGTTCAAGAACGCGCTCAAGGCGTTCTACTCCGTCCTGAAAACGCTGGAAGGGAAGCAGCGCTTCCTCTTCATAACGGGCGTGAGCAAGTTCTCCAAGGTGTCGATATTCTCCGACCTCAACAACCTGAAGGACTACACGCTTGAATCGGTTGTAGCGACGCTCTTCGGCTACACGCACGACGAGGTGCGGCGAAATTTCCCTCAGAGCACGGTGGCGCTCGGCGCAAAGCTCGGCAAGTCGTCGTCGGAGACTTTCAACGAGATCGTGAAGTGGTACGACGGGTATAGGTTTGCCGAGGGCGCCGAACCTGTCATCAATCCGGTTTCGCTTGGCATGACGTTAGACACGATGAGGTTCGCCAACTGGTGGTCGCTCACGGCCATGCCGACGTTCCTGATGGATTTCTTCAAGCAGCGGCCGTTGGACGTCTCCGACCTTTCCGTTACGGAAGCAGACCTCGCCGCGTACGAGCCCGAGCGCATCAAGCCCGTCACGCTCCTCTTCCAGACTGGCTATCTCACGATCAAGAATTGCAGCCAGACCGGGGGGATTTGGCGGTACAGCCTCAAATTCCCGAACATGGAGGTCGAGAATTCGTTTCTTGTCGATCTTTCCGCCTTGTACATCGGAACCGACAACTCCGGCTCCGCCAATATCGCGGCTGAAGTCGTAAACGCGCTTCTCGCCCGCGACCCAGAGGCTTTCGTAGAGGCGTTCCGCCAGTTCTTCGCGGCGATTCCCTACGATCTCACCGACCGTCAGAACGAGCAGTCGTGGCAGGCGATCATGTACGTGGTGCTGCGCGTCATCGGCCTCAACGTCGGCGGCGAGGTCAGGACTCACAAGGGCCGCATCGACCTCACCGTCGAGACGGCGATGGACGCCTACATCATCGAGGTGAAGCGCGACTCCACCGCGAAGAAGGCGATCGAGCAGATTCAGGCGAAGGAATACACCGACCGCTTCCGCCCCTCCGGCAAGCCCATCACCCTCATCGGCATCGCGTTCTCCACGAAGCGCCGCGCGGTTTCCGGCGTCAAGATCGTGAAGAACGCATGAACGCGCGGTTCGCCGCTCGCTTCATGGCCGAAATGAATGTTTCCGCCCACAGGGGCGGGGAATTATGCTATAATGTCAAAACTTATGAAGAACATCAACCGTCGTAACTTCCTGGGCGGCGTAATCGCCGCCGGGGCAACCCCTGTCCTCTTCAACGGCTGCGCGTGCGGTTTCCGCGCCAACCGCAAGATAAACGTGGCCATCATCGGCTGCGGGCGCATCTCCAACTCGTTCGAGATCCCCGGCGTGCTGAAGCGGCCCGACCTCGCCCGCATCGTCGCGGTCTGCGACCTCGACTCGAAGCGCGCGGCGTACTCGAAGGCCAATGTGGAGAAGGCCTATGGCGACGGAACCGTCGTCAGGGCGTACCACGACTACAAGGAAGTGTGCGCATGCGCCGACGTCGACGCCGTGATGATCTGCCTGCCGGACTTCTGGCACGCGCTCGTCGCGACGACCGCGATATGCTCCGGCAAGGCCGTCTGGCTGCAGAAGCCGTTCACGCAGACGATCCAGGAGGGCCGCATCCTGGCGAACCTGGCGAAGAAGTTCGGCACCGTCCTGCAGGTCGGCTCGCAGCAGCGTTCCTGGAGCCAGTTCGAGGCCGTCTGCCGCGCCGTTCGCGAGGGCGTGATCGGCGAGGTGAAGCGCGTCGAGGTCGGCATTGGCCTCGACAAGTCCGGCGGTAGCTCCGCGACCCAGCCGGTGCCGCCGAACTTCGACTACGAGACTTGGCTTGGCCCGACGGATCCGACGGCTCCGTACAACGAGACGCGCTGCCATGCGCAGGACACGGCGAAGATCGGGTCCCGCCCGGGCTGGATACAGCTCGCGCCGTACGGCTGGGGCATGATCACCAACTGGGGCGCGCACCACATCGACATAATGCAGTGGGGCCTCGGCAAGGACTTCGAGGGCCCCGAGTCGGTCGAGGGCACGTGCGAGTGGATGGACCTCTCCGGCGGAAAGCTCTGGAACGTCCACACGACGTACGACCTGCACTACAGCTACAACGGCGGCAAGACGGACGGCCACGTCTGCAACAAGTACCAGAACGGCGTGAAGTTCGTCGGCGAGAAGGGCGACTGGCTCTTCTGCACGCGCGGCGCGGCCAAGGTGACGGCCTCCGACCCCGACGTGCCGCTGAAGCCGGGCCAGCTGCCGCCGATGGCGGCGTCGCGCAACGTCCTCCTGCCGAAGCTCCGCGAGATAACAGACAACGCGATGGACGCGCACGTGTTCAACTGGCTTGAGGCGATCGCCGCGAAGGATCCGAAGCTCACCACCACCAAGGCGGAGGTCGGCCACCGCTCCACGTCGGTCTGCTCGCTCGGCCAGATGTGCATGGAGCTCGGCCGCGGCAAGAAGAGCGCCAAGCTGAACTGGGACTGGAAGACGGAGTCGACCGGCTGCCCCGAGGCGGACAAGATGATGAAGCCGTTCGCACGTGACAAATACGACCTGCGCGTCAACCTGAAGGAGTTCGGCCTCGACTTCGACGCCGTGCTCAAGGGCTGATTCCCGATAATTCAAAAACACAACCAAGGAGACAGAGATGAAAAAAGTTCTGATGACGCTTTCCGCCGCGCTGGCAGTCGCCATGGTCGGCTGCGCCTCGTGCGACAAGTCGTGTTCGCAGTCGTGCGAGAAGAAGTGCGACAAGCCGTGCACACAGCAATGCGAGAAGAAGTGCGACAAGCCGTGTGCGCAGAAATGCGCCAGGGAGTGCGACAAGGTCTGCGCGAAGTGCGGGTGCAAAAAGGCGACGGCGCGCCCGGCGAGCCCCAGCTGCCGCGCCTCGAAGCTCCCCTACAAGCTCGGCGTCGCCCGCTACACGCTGCACAAGCAGACGTTCGACCGCGCTCTCGAGATGCTGCAGGACATGGACGTCCACTACATGGGCCTCATGGAAGGCTCGATCAAGTACGATGCGACCGACGACGAGATCGCGGCCTACAAGGTCAAGGCCGCCAAGTTCGGCGTCGAGGTCGTCTCGGCCGGCCCGCTCTACTACGACACCAAGGAGAAACTCGTCGCATGCTGCGAGTTCGCCAAGCGCTACGGCATGAAGTACATCTCCGTCGTCCCCTACAAGGAGAACCCCAACTGGAAGGAGGGGATGCCCGGACGCGAGCGCCGCCTCGAGAGCGACGAGATGATGGACGCGCTTGACGAGTGCGTGAAGAAGTACGACCTGCGCGCCGCTGTGCACAACCACGGGCCGGACAACGCGTACCTCTACCCGACCGCCGAGTCGGCGCTCAAGCGCATCGGCAACCGCGACAGGCGCATCGGCGTCTGCCTCGACGTCGGCCACGAGCGCCGCGCCGGCCTCGACCCGGTCGATTTCATCCGCAAGAACGGCGACCGCGTCGTGGAGATACACCTCAAGAACATCAAGATTGACCCCGTTCAGAACTTTGCCAAGGAAGGCCCGCGCGGCGAGCTTGACATCCCCGGCATCCTGAAGGCGCTCGCCGAGGTCGGCTTTGACGGCTACTGCCTCGTCGAGTACGAGAAGGACTTCGCGCAGCTCGAGATTCCGCTCGCCGAGTCGGTGGGCTACTACCGCGGCGTGATGGACGCGATCAAGGTCGCGCCGAAGATGGCGCCGGTCCCCGCCGGCGCGAACACGCTCACTGCGCAGGAGAAGGCCGAGGGCTACGAGCTCCTGTTCGACGGCAAGAACCTTCCGGTGGACAAGTGGGTCGGTGTCAAGGAGGAGTGGGGCTGCAGCAAGTTCCCCGAGCGCGGCTGGTTCGTCAAGGACGGCTGCCTCACGATGCGTCCGCAGAACATGATCAACGACGACGGCAGCTGGGCGAAGCTCCCGCCGGAGGACGTGAAGCTCGGCGGCGGCGGAGACATCGTGACTGTCAAGAAGTACACCGACTTCGTCTTCAAGTTCGACTTCCGCATGACCCCGAAGGCCAACTCCGGAGTCAAGTACTTCTTCGACGAGAAGCTCAACTCCGCGTCCTGCGAGGAGTACCAGGTCCTTGACAGCGGCCATCCCGACTACACGAAGGGCAAGGACGGCAACCGCCAGGTTGCCGCGCTCTACGACCTCTACCCTGCGCCGCTCGCCGAGAAGGTGGTGAAGCCCGTCGGCCAGTGGAACTCCGGCATGATCGTCTCGAAGGGCAACAAGGTCGAGCACTGGCTCAACGGCGTCAAGGTACTCGAATACGAGCGCGGCAGCGAGTGCTTCCGCAAGACCGTCGACGGCTCAAAGTACAAGACGTGGGGCAAGGACGCCGCGGGCAATCCGCAGCGCTGGGGCGAGCTCAAGAGCGGCCGCCTGCTGCTCCAGGACCATTCCGACTCGACGGTCTCGTTCTGCGACCTCAAGGTGAAGTCGCTGTGACGCGATGAATCGGCGATGACGCCGGCGGCGACCGATGCGCACGACTTTCCGTCCGCAAGAAAGGACGGAAAGTCGTGCGTTTGCAAGAAGGGGACTTGCCGCGGACGATGAGGACTGATCCGCCGAGATTGCCCGGTTTCAGGGTCGACCGCACGTGCGCCAAGCGCTTGTCGGATCAGCTGTACGCAGGATTCGATGCGGCGATCGCCTCTGGCTTTTATACAGCCGGCGACATTCTACCGGCCCGTGAGCAGATCGCCGCGCGCTACGGCGTGAGTGAGACGGTCGTGCGCAAGGCCCTCTCCCGGCTGATGGCCGAGGACGTGCTTGTGAGCCATCCTGGAATCGGATGTGTCGTCAAGAAGGCAAAGAAGCGCAATGCTTTCAAGAAAGTCTTGATTGCGACGGCCGAGCTGTCAGGCTCGTATGCCATGAGCGTTAGCGAGGCGATGATCGAGTCGGTGCTGATCAGGGCCGGTTATTGCCCTTATTCTGTCAAGCTGGAATCTAAGCGCAACGGCGACATTGACGTGGAATTGTTCCGTCAGGCTCTGGAGAATCGGCCAGATTTCGTGGTTGTCAGTTGTTCGGACGTGCACCGTAAGACCTTGAGCCGTGTCGTGGAGCGTTTCGGTTGTCCGTATCTGGTCGTTGGCGGTGGCTTCGAGTCGCGGCATGGTAAGATCGCCGACGTAGGACTGTCGTTCGTCAAGCCGATGGAGGAAGTTGTGCAGGCATGTCGCCGTGCGCGGGTCCGCAACATCTGCCAGGTCGATTTCGGAAGCAACAGTCCGATCATGAACATCTGGAACAGGTTGCGCGACAGCGAGATGTTCATCGAGCGCCTGTCAGTCGACATGAACGCCGTCTTTGCGGACCTTGAGGGGATGCAGCGCGCAAGCGCGGAGGCGATGAAGCGGCGCCTGCGAAGCGGTCCGCTGCCAGACCTCTTGTTCTTCGTCGACGACTACCTGACGATGGGCGCCTTGCCGGTGCTACTTGAAAACGGCATACGCATACCGGAGGACGTAAAGGTCGTTACCTTTGCGAACCGCGGCTTCGGGCCTGTTTTCACAAAGCCTTTCTCCCGCATAGAGGTTGACATGCGGTTGAGGGGAAAGGCGATCGCGGAGGGTTTGATCGCGTGGTTTCGCACCGGCGTGTTCAACGAATCGTCGACTGCTGGACACCCCGTATACATCCAGGGCGAGACATTCCCGTAATGGCGTCCTGACGGCGGCGCCGATGGTTGGCGCGTGCGCATGTTTGGATCCTTTGGATTGTGGCATGGGGATGGTTGGTGAAATGAAAGTGTGTTATACTGCCATGCATGAACGTCATGAAGAGACATTTGTTCGCATTGTCCGTGGTGGCGCTGATTGCGCCTGCATTTTGCCTTGCGGCGCACGTGTCTCCCGACGAAGTCGTGCTGGAGAACGCCGAGTTCCGCCTTGTTGTCGGCGTGGACGCGGTGGCGCGCTCGCTGGTCGTGAAGAAGTCGGGCGAGGAGTGCCTCGCTGACGGTGTGTCCTTGCCGCTGTTCACGGCGACGCAGGATCGTCCGTTCAACAACGAGATGAAGCTGATTCATCCCAACAAGCGCACGACTTGTCCGGCCAGCTCGCTTCGTCAGGCCGATGGTTTCCTGATCGTTGGCTTCCCGCACGGGATGTACGAGGCGAAGGTGCGCGTCAAGGTCGCACCGTCGTATTTGGCGTTCGAGCTGGTCGATTTCATCTGCGACCGCAAGGCGACGTACGACTACCTCAAGATGGATGTTCCGCCGGTCGTGTCGTTTCGCGTCATTCAGCTGCCGGTCGCCAACCGCAGGAACTTTGGCGACTGGCTGAACGCAAGCTGGGACGACAATGCCGTGGTCTGCGTGGCCGGCGCGTCGCCGCACGTCTACATAGACCATGAACCCCGCTCCGGGCACAAGGTGCTGTTTGCCGATCTGTATTCCGGCATCCGCCTGCGCAGCGGCTGCGCGGCGATCTTCGCCTCGCCAGGGAAGGAGGCGTTCCTTGACGCGATGGACTCCTTCGAGCGTGACTTCGGCTTGCCGCGCGGTGTCGCGAGCCGTCGCAGCCAGGACGTGCGCGAGTCGATCTTTCATCTTTCCGCATTCGACCCGAACACGATTGGCGAGGTCATATCGTATGCGAAGTTGGGCGGGTTTAGGCTGATGACGTTCGACTACAGCCACATAGTGAAGGAAATGTACAGCTACGGTTATTGTGGCGACTATGACTGGCGGGACGAATATCCCAACCGCGAGGCCGACTTGAAGGCGATGCTCGCCAAGGTCAAGGCGGCGGGCATCAAGCCAGGGCTGCATACGCTCCATTCCCACATCGGGCTGAGGAGCCGGTACGTCACGCCGGTCGCCGATCCGCGGCTCAACAAGACGCGTCGTTTCACGCTTGCAGATCCGATTCCCGAAGGAACGAACGACATTGCCGAAGTCACGGTGTTCGAGCCGACCGTCGACACGGTCATGTTTCCTGGTTGCCGCGTTCTCCAGTTTGGCGGCGAACTGCTTTCCTACGAATCCTATACGGTGGAGCCGCCATACAAGTTTCTCCGCGTGAAGCGAGGCGTCCACAAGACCCGCCCGTCCGCGCATCCCAAGGGCGAGGTCGGCGGCATTCTCGACCTGAGCGAGTATGGCTGGCCCAACAGCTGCTACATCGACCAGAACACCGACCTTCAGGACGAAGTGGCGGCCAAGCTCGCCAACATATACAATTGCGGCTTCGCGTACGTCTACCTCGATGGGTCCGAGGGCGTGAACCGTCCGTTCAACTACCATGTGGCGAACGCCCAGTATCGTTACTGGCGGCTGCTCAAGCCGGAGCCGTCGTTCGGCGAGGGAGCCGCCAAGGTGCATTTCGGCTGGCACATGCTCGCAGGGGCAAATGCGTTCGACTCATTCGGCACGGAGGAGTTCAAGGCGAAGATTGTCGAGTTTCCGTGCGCTCAGGCGCCGATCACGTGGCAGGACATGACGCGCGTCGATTTCGGCTGGTGGTACTACCGTCTGCCGTCGGACATCGACGGCGGCAAGACCAGGACGGTCGGCACCCAGCCGGACATGTGGGAGTTCAGCGCGGCTAAAGCGGCGGCATGGGACTGCGCGGCGACGGTTACGATGCCGCTTGAGAGGTTGCGCAAACATCCGCGCACGGGCGACATCCTCGAAACCATGCGCCGCTGGAACGATGCGCGTCGGCGCGGCCTTGTCACGGAGGACTGGAAGCGCCGCTTGCGCGATTGCGGCAAGGAACATCATCTTCTTCAGGACGACAAGGGCGGGTACGAGCTGGTCGAATGGGAACAGATATCGGTTGCAGGCGGTAAAGACACGCCTGTGCGCGCATTCCTGTACGAGAAGGACGGGCGTTGCCATGTCGTGCATTGGCACGTAAGCGGCCATGCGAAGGTTGACCTTGGCGCGAAGCATGGCGTGCTCGACGCCGCGAATATGAATACGTGGACGGCGTCGCTTCCCCGCGACGAGGTGATTCGGCTTTTCGCCAATGCCAAGATAGTTGGACAGGAGGGTCGATGAAGCGGCTTGACGTCATTCCCGTTCGCGTTTTCGCGGCGGTCTTGTCGCTGACCGCGGCAGGCGCTGTCCATGCGGAGGCGTGGGATTTCACGAAAGGCCTGCCGTCCGGATGCTCGATGCGCAAGTCTGCGGTTTTGGTTCCGGGAAGGGGACTAGCGCCTGCCCAGATAGCCAATCGGAACGGTTTGCCCGCCGGAGTGACGGTCGGCGGCTTCACCCTGCCCGACGCGTTCGAGTTCGAGGCGGTGTTCGTTCCTCGCGTCGATTGGACAAACGCGGCGGACGTCGCGGCGGCCGCAACGCCTCGCCAGCACATGCTTTGGGACACGATGGGCATCAACTACCGCCCGAAGCGCGCCAACAAAGGGCTTCAGGTGTTCTTCGACGAGAAAAACGGCGAGTGGAGGCCTGTGATATGCGCAGGGTTTGGCGACGACACCTGCTTTCTGCATGGGCCGCCGTTCAGGCCGGAGAAGGACAGGGAAATCCGCTTCGCCTTCCGTTATGGCTCTTTCGGCCGCGTGGAGTGGACGGTTGACGACAAGCAAATGACAGGTCAGATGGACCGCTACGAGCCGATTGTCTCCAATCCCGGCGTAAGGCCGGTGATCGGCGACAGACTCTTCTCCTCTTACATGCCATTCAACGGCGTCATCCGCCGAGTCGCGATCAAGCCCATTCCTACCGAGTCGATGGCTGTGCGCGCTGTCGGGCGCTGCGCCTTCGAGCGTGGCGAGGAAAACGCCGAACTGCTGTTGAGCGTGGCATGCGATTCAAAGACTTGCGTGAAAGAAGTTCGCCTTGCCACGAGACAGCGCGACCCCGAGACGGGACGCGTCTACGCCTCATCAAAACACAGGCTCGCCGACGCGCGCCTTGCGATCGCCGTCCCCGTAGAGACACGGCTCAAGCCTGGCCGCTACGAGGTGGTCGTGGCCGCGGTCGGACGCCTCGCGGACGGCGGTGATGTGCGAGTGAAGGAGACTGTTGAGATAATGATCGGGCCGACGTTCGCCGACAGGATGCCGGTTGTGATGTGGGGCGGCGGCTCCGACGGAGACGTTCGCGACTTCGGCTTCACCCACGTATTGCGCTTCGACAGCTTCCCCACGACGAACATCAGTCCGCTCCGCGCACTTGGCGCTATAGGCAAGTACGACCATGCCCTTGCCGCAGGCATGCGGACAATGCACGGCGTTTCCGTTCAATATCCAGTGGAGGGCGAAGAGCGCAAGCGATTCTACCGCCTGTTGCGAGGAGGAAAAACGCCGACCTATCCGCCGGAAGTCAATCAGCCGGAGGTCTCGAACCCCGAGTTGGTGAAGCACGCCAGGCAAATCGTCGCCGCCGAGAACGAAGCCGTGGGCTATCATCCGGCGTTTGCCGGCGTGCTGCCGGTTTCTGAACTTCGCGACTTTACATTCCCGTCGTTCAACACCGAGCATCTGCGGTACAAGTCCGAGACGGGACGCGACGTGCCGTCCGAGGTGTACGGGAAGACCGCGAACTTTTCGCTGGCGCAGAAGCGCTTTCCCGACGGCGTGGTTCCAGTGGACGATCCGCTCTATCTCTACTATAGTTGGTTCTGGGGCGGCGGCGACGGATGGCCTGGCTACACGGGCGGCATCGCCGAGGAGTACCGCAAGGCGGCGGGGCGCTATGGCGACGGGAGCGCGCTTCAGCGGAAACGTCCGTTCTTCAGCTTCTGGGATCCCGCAGTGCGCTGTCCGCCCAAGTGGGGCTCCGGCGGCGATGTCGACGTGCTCAACCAGTGGGTGTACGCCGTGCCAGACCCGATGAACGTGGCTGGGCCGGCCGAAGAGATCCTCGCGATGGCGGCGGGCCGTCCGGGGCAGACGCCAATGATCATGACGCAGCTCATCTGCTACCGGGTGCAGATGGCTCCCACGAACGTGGTGGTCGCGCCGCTGCCGGAGTGGGTGAAACGGCGGCCTTTGGCGGCCTTCCCGACCATACCGGCGGATTCGCTGCAGGAAGCCGTATGGTCGATGCTCGCGAAGCCCGTGAAGGGCATCATGTTCCATGGCTGGAACACGATATTCGAGACGGGTCAGGCGACGGGCTATGTCTACACTTCTCCGGAGACCGCCGTGCGCATGAAGGACCTTCTCCGCGGCACCGTCGCGTCGCTTGGCCCCGCCCTGAAACGGCTCGAACGCGACGAGCCGGAGGTGGCGGTTCTCGAAAGCTTCGCGACTGCCGCGTTCGGAGGCCCCGCATCGTGGGGATGGCTCTCGCCGGCAATCACGTTCCTCCAGCGGGCAAGGCTCGATCCGCGTGTCGTCTACGAGGAGACGATCATGCGCGACGGACTCGGCAGGACGAAGGTCCTGTACGCGCCGCAGTGCGTGTTCCTTTCCGCGCCAGTTGTGGAGAGGATAAAGGCGTTCCAGGAGAATGGCGGCATCCTTGTCGCGGACGAAAAACTGCTTCCCGCGCTCAAGGCGGACGTCGTCGTGCCGGTCGTGGCCCAGAAGAGCCCTCCGAAGTCCGACCATACGGAGGACGTGAACGCATCCACGAAGGTTTTGGTGAACACGGTCGCGCGCAAGTTTACGGAGAACGCCAAGGCGGAGATGCAGGAGAACGCGGAGAAGCTGCGCAGGACGCTCGCCGAACGCCATGCGTTTACACCGAAAGCGGACAGTTCCAGCCCCGAGATCGTGGTCTACTCGCGTGCGTGGCGCGGCACTCCATACGTATTCGCCATAAATGACAGGCGCACGTTCGGCGACTACGTCGGGCAGTGGGGGCTCACGATGGAGAAGGGGCTTCCGTTCTCCGGCAGCGTAACGCTGAACGACCCGTCGGGAAAAGTAGGCGCTGTCTATGAACTTTCCCGTGGCGGCGCGGTACCGTTTGCGCGGCGGACTGACGGACGAGTAGAAGTGCCGCTTTCATACGACACGAACGACGGACGCCTCTTGATGTTCCTCCAGCGCCCCATCGCCGCCGTGGACGTCGAGTGCAGGATGTCGAATGGCAAGGACACTTCTGGCGACTTGACAGTCACTATGACCGTGCGCGACGACTCGGGCATGCCAATCCCGGCCTTGCTTCCGGTGGAGGTTCGCATATTCGATTCCTCCGGGCGCGAACTCGACGGCGCGGGCTACGCCTGCGCGGAGGACGGCGTCTGCAAACTCACCGTCCGCACGAACGTGAACGACGCGCCCGGCGGCTACCGCGTGGTCTGCCGCGACCGCGCATCAGGCATCTCACGCGAAACGCTTGTAAAGAAACAAAATGAATCCCAAACAAGGAGAGTGCAACAATGAAAGGAAATCTAGTTGGTGTCATGCGGGCTATGCTCTGCGTATGCACTGCGCTGGCCGCGTTCGCGCTCTTGGCGCGCACGACGTACGTGTGGAATCCGAACGGCAGCGGCGGATGGCAGTCGTCCACGCAGTACGTCGACGCCAACGGCGCGGTGCCGACGGCGCATGACGTGGTGCAGATTCCGGAAAACGTAACGGTCGAAGTCGCTACAGACGCTGATGCTGCGTTCGTCAATACGCTTGACGGCGTAGAGCTGACAGCGGCGTCTTCTACGTTCATCTTCAACCAGCCATCCGACATCCAGTGGCGGTGCGCCGTTTTCGGAGAGGGCATGATCATTAAGCGGACGGGGGCGACCGTGGAACTTCTCCCCAACACGCAGACTGATCTCTACGCGAAGGTAAAGAACGGCGGATATTCGGCATATTGCTCTTGGAATGGACTTGTCGTTGAAAAAGGAACGCTCAAGCTGCCGCAGTCCGGTTCGGGCGGAACGTATTCGTTCGGTCCGGTCATGATGTCCGAGGATGCCACGCTCGTGCTGATCCCCGACAACATGACTCAACTTGCCGCGCTCGATGGCTATGGTACAGTCACCAACACTGCCTCCACCGGAAACGGGGCCGAACTCCAGATCGGCTACGTGGCATATGCCGACCAGACGGTGAGCCATTTCTACGGCAAGCTTATGGGAGGCATCAAGTGGTATTCGACCGGAACGGTCTATCTGCACGGCACAAACAGCCTCTTTGCGGGATGGACGTTCATGCATTGGGGGCGCTATTCCGAGGGTGACACCAAGCACGGACACCTCTATTTGACGAAGTTTGGCAGAGTTGGCGGAGAGTCGTCGATCGGCGCAAACTACAGGGCGGCGATCGAGTCTCGCATCGGAGGCGCCTTCCACTATCTTGGCACGGGCGAGGATACGAACAAGTCGTTCAGCTGGACTCCATACGCAACTGCTGTCCGCTCTATCATGGACGCTGGAGCAACAGGTGGCGTCACTTTCTCCGGCAGTTGGTCTCAAGGTGGCGGCATTATGGCCTGCTTAAGCCTTGCGGGAAGCAACGCGGTTCCATGCGTCGTCACGGGAAAGGTCACAACGCCTGATGCCGTGACAACCTACTTCACGAAGGAGGGCTCCGGCACATGGCGGTTCGCCAATGACGCGAACGAGCAGAAGGGCGCGATGGCGATTCAGGACGGCACGTTCCAGTTCACGTCCATCGCGGAGACGAATGTCCCCTGCGCGCTTGGCCTTTCCACGATCTTGCACGAGCCGTACATCGGTACTCGCGACGATTCGAAGGCAGTGGACTATGCGTGTCTTCTTGGCGGCAAAGGCACGTTCCCGACGTTAGAGTACATGGGCGGCAAGGCCTCCGCCTGCACGACGCGCCCGCTGGCGCTTACCGGCGCGGGCGGCAAGCTGGCTTCTTCGGGCACCGGATCTAAACTGCAGTTCGCCGGCATCTCCGCGTTTGACGCGGGAGAGAAGACGCTTGCGCTGGGCGGCGACTCCACTGAATACAACATGGTCTCGAACATCACGTCCGGAAGCGGCTCCGTAGCTGTGACGAAGGATGGCTCCGGACGCTGGGTCGTGGCCGGTGCCAACACGCTCTCCGGCAAACTCGAAGTAAAGGATGGAACGCTTGAACTCTGGGACCGCTACGCCGGGGAATCGTACACCTATTATAGACTCGTCATCAAGAATACCCGTGCCGGAGGCAACGGGTTCTCATACGTCCCGGAGTTTGCGCTTTACGACGCAAACGGAGTGAATCGCGCGGCGTCCCTCAGAGTTCATGAACCAGACGGTATAAATGCGTCCTCGACTGTTGAATATCAGCCTATCTCGATTTCCGACCTTGCACCCGGGGAAGTGTTCTTCCACAGCGCGAACGGCAACAAAGTCTATCATTATGCGTCATACAACCACGAGGGGCTAGACAATCTCTTCGACGGAACGATAAGCAAATGGCGCATGTGCGGCACACCGTACAACGGCGGCCAGCCAAATGGAACGGCTGGACGGTACATGTATGTCGTGATGCGCCTTCCTGCCGATACGCCGCCGATTTTGCGCTACGACATCAACGTAGGAACGAGTTCGTCTGCGGCTTCATTGATAGGTGTAGAAGCTAGCAATGATGGAAGCACGTGGATTGATCTTACGGGAGATGTCTCGACTCCGCAATCGGATGATTGGCTTTCCGGCGATGCGTTTGTTGCCGGACATCCGCTTCGTCCGGGCGCGGGACTTGCGCTCAACGTTCCCGCCGCGCCTGACGCCAACGGCGCGGCGATGCTGGACAACGTCACGTCGGTACAGGTCGCTGCTGGCGCGACGCTCGTGGCGAAGGGCGTACGCAAGACGATTAGCGGCCTCACTGTCGACTGCTCTGCGGGCGTGGGGACGCTTTCGGGCTTCGACTTCGCCGCGAACGGCACGATCGATCTCGTAAACGTTCCTGCGGGCGTGACTGACTTTGCAGTTCCGGCCGACTTCGGCGACGTTTCGGCGGAAAGCCTCGCGAACCTCAACGCCTATTCGGTGACGGTGAACGGCAAGAGGTCGTCTTGCTGGGGCGTCGAGGTCTCCGCCGACGGCATCCGTGCTTCGTTGCGCGGAACCTGCATACTCATCCGCTGACGCGACGCCGACGGTGCGGCGTTGCGGTTGCAAGAGGGAGGCAAAATTGGTACAATACAAAACAAACTGAGGTCAGAGAAGGAGCGAGCAACCTTAACATGAACAGAAAGAGCTTCATAAAGTCCGCTATGGCGACCGGCGCTTTCGCCATCTTGCCCGGCGGCGGCCTGTCGGCCAAGGGCTACGCGGCAAACGGCAAGGTGCGCCTGGCGGCGATAGGCGTCGGGCAGCAGGCGTGGTACGACCTGCAGCAGTTCCGCAAGGACGCCTCAGACATATGCGAGGTCGTCGCGCTCTGCGACACCGACATGGGCGCGGAGGCCACGCTACCAGCGATCAAGGCGTATCCGAACCTGCCGCGGTACAGGGACTTCCGGAAGATGTTCGACGAGATGGCCGACCGGATCGACGCCGTGCTCGTCGCGATCCCCGACTTCTCGCACTTCCCCGCCGCGATGCACGCGATGAAGCTCGGCAAGGCGGTGTACGTGGAAAAGCCGCTCGCCCACACCTACGAGGAGTGCGACCTGCTCATGAAGGCCGCCGAGAAGTACGGCGTCGTCACGCAGATGGGCAACCAGGGCCACTCGACGATCAAGTACCACCAGTTCAAGGAGTACGTCGCCAGGGGAGTAGTTAAGGACGTGGAGCTCGTGCGCGTCCACATGAACATGGCCCGCCGCTGGCACAAGTTCAAGGGCAACATCTTCCACTACCCGGTGGGTGAGGATGTGCCGGCGACCCTCGACTGGGACACCTGGCTCGCCACGGCCCGTTACCACGAGTACTCCCACGAGTACACGCATGGCGAATGGCGCTGCTGGTACGACTTCGGCAACGGGGCGCTCGGCGACTGGGGAGCCCACACGATGGACTGCGTGCACGAGTTTCTGCTGAAGGGCGACCTGCCCACGAAGGTGGAGCTGAGGAAGTGCGAGGGCTGGAACCAGTTCGCCTTCCCGTGCGCCACGACTCTTGCGTTCACCTTCCCAAAGAACGCGCTGCACGACGAGTTCCGCCTCGAGTGGTACGACGGCGCGGGCAACTGGCCGGAGCTGCCGAAGGGGTTCGTGTTCGATGTGCCGGACGGCATACCGAAGAACTCCGCGAACGTCGAGGACGATTCGGCGAAGAAGCTCTACCCCGGCAAGGAGATGTACTGCAGGGACGGGACCGTCTGGCAGTCGCTCTCCCACAAGCACCCGCTGCACCTCGTCGGCGACTTTAACGCCAAGCTGCCCGACTTCCCTCCTGAGACGGAGACGCACTACCGCAACTTCATCCGCGCGGTGAGGGGCGAGACGAAGGCGAACAGCCCGTTCTCCGTGGCGGGGCGGATCTCGCAGCTCTTCGCGCTCGGCTGCATCGCGCAGCGCGTCAACCGCGGCTTCGCGTTCGACCCCGCTGCAGGCAAGATCCTCGGCGACGACTACGCAGACTACTTCATAAAGGGAATTCGCCCGCGCAAGGGCTGGGAAGGGTACTATAAGGATTAAGGAAAAAGGTAGAAGGAAGAAGGAAAAAGGAATAGGGAAGAAGGAAAAAGTTATGAAGAAGATGTCAAACTTCCGCTGGGTAATCTGTTCGTTGCTGTTCTTCGCGACGACGGTAAACTACCTCGATAGGCAGGTGCTGTCCCTGACGTACAAGGACTTCATCGCGCCCGTCTTCGGGTGGTCCGACAACGACTACGGCACGATCACCGCCGTGTTCTCGATCATCTACGCCCTGTGCAACCTCTTCGCCGGCAAGTTCATCGACAGGCTCGGCACCAAGAAGGGGTACTTGTGGGCGATCTTCATCTGGTCGCTTGGAGCGTGCCTCCACGCCGGCTGCGGCGTTGGCAACTCCGCGCTGAAGGCGGTCGGGTTCCTCGGCATGATGGGCATAACGACGTCGGTCTGGCTCTTCCTCGCCTGCCGCGCGGTGCTCGCGCTCGGCGAGGCTGGCAACTTCCCCGCCGCGATCAAGGTGACGGCGGAGTACTTTCCGAAGAAGGACAGGGCCTTCGCGACTTCGATATTCAACTCTGGCTCGTCTGTCGGCGCGCTCGCGGCGCCGCTGTCCATCCCGCTGATCGCAAAGTACTGCGGCTGGGAGATGTCGTTCATCATCATCGGCGCGCTCGGCTTCGTCTGGATGGGCTTCTGGATATGGCTCTACAGGAAGCCGGCGGAAAACCCCCGCGTCAACGCGGCGGAGCTGGCATATATATCGGCTGACGATGCTGGAACGGACGGGGGCTCTGGCGCCCCCGAACCCCAGCCAGTTGAAAAAAGGATTTCCTACGGCAAGGCGTTCTCTCTCCCGCAGACGTGGGCTCTCGTGCTCGGCCGGTTCCTCACCGACGGCGTGTGGTGGTTCTTCCTGTTCTGGACGCCCGGCTACCTTTCCGACCAGTTCGGCTACAAGAGCTCCGACGGCATGGGCATGGCGCTCATATTCACCCTCTATGCGATCGTCACGTTCGTCTCGATCTACCTCTGCAAGATCCCGACTTACATGGTCGACAAGCGCGGCATGAACGCCTACGAAGGCCGCATGGTCGCGATGTTCATCTTCGCGTGCTTCCCGCTGCTGGCCCTCGGCGCACAGCCGCTCGGCGCGTACTCCGCGTGGTGGCCGGCGATCCTGATCGGCCTCGCCTGCGCGGGGCACCAGGCGTGGAGCGCCAACGTCTACTCGGTCGTCGGCGACATGTTCCCGAAGTCCACGATCGGCACGCTCACCGGCATCGCCCAGTTCGCGGCGGGCTGCGGCAGCTTCATGGTCAACAAGTGCGCAGGCGCGCTCTTCACCTACGCGGCCGGCACCACGATGGTGGACGGCAAGGAGGTGGAGATGACCAAGGACCTGCTTGCCGCCGGCGCCAAGTTCGCTCGCCCTGCCATGGAATTCCTCGGCTACACGGGCAAGCCCGCTGGCTACTGCATCGTGTTCGGCTATTGCGCCGTAGCCTACATCGTCGGCTGGTCGTGCATGAAGGCGCTCGTTCCGCGCTACAAGAAGGTGGAGCTCTGACCGGTCCCCGCGCCGCATGAACGCCGTCAAGCAGCCTGCGCTTTCCGTCGTGGTCACCACGAAGAACGAGGAGGCGAACATAGGGGCTTGCCTCGCGGCGTTCGAGCCGGCGCGCGGCCGGGTTGAGCTGATCGTCGTCGACAACTCCTCCTCCGACCGTACGAAGGAAATCGCAGCCTCGGCCGGCGCCAAGGTGTTCGACAAAGGCCCAGAGCGCTCGGCCCAGCGCAACCTCGGCTGGCGCACCGCCTCCGCGCAATGGGTGATCGTCCTCGACGCCGACATGATACTGCCGGGCGAGACTCTGGACGAGATCCTTTCCGTGGCCGACGGTTCCGGCGGCGACGGGCGCCCGCTCGCTTACTGGATCCCCGAGGTGAGGACCGGTTCCGGAATCCGCACCAAGGCGCGCAACTTCGAGCGCTCGTTCTACGACGGCACGGCCATAGACGCGCTTCGCCTTTTCCACAAGTCCGTGCTGGAGAAGACCGGCGGTTACGACGAGGAGCTGATCGCCGGCCCGGAAGACTGGGAGCTCGACATACGCGTCATCGCGACGGGTGCGCGCTGCGCCGTGCTGGCGCACCATCTCATACACAACGAGAAGTCCCTTTCCTTCAGACGGCTCATTTCCAAGAAGGCCTACTACGCGAAGTCCATGGCCGCGTACCAGGCGAAGTGGAAGGGCCACCCCGCGCTGAAGAAGCAGTTCGGTCTCGGCTACCGCTACTTCTGGGTCTTCGTGGAGAACGGCAAGTGGCGCAGGCTCCTTCGCCATCCCATCCTGGCCGCGGTGATGTACGCCGAGCGCATCGCGGTCGGCGCGACGTACCTATTCTGCCGGTGACTGCGCGCCTGCGGGCGTTTATGGTATAATGTCAGACATGAAGACATTGCTTTCTTTTGCCGCGGCCGTCTGCCTTGCGATGCCGCTCCGCGCGGCGGACGCGCCGGACTTCGCATGGCCCGAGCCGACGGCGACGATGCGCCCGTGGGTCTACAACTGGTGGATGGCGTCCGCAGTCGACGAGCGCGGCATCGAGTTCCAGTGCGCCGAGCTCGCGGCAAAGGGCTTCGGCGGCTTCCACGTGATTCCCATCTACGGCGCCTACGGCACCAACGGCTGTTACCGCCAGAAATGGCGCAACTTGCTTTCCCCGGAATGGATCGATGCGTGGAACATGGCCGCCAGGACTGCGCGCAGGCACGGGCTCGGCATCGACCTGACGATGGGCTCGGGATGGTGCTTCGGCGGACCGTGGATAGACAGGGACCATGCGCCGAGCTCGGGGATGAAGGTGAAGCGCGCCGGTCCCGGCGGCGCCGGGTTCATGATCGACCCGTTCGACCCGGAGGCGATGAAGATCCATGTCGCGCAGTTCGACAGGTGGTTCGGGAAGAACGGCAAGGCGGAGCGTCCGCGAGCCTTCTACCACGACAGCTACGAATACTACGGCGCAGCGCCTAAGCACGGCGGTAGCATAGACGAGCTCCTGCTGGCGTGCTTCGGCGTGTGGGCCGACTGGTGCCGCGAAAACGGCTATCTCACGCGCAACGAAGGGCATGGGTCGCCGGGGAACTGGCTCGACTTCTATGCGATCGCGGACATACCGGAGACCGAGATGTTCGGCAAGGGCGACCGTGACGTACTCATCTCCAAGTTCGCCTCCTCCGCCGCGCATGTGAAGGGGACGACGCTTGTCTCGGCCGAGTCGTGCACGTGGATCGACAACCACTTCAACGAACGCCCGTCCGAAATCAAGCGGTTCCTCGACATGCTCTTCCTCTCCGGGGTCAACCATGTCTTCTACCACGGCCTCTGCTACTCCCCCGTCGACGCGGTGTGGCCCGGCTGGTGCTTCTACGCGTCACTGGAGATGAACCCCCGCAACCCCATCTGGCGCGAAATGGGGGCGCTGAACGGCTATGCCACACGCTGCCAGTCCATCTTCCAGACGTGGACGAGCGACAACGACCTCGCCATAGTCTGGGACCCCGAGAGCTTCCGCGCCAAGCAGGGAGGCAAGGTCGTGAACATGTCGGTGCACAGGCGCAACTGGTTCTACGGCGAGCCGATCGGCAATTTTGCCAAGCGCCTCTACGACGCCGGCTACGCGTTCGACTACATATCCCCGCGGCAGCTCAAGGCCGGCCTCGGAGGGAAGTATGCCGAGGTCATCGACCCGGCCAAGCCGTCCGAGCCGGCGAAGGCGCGCAGGATGCCGTTCTGCGAGGCGAATGGACTGCGCGCCACCCGCTGGCGCAGGCAGGGCGCGACCGGCTATTTCGTCGTAAACGACTCGGCGTCTCCCCGCGTTGTCTCCGCGCCTAAGGCGTTTGCCGCGATGGACCCGCTGACTGGCGAGACGGCCGCGAAGCGCTCCGTGGAGATACAGCCCGGCCATTCGATGTTCCTTGCAGGCGAAGGGTTCTCCGTCAAGACAGCGCTTCCCGCGGAAAACCGAAACGCCGTCGGCGTCGGCGGCAAGTGGACGGTTTCCGCCGTCTGCGGCGGGCCGGCGCTGCCTGCGGAGCGAACCATGGAGAGGCTTGTCGACTGGCGCACGTTCGACGAGTGGTTCTCAGGAACTCTTTCATATCGGACTGAGTTTTGTCTTTCGGGCGACGATGCGGCAAAGCCCACGACGCTCTCCCTCGGCGACGTGAGGGAAGTGGCGCGCGTGCGCCTGAACGGCGTGGACCTCGGTGTCAGGTTCATGGCGCCGTACGAGTTCGCCGTCCCGCCTGGCGCTCTCAGGCCGGGCGCAAACGAACTGGTCGTGGAGGTCACTAACCTGGGCGCCAACAGGCTTCGCTGGAACGACGCCAACAAGGTCGAGTGGAAGTACTTCGCCGACATCAACATCGTCAGCATCGACTTCGACAAGGGCGGCAGCTATGTGGAGTTGGACGCCTCCAAATGGAAGCCCCTGCCGTCGGGCCTTCTCGGCCCCGTGGAACTCGTCCGCCGCGGACGGGCAGAAATTCGCTGACCCCCGTGCGCCTGCGCACTGGCTCGGCGAAATGTCGTAGGCGCAGGCGCCGCGATAATTTGGTATAATATACCTCATGAGAAATTACAACTGCGTGGTCTGCGTCAAGCAGGTGCCAGACACCAAGAAGGTGACCGGCGATGCGATGAAGGCGGACGGAACGATCAACCGCGCGGCGCTGCCGGCGATCTTCAACCCGGAGGACAAGAACGCGCTCGAGGCGGCGCTTCAGGTGAAGGAGCGCTTCGGCGGCACGGTCACGGTGCTCACGATGGGCCTCCCCGCCGCCAAGGCCGTCCTGCGCGAGGCGCTCATGTGCGGCGCCGACAGGGCGATCCTGCTCACCGACCGCAAGGCCGCCGGCTCCGACACGCTCGCGACGAGCTACATCCTGTCGCAGGCCGTGAAGTCCCTCAAGCCGGACCTTGTCTTCTGCGGGCGTCAGGCCATCGACGGCGACACCGCGCAGGTCGGCCCGCAGATAGGCGAGAAGATCGACTATGCGGTCGTGACGTACCTAGAGAAGCTTGAGATGGACGGCGACACAGCAGTCGTCACGCGCGACATCGGCACCGGAGTGGAGACGTGCCGCGTCAGCCTGCCAGCGCTCTTCACCGTCACGGAGAAGTTCGGCGAGCTGCGCCCTTACCAGATGCGTCGCGTGATGAAGTACAAGGACGCCGAGCCGGAGGTGCTTTCGTGCGACGACGTCGGCTGCGAGCCGGAGAGGTGCGGGTTCGCGGGCTCTCCGACGAATGTCAACAAGATAATGTCGGTCGTGCTCGCGGGCGGTGCGTTCAAGGAGGTTCCGGCAACGGACGAAGGCGTCGCCGGGCTCGTGGGCGAGCTGATTGCGGATCACACAATAGGGTAGTGCGTAGTGGCTAGTGCGTAGTGCTTAGTGATTGGTCAAGATGGGTGGAGATACATGAAAAACACACAAGGTGAAGTCTGGGTTTTCGCGGAGCAGGAGGAGGGCAGGCTCTCCGACGTTCCGTTCGAGCTGCTCGGCAAGGCGCGCGAGCTGGCCGGCAAGGTCGGCGTGAAAGTCGGCGCGGTGCTGATGGGCGACGGGGTAGAGCCGCTCGCCGGCAGGTTGATCGAGGGCGGCGCCGACGTCGTGCACGTGGTGGACGACCCTGCGCTCAAGGTGTTCCGCAACAAGGCGTACCGGCATTCGCTCGTGGAGCTGGTGAAGGAGTGCCGGCCGCAGATCGTCATATTCGGCGCGACGCACATGGGGCGCGACCTCGCGCCGTCCGTCGCCTCCGCCCTGCAGTGCGGCCTCACGGCCGACTGCACCGACCTTCAGATCGGCGACTACGAGGACAAGAAGACGGGCGAGAAGTTCTCGAACATCCTGATGCAGATACGCCCGGCCTTCGGCGGCAACATCATTGCGACGATCGTGAACCCGCGCAACTGGCCGCAGATGGCGACGGTGCGAGAGGGCGTGATGAAGCCCTTGGCGGCGGACCCGTCGCGCAAAGGCGAGGTCGTGCGGCATGGCGCGCGTCTCGAGGGGGTGGATATCCCGGTAGAGGTCGTCGAGATCGTCCGTAAGGCGTCGAGCGTCAACCTGAAGGGCGCGAGGATAATAGTGTGCGGCGGCGCGGGCGTGGGGTCGAAGGAGAACTTCGCGCTCCTGCACGAGCTTGCGGCGGCACTTGGCGGCGCCGTCGGCGGGTCGCGCGCGGCCGTGGACCTCGGCTACTGCGAGCACGAGCGGCAGATCGGCCAGACGGGCGTGACGGTGCGCCCGGCGCTGATGATCAGCTGCGGCGTCTCCGGCGCTGTGCAGCACCTCGCCGGCATGCAGGACTCGGCGAAGATCATCGCAATCAACACTGACAAGGACGCGCCGATATTCAAGGTGGCCCACTACGGCATCGTCGGCGACCTCAACGTCGTCATCCCGAAGCTCATCAAGGCAATTAAGACGAAGGGCGAGTGAACCATGGGCAACTTCTACGAAGACAACAAGGACATCTCGGCGACGATTGACGCGCTCGACCTCTCGGAGGTCGCAACGCTGCTGGAGGAAAACTTCCGCTTCGCCGATGAGTACGACTTCGCGCCGAAGGACGCGGCGTCGGCGATCGACAACTACAAGCGGGCGCTCTCGCTCTGCGGCGACATCTGCGCGAACCGCATAGCGCCGACGGCGGAGGAGACCGACAAGGTCGGCAACGTCCTGAACGACGACGGGTCCGTCACGTACACGCCGGGCATACGCCTCGCCATCAAGCTCCTCGGAGGCTCCGGGCTCATGGGCGCGACGATCCCATACCGCCTCGGCGGGCTCAACATGCCGTGCGTGGTGCTGACGGCCCTCAACGACATCGTCTCCCGCGCAGACGCGTCTCTCATGAACATGTTCGGCCTCCAGGGCATCGCGGAGACGATCAACGCGTTCGCCGACGAGGACCTGAAGCAGAAGTATGTGCCGAAGCTCGTGACGGGCGAGTACACAGGCGCGATGGTCCTCACGGAGCCGGACGCCGGCAGCGACCTGCAGAGCGTCAAGGTCTCCGCGCACCAGGACGCGGACGGCAACTGGTTCGTGAACGGCGTCAAGCGCTTCATCACGAACGGATGCGGCGACGTGCTGATCGTCCTCGCGCGCACCGAGCCCGAGTTCTCCGACGGGCGCGGGCTGAGCTGCCTGCTCGTCGAGAAGGGGCCGTGGGTCAAGGTCCGCCGCCTCGAGCACAAGCTCGGCATCAACGGCTCGCCCACTTGCGAGCTCGTGTTCAACGAGGCGCCTGCGAGGCTCATAGGCCTGCGCAAGCGCGGCCTCATCACCTACATCATGGCCCTCATGAACGGCGCGCGCATGGGCATCGCCGCTCAGGGCACCGGAATCGGCGAGGCCGCATACCGTGCCGCGCGCGACTACGCGGCGAGCCGGAAGCAGTTCGGCACTACAATCGACGCGTTCCCCGCTGTGCGTGAGCTTCTCTCCGGCATGTCCGTGGACGTGCAGGCCAGCCGCGCGCTCGCCTACTACGCGGCGAAGTGCGTCGACATGGAGTCCGGCCTCTCACGCGCGTTCGAGAAAGCGAAGGGCACGCCTGAGGCGCCGGCCCTGCGCGCGAGGATGAAGCTCTACTCCGGGTTCAACAAGATGCTCACGCCGATGGCGAAGTACTTCGCCTCCGAGATGTCGATGCGCGTCTCGAACGGCGCGGTCGCGGTGCTGGGAGGGTCCGGCTACATGAAGGACTACCCCGTCGAGCGCTACCTGCGCGACGCGCGCATCACGACGATATACGAGGGCACCTCGCAGCTGCAGGTCGTCGCGGCGATCGCCGGCGTGACCGGCGGGCTCGTCAAGGCTGTCGTGGACGACATCCTCGGGGAGGGATGGGCGTCGGCCCATCCGCGCATGGAGGCGCTTCTCGCGTCGCTGGACGAGGCGATCGCATACGTGAAGGGCCGCGACGACGCCAAGGACTACCACGACCTCTCGGCGCGGCGGCTTGTCGACGCCGGCATCGCCCTCGTCGTGGCCGCCCTGTTCGTGATGCTTGAGGAGAAGGGCGTCACCGGAAAGCACGAGGCGCTTTGGTACTGGCTGAACCTGGAGTTCCCGCGCGTGCGCGCCGGTCTGGAGGTCGTCAAGGGCGGCTATGCCGGCGCCGTGGCCGACTTCGAGGCTCTTGCGCCGGCGGTTCCGAATCTCGATTGAGGCAGGTGCCATGAGCGTGGTCGACATACTTGGTTCGACGGGCGTGGTCCCGGTGATCGTCATAGAGCGCGAGGAGCAGGCCGTTCCGCTCGCCCGCGCGCTCGTGAAGGGCGGGCTGTCCGTTCTCGAGGTGACTTTCCGCACGGCCGCGGCGGCGGATGCCATAGCGGCAATCCGCAGCGATGTTCCCGAGGCCGTTGTCGGCGCGGGCACCCTCATATCGGTCGACCAGGTGCGAGCGGCAAAGAAGGCCGGCGCCGCGTTCGGCGTGGCGCCGGGCTTCGACCCTGCGATTGTCGACGAGGCAAGGGCCAAGCTCCTGCCGTTCTGCCCGGGCGTCGCGACGGCGAGCGAGCTCTCGCAGGCGCTGACTGCCGGGTGCGACCTGGTGAAGTTCTTTCCTGCGGAGGCCGCGGGCGGCGTGAAGATGATCCGCAACCTTCTCGGGGCGTTCCGCTTCACCGGGGTGAGGTTCATGCCGACCGGCGGCGTGAGTGCCGCGAACCTGGCCGACTACCTGGCGGTGCCGGAGGTCCTGTGCTGCGGAGGCACGTGGATCGTCCCGAAGGCTGCGCTTGAGGCCGGCGACTACGCGGCGATAGAGAGGCTCGCGGCCGAGGCGTCCGCGATAGTCAAGGGCGTGCGTCGGAACATTGACCTCGCGTAGCCGATCGGTTGCAAGGCGGCTCGTCGCCTGCCTGTCGCAGTTCGCCGAGAGGGAAGGGCTGCTGCGCGTCGATGTGCTGCTCCTCGCGACCCTCCTTGCCGGCGCGTTCGTCACGGGCGTCGGCTTCTTCTTCGGAAAGGTCTGCTCGCCCTGGACGCTACGCGTCCTTTTCCCCGCTGTCTTCCTCTGCGCTCTCATCCTTTCGCCGAAGCGCGCCCTTGCCTTTCTCGGCTTCTCCTGCGCCGCGCTGCTCCTGACGTGCTTCACTTATCCCTATGTCGGGTCGGACGTGGCGAACTACCATTTGCCGATGCAGTGCCTGCTGATCGACGGATGGAACCCCGTGTTCGACTCGACCCTCGAGAAGTTCTCCCGCGTTGCGGGAGACTCCGGGTTCTCACATGTGCATGCGCTGTTCCTGCCCAAGTTCCATTCCCTCTGCGGTGCGCTCGTGGCCCTTGCCGCAGGGCTCTGCATCGGCGATTCATTCTTGAACTACGTCCTCCTCCTAGCGCTTTCCGTAGTATCCTTCAGGTTCTCTCGCGAGGTCTTCGGATGCGGACGCCCCCTGTGCGCCGTCTTCTCGGCCTGTTGCGCGCTCTCCGTGAAGCTTTCTTCGGCGTTCGACGGGCTCGTCGAGTACGTGATGTATTCGGCCTTTGCTACCATGTTGTTCTCCGCCGTCCTCTGGCGCCGCAGCCGCCTCCTGGGCGACCTCGCCATGTTTGTTATGTCGGCGGCGGCCTGCGCGCTTTCGAAGACTAACGGACTTGTCAACGTCGTGCTGGTTTGCTTGGTGATGCTCCTGCTGGAGCGGAGGAGGAAGTCGTTCCTCCGCGCAATGCTTGCCCTTGGAGTCGTGGTTCTCGTCGTCGGCGCCCATCCGCTGCTTACCAACTGGATCCAGTACGGTTCGCCTTTCTACCCCACGATGACATTCGACCCGAACGTCGCCGTCATGGACGTCACGAACGACTTTGCCTCGAACGCCGACGGGTCTCGCATGGGCTACCTGGCGCGGATTGTCTACGCCTGGGTCTCGAAGCCTCTCGCGGTCAAGGCCTGCGCCTGGTACTATGGACAGCCTGGGTTCAGTCCGTCCTTCTACGTCTTCGGCGGCGTCGGCGGCTACGGCTACGTCTTCGGTGTCCTGCTGGCGATGAGCCTCCTCGCCTGCATTCTTTCGAAGCGGAACGTCGTTACGGCGATGATCGTCCTGGTATTCGTCACTGCGAACTTCGCGCCGCTGAAGTACATTGGGTACTCGCGCTACTTCCTGCAGATCAGGCTCATCCCCATCTTGGCTGCCTTCAATCTGCTCGCGTTCCCCAACGCGCTATGCCTGCGCCTCGGCGCCGCATTCCACCGCGCAGCGTCCTCCGCGTTCGTGTTAGTCGTGGCCGGATGCTGCTTCCTGCTGATCCTGAGGTCGGCCTCCGGCGGACTCCGCCTGCTCGCGACGGAGTCCGTTCGCCAGGCCGAGCTGCGCAGGATGGCCGCCGAGTCCCGCGTGTGGAAGATCCCTGCCGAGGCGTGCGGCCGATATGCCCTGCGTAAGGTCGCCGGATTCAACGGCGTGGACCTCCGCTGCGAAGGGGACTTTCCGGAGGCATCCGCGACGTCCGACCCGCTGCTCCTGTCGTCGAGGGACGTCCGGAAGGCCGTGGGCGAGATCAACAGGCGCTATCCGTTCGGGGGCCCAATTTCCCAGATGCTGCATTTCGACTGGCTTGGAGGGGTCTCCGCCGCGTTCAAGGTGAGGCCGAACTTCTGCGCAGAAGGAGGGGTGAGATGAAGACAGCGGTTCTGATTCCATGCTGCAACGAGGCCATGACGATAGGGAAGGTCGTGCAGGACTTCCGGAGGGAGCTGCCCGACGCCACCGTGTGGGTCTACGACAACAACAGCACCGACGGCTCGACGGAGATCGCGGCCAGGAGCGGCGCCATCGTGCGCCTGGTCCCGCAGCAGGGCAAGGGTTTCGTGGTGCGGCGGATGTTCAGGGAGGTCGAGGCGGACGTCTACGTGATGGTCGACGGGGACGACACGTACCCAGCCGAAGACGTCCACAAATTGATTGCGCCGATTGCCGCGGGCGGCGTGGACATGGTGAACGGCGACAGGCTCTCGTCCACATATGCGGAGGAGAACAAGCGCTTCGGGCACGGCTTCGGCAACGCGCTCGTCTGCGCGCTGATCCGCTTTCTGTGGCGGCGCCGGGTCCGTGACGTCATGACGGGCTATCGCGCGTTCTCGAGGTTCTTCGTGAAGACGTGCCCGGTCCTCTCCAACGGCTTCGAGGTTGAGACCGAGATGACGATCCACACGATTGACAAGCGCATGTCGCTGGTGGAGGTTCCTGTGCAGTACAGGGACCGGCAGAAGGGGAGCATGTCGAAGCTGAACACGGTTTCGGACGGAATCAAGGTCATACGCACGGTGTCTAGTCTCTTCAGGCTCTATCGTCCGCAGTGCTTCTACTCGGCGGTGGGGCTTCTCTTCGGCCTCGCAGGGCTTGCAATGTTCTCGTCCGTCTTCGCGGAGTACATTGAGACAGGCCTTGTCCCCCGCCAGCCGACGCTCATAGTTTCCGTGCTGTTCTTCATCGTCGCGATACTGTCCTGGATGTGCGGGCTCATCCTTGGCGCCATAAAGCGCCAGCTGGACCAGGTCTTCGAATTGATGGCTCTAAGCCGGCCCGGGCCGGCTCCTGGCTGTGGGGCTTGACCTATGGGCGATTCTTCGTTACATGTCCGCCCGCCCAAAAAACCGCGTGACGCAGTTGCCATTATGGCGGCGGTTTTGGTAAAATACCGCGTATGAAGAAACTGATCCTCGCATCAGTCGCCGTGGCAGTCGCCTCGGCGGCGTGGTCAACCGATTTCGGGTGCCTGTCCGACGGACGTCAGACGCGCCTGTACCGTCTCGTCGGCGCCGGCGGGCTCATACTGGACGTCTCGGACTACGGCGGGCGCGTGGTTCGCGTCTATGCTCCGGACAGGTATGGGAATCTCGCCGACGTAACCCTTGGCTGGAACACGGCGGCGGAGTACGAGAAGTTCGGGTTCTCGATGGGGACCCTCATAGGCCGGTACGGCAACCGAATAGCCAACGGGCGCTTCACGCTCGACGGCAACACGTACCAGCTCCCCCTGAACGAGGTGACCGAGACGCGCAACTGCAATCTGCACGGCGGGCCGAAGGGCTGGGACAAGAAGGTGTGGAAGGCGCGGCTCTTCCGCGACGGGGACACTCCCGGCATTGAGCTGACGTGCGTCTCGCCAGACGGGGAGATGGGATTTCCGGGAACTGTGACATGCAAGGTCACCTACCGGGTCCTGCCGGACAACGTGTGGACCATCGACTACGAGGCGACGACCGACAAGCCGACTGTGCTGAATCTTACGCACCACTCCTACTGGAACCTCGCGGGCGAGGCCAGCGGCGACGTGCTCGGGCAGGAGCTCACCGTCTTCGCCGACTTCTACACGCAGACCGACGCCGGGCTCATCCCGACGAAGGACGCGCCGGTGAAGGGGACGGGGTTCGACTTCACCGCACCGCGCGCGATCGGGTCGATGGCCGCGTGGATGGCCGGCGAGCCCACGCTTCGCGCGATGAACAGCTGGTACGACCACAACTTCGTCCTGCGCGGCAAGGCCGGCGGGCTGCATCCCGCGGCGACGATGCGCGACCCGGTCTCGGGACGGCAGCTGGAGATCTGGACGACCGAGCCGTGCATGCAGATGTACGGCGCGCAGAACATGGACGGCACGCTTCCCGCCAAGGCCGCGGGCAAGACCTATCCAAAGTACGCGGGCGTGGCGCTTGAGACGCAGCACTACCCCGACTCCCCGAACAGGGCTGACTTCCCGTCGACGGTACTGCGTCCCGGCGAGACTTTCCGCAGCCGCACCGAGTACAGGTTCTCCGCGCGGTAGTCCGGGAGGAGAGGACTGCCAATGGGCTACGCGAACAGGAAGTCGTCATCATCGGGTCCGGCGCCGGCCGCGCCGAAGGCCGTTGCGCCGGCGCCTGCCAAGGCCGAGGCCAAGGCCGGCTCGAAGCCAAGGGCCTCCTCGCCCAAGACGCCGGGCAGAAAGTCTGGCTCGGTGTGGAACATGCAGATCGGCGGGGCGAAGCAGAAGACAGACATGAAGCGCGTGGAGGTGCTTCTGTTCGTCTCGGAGCTCGCCGACCTCCTTGAGGCCGGCATGACGCTTGGCCAGGCGCTGCAGGCGCTCGCCAGCCAGGGGGAGGAGCTCAGCGCGCAGCGCTACGTGTGCCAGGACCTCTGCGACCGCATCGTGCGCGGCGAGAGCTTTTCCGACGCCTGCGCCCACCATCCAAAGACGTTTCCCCCGCTGTTCTCCAACATGCTCCGCGCCGGCGAGGCGTCCGGCGCCATGGTCGAGGTGCTGCGGCGCCTCGGCGACCACTACGAGCGCGACGACAACATGAGGGGCAAGATAAAGAGCGCCCTCACCTATCCCGTCATAGTGCTCGTCTTCGGCGTCTTCGCCGTGATCGCCGCGCTCGTGTGGATCATCCCCAAGTTCCAGAAGGTGTTCGACTCGATGGGGGCGTCGCTTCCGCTTCCAACGCAGATACTCATCGGAATGAGCCACACTCTCATCGAATACGGGTGGCTCATGGCCATAGGCCTGGTGATCGTCGTCATCTGGTTCCGCAAATGGAAGACGACGCCCGCCGGGATGCGCAAGATTGACTCCTGGAAGCTGCGCGCGCCGCTTATCAAGGGGATAGTGGCGGCGGGGGCGTACTCGTCGCTCGCCTACACGCTGAAGACGCTGCTCACCAACGGCGTGAACGTGCTGCAGGCTCTCAAGATATGCGAGGAGACGTGCGGGAACGCCGTCATCGGCGACGCCCTGAAGACCGCGCGCCAGCGCGTCACCGACGGAACGACGATCTCGGGGCCGCTTGCGTCGTCGGGAGTGTTCCCCCGCATGATGACCGACATGCTCGCGGTCGGCGAGCAGGCCGGCGACATGCCATCGTCGCTGGAGCACATAGGAAAGCGCTACCAGAAGGACATGGACCGCAACATCGCGTCGTTCACGAACGCGCTGGAGCCGATACTCATCGTGGCGATCGCCGGCGTGGTCGGCTTCGTCGCGATCGCCATTCTCATGGCCGTCTTCAAGGTGTCGAGCTCGCTTGGGTGAGCTGGCGCAAGCCATGCTGCACCGCCGAAGGTCCTCTCTCTCGCACGTCTGCCCGTCTTGTCGGCCATGGGCCGCGCACGCAATCACGACAGGGCGGCACCGTAAGCGAGATCATCGACAAGGGAGGGTGATTTTAAGTGGAAAGTGGAAAGTGGAAAAGAGAAGATGAATGCTAAGAGGGGGAATATGGTAGTTAGGCCATGACGGATGGAATGGTCAGATTGGTCTTTGTCGGCGCGCTCGTCTCGCTTGCACTCCCTGCGTGGCTTCTTGTCGGGTGTCTGTGGCGCAAGGGCGTCCATCCGTTCCGAGAGGCGGCGAGGTTCCTTCCGCGAGGCGTGGTCGAATGTCTGCTGCTCGTCTCGTTTTTCTGCGGTCTGGTGCACCGTGCAGCATCGAAGGTGACGAACGCCCCGCCGCAGGGTGCGTCTCCGCCGATGCTGATTATGGGCGCAATGCCTGCCTCCTCGCCGCTGTTCAACTCCGCGTCAGTGACGACCAACGGGACGTGGGACTTCTCGGCGCCGCCCGGCGCCACGGTCCACGAGCGGTGGCGCCTGCGCGGTGCGGCGGACGACTGGTTCCCGCTTTTCCCCGCAGGATGGTCGTTCGCCCTCGGCGACACGTCGGTTACAAACCTCAGGGTGTTCTCCCGCGGCAAGTCGCGCCTCCCCGACGGCACGGAGATCTCTCCTCTTCCCGCGGCGCTCGGCGTCGTGCCGGAGATGAACTGGCAGCTCCTCGGCTCCAACTCGCCGAGCCTCTTCTGGCATTCGCTCTCCTCCGACGGGTCGCTGCTCCTCACATGGCACAACGTCCTCCTCCATCGCGCGGCGACGAACCCCGTCTCCGTGCAGGCGGAGCTCCGCCCGTCCGGCGGCGTCACCTTCCGCTACGACCTCTCGCGCCTCGCATCCGACGACCCGCTTTCGGACGTCGTCCCCGCCGCAGGCGGAGTCTCGCCGGACGTTCCGCTCTCGCGCGGCGTCACAGGCGTCTCGCTCAAGTCCCGCGACGAGGCCCTCTGCGACGAGGCCCGCGCGGCGTTCGAGGAGTCCCTTGTCGGGCTCGACCC
>JAFRBA010000101.1 GCA_017405115.1 Kiritimatiellia bacterium
CAACGGCACGGCCTTTGGCGGCTCGGTCCTTGGCGGCTCGATCCTTGGCGGCTCCGTGCGCAGCGGCTCCGCCTGCGGAGCCGGTGCCCGTGGCGTGGGCTCGCCCTGCGTCGCCTCGCAGCCCGTAATCGCCGCCTTTATCGCGGTGATCAGGGCGTCCCTGACCGCGGCGCCGTCGCGGAAGCGCACCTCGCGCTTCGTCGGATGCACGTTCACGTCCACGCCGGAGGGCGGGAGGTCGATGAACAGTATCGCCGCGGGACGCCTGTCGCCGACTTGCCGGGGACAGGCCTCGCGCAGGGCGTAGGCAATCGTCGGGGCCGTCGCCGGGCGGCCGTTCACGAAGACGTACTGGTCGTGGCGCAGCGGGTCGGACCGGCCCGGACGCTCTATATAGCCCGAGACGCGGACTGCGCCGGATTCCCCGGAAACGGTCAGAAGCCCCTCGAGGAACTCTGCCCCGAAGATGTCGCGCACGCGGTCGGCGCGGGACGCCGATGGGGCGAGCCGGTAGAGCTCGCGTCCGTCCACCGACAGCGAAAAGCCTATCTCCGGATGGGCAAGCGCATGAAGCGTGAACACGGAGCGCACATGCCCCTCCTCGGTGGTGTAGGCGCGGAGGAACTTGCGCCGCGCGGGGACGTTGCAGAAGAGGTCGCGCACTTCGACCAGCGTTCCCGCCGGGCAACCTGCGGCGCACACCTCAGCCAGCGTGCCGGCGTTGACCTGGATCCTCGTGCCCTCGTCGGAGTCGGCCCTGCGAGTTACCATAGTGAACCGCGAGACGGAGGCGATGGAGGGTATGGCCTCTCCGCGGAAGCCCAAGGTGTCGATCTTCTCGATGTCCGAGACGTCGAGTATCTTGGACGTCGCCTGCCTTTCGAGGGAGAGGACGGCGTCGTCGCGTGTCATGCCGCAGCCGTCGTCCTGCACGGCGACGAGCCGCCGCCCGCCCTGCGTCACCGAGACGGAGATCCTGCCCGCCCCTGCGTCTATGGCGTTTTCGACGAGCTCCTTGACGACAGACGCCGGGCGCTCCACCACCTCGCCCGCGGCGATCTTGTTCGCCACGTGGAGCGGCAGCACCCGCACGTGTCCGTCGCGTTCAGAAGTCAAGGGTGAGGTTCTTTCGTATGAACGTTGGGATGTCGAGGTCCTCGTCGCGCCATATCGTAGGCTCGGCGTTCTTGAAGCGCCCGCGGCCCGACGGGCCCACGCCGAGCACGCCCTTCGCAGAACGGCGCGGCCGTGGGCTGCTCATCACGGACCCCGTGGCGGCTCCGCCCTCCGCGCGGGATCCGGCCTCGAACAGCATCACCACCACTGAGAGGCGCCCGGAGAACGTAGCCTCGTCGTTCACCGTCGCGAGGTCGAACGAAAGCCCGCCGAACGCGCCGCGCACGCCGTCGGCGATTGCGCCGACCTCGCTGAGGAGAAGGTCGTCGCCGGCGAGTATGCCGAGAAGCACGGAGGAGACCGGGCCGGACGACGTGGCGAGCATCTCGGAGCGGATGAGGCGGTCCACGGCATCCGCCGCGCGTCCCTGCCCCTGCGTCGTGACGGCCGCGAACCGGCCGCGGCCGGCCCCCGCGAGCAGATGCCGCAGGCGCTCCGTGTCGAGGCGGATGTAGCCGGGCTTCTCGACCAGCCGCCAGAAGAGCGTCACGCCGCTCGCGACCGTGTCCACGGCACGGCGCAGCGCATCCGCCATGTTGTCGGTGTCGCCTATAAGCTTGTCCAGCGGCAGGAAGAACGTGGCGTTCGCCACGTCCTCGATCATCGTCATCACGCCGCGGGAGTTGCGCTGGCGGTCTTCGCCCTCGAACGTGAACGGGGTGGTCGCGAACACGACGGACGGTATGCCGCGCTCGGCGAGGTGCTTCGCGGCCTCGAGCGTGGCGCCGCCGCCGGTGCCGCCGCCAAGGGCAGTGACGATCACCGCCAGACGGACGTCCCCGAGATACTCGTCCACGGCCTTTATGGAGGACTCCGCGGCAAGGCGCCCGTCGACGACGTTGCCCCCCGCGCCCCGGCCGGACAGCCTGTCGCCGCCGATCAGGAGGAAGTCGTCTCCGGCTCCGCCGGAAGCCGCGTCGGTGTCGACGAACAAGCACCTGAGGTCCTCGCCGAAGGCGCGGCCTATGCCGCGCGCAATGGAGCAGCCGGCAGTTCCAATGCCGATGAGAAGCATGCTGGAGTCCGCTTTCATTTTCCGAAGAACCTCCCGAGCAGTCCGTCAAGTATCGACTTTTCCTCGTAGTTGCGGTGCGCGTACAGAAGCGCCCCGGCGATCGCCGCGTATGACGGGGACTGGGGGTCTTCCTCCAGCCCGTCGACGTGGATGGGCCGCCCCAGGCGCACGCTGGCGCCGAAGGCCTGCTCGGCGAGCATGTCGACGTTGCGCATCCGCGAACCGCCGCCGGTGAGCACGACGCCGGCGTGGAGGCGGTGGACGAGGTCCATTTCCTCCAACCGCTCGCGGATGACCGTGAAGAGCTCGAGCAGTCGCGCGTTCACCACGGTGTTCAGCGCCCGCCTCGAAATCGTGCGGTTGTCCAGGAGCGTGTTCTCCCCAGGGTCCACGCGGACGCGCGCAAGCGCCCCCCCCTCCTCTCCTCCAAGCGTGGCGCTGGCCTCGCGGATCTTCAGCCCCTCGGCCTGGGCGTTGGTGGTCTGGAAGGCGTGGGCGATGTCGTTGGTGACGTGGTCGCCGCCGACGCCGATCACCTCGGTGGCCGCGATGTAGCCGTCGGAGTAGACGGCGAATCCGGTGGATCCGCCGCCCATGTCTATGACCAGCACCCCGTTCTTCCGCTCGTGGTCCTCCAGGACCGCATCGGCCGCGCACGTGACGGCGAACAGCGGCTCCCTTATCTCTAGATGGGCCGCGTCAGCCGCCGTGCGGGCGTCCTGTATGCGGTTGCGCTCGCCGTGCACGTGAAGCGTGTTCAGCCGCAGCAGGTGCCCCGCCATGCCCCTTGGGGACGGTATGCCGCCCATGTTGTCGAGCACGTAGTCCTGGTCTATTATGTCCAGCAACTCGCGGTCGCGCGACGTCGGCATCGAGTGCGCCGCACGGAGCGCAGCCTCTATGTCCTCGTTGGTGACGCGGGAGCCTTCGACCTGCACGGGCGCGGAGAACGGGTCTGCCCGCACGTGCTGCCCCGAGACCACCAGAAAGGCGTTTCCTATGGTTATCTTCGAGCCGGACGCCTCCTGCTTGCGTTCGATCTCCCTCAGGACGGACCGTATGGACTGCGTCGCGTCCTGGATGTTGAGTATCTGGCTCTTGCGGACGCCGGCGGAGGGCGTCTCGGCATGGCATGTGACCTTGAGACGCCCGCCGGTCTCGGCCTCTCCGATGGCGAGGACCGTCCGCGTGGTACCGAGCTCAAGTGCCGCGTAGATGTTGTTCATGGCGTCAGTTTGTCCGTTCAGGGTCGGCGAAGATGCGGTCTGGCATGGTTGCGTTCCAGAGCCTGACGGGGCCGGCGGCCCCGCTCCGGATGAGCTCGAGAAGCTTGGTCAGCCGCCATTCGAGGCCGGAGTTCGCCCGTGGCGACGGCGTGTCGTCCATGCCCTCCCATGCGATCTTGACCTTGGAATAGTTGGCTCCGATGGTCGCCAGCAGATAGTCGGGACGGGATATGTCCACGTCCTGCACGCCAAGCTCCATGAACTTCGGCTCGCGGCATGTCACGAGAAGGCGCAGCGCGGCGCGCGCACGGCCCTTGAGCTCATGCCCTATCGCCGTGCCCGGGGCCTGCGGCTCCACGATCGTCGGCAGGAGCAGCGTGCCCCGCATGCACGGGAAGACCACGCCATCCGCGTCCACGACGCGACCAGTCAGCCCGCGCTTCCCCTTCAGGCCCATCTTCGCGATCGGCGTGCGCTCCTCCGCGACCACGACGACCTTGTCCGGCAGGCGGCGCGAGATGGAGATGCTACGCAGCGTGGGGATCCGGCGCAGGGCCTCCTCGCGCTTCCTCTCGAAGTCAATGAGCGCGAGGTTGGCGCCTACCCGCAGCCCGAGGTTCTCGGCCAGGACGTCCGCCTTGACCATCTTGCCGGACGTGACGGACACCTGCTCGGCCATGTCGGTGATGACGCACTGCTCCAGGTATATGTCGCGCAGCTTGCCGAAGCCGACGAGCGCCGCCGCCACCAGAACGGCGACGAGCACGATCGCCGCGACGACGAGCGGGCCGCGGGGCCCGCGCCCGGACTCTATCTTGTTCGCCTTCATGTCATGTCGGTTGCGGCTGACCTGAGTATCCTGTCGCACACGCCTGCGAACGTGAGGCCCGTGTGCATGCCGGCCTTGGGCACGAGCGAATGCGCCGTGAAGCCGGGCGAGGTGTTGAGCTCGAGGACGTAGCAGCGGCCCAGCGGCGAAACGCGGAAGTCGACGCGCGTCACGCCGCGGCAGCCGACCGCGCGGTACGCGTCGACGGCGATCTTGCTCAGCTTCTCCGCGAGGTCGCCCCCCTCCAGGAACGGGTAGCGCGTCTCCTCCGATATGTACTTCTCCTCGTAGCCGTACCAGCCGCCGGGCGCCACGATCTCGATGACCGGCCACGCCTCCCCGTCCACGACCGCCACCGTGAACTCGCGCCCGGGAACGTACTCCTCCACGAGGACCGGGTCGCTCCCCGCGCGCGCAAGGGCCGGCCCCCACTCCTCCTCCTTCGAGACCTTGGAGATGCCGACGGACGAACCGTCGGCAGGCGGCTTCACGACGACAGGCAGCGGCAGCGGGCTCGAAGCCGCATCTGCGTTCGCAAGCCCCCACGAAGCCGTGGGCACGCCCTTCATCTCAAGCACCATCTTCGTCTTCACCTTGTCCATCGCTATCTGCGACGCAAGGACGCCGGGCCCCGTGTACGGTATCTTCAGCAGGTTTAGCGCGGCCTGCACACCGCCGTTCTCGCCCCATCCACCGTGCAGCGCTATGTAGGCGGCGTCTACGTCCTTCGGCATGGCCGAAAGGCTGTCCTCGTCGAGGACGACCGGCACGACATCGTAGACGCCCAGGGACGCCAGAGCCCGGGCGACGTTCTCCCCGGACTGCAGCGACACCTCCCGTTCGCTCGACTTTCCCCCCATCAATACGGCTATTCGCTTCATCCCACGTATTATATCACAAACGAGGTGAGGATGGGCGCGCGGCGACCTCCCTGCGGAGCCGCACCCGGGAGAGGAACCGGACGTGGAGGACGAGCGGCAGCACGGTCGCAAGCTGGCAGAGGACGTCCGAGATCGGCAGGGCCAGCCAGATCGCGAGGGCGTGGTCCCGCAAAAAGCAGGGAAGCAGCCAGATGCACGGCAGCAGTATGACGCCCTGCCGCAGCGTGGAGAGCACCACCGCCATCTTCGGATGCCCTATGGACTGGAAGTACGTCGTCGCGACGACGTTCACGGAAATCGTCCAGATCATGCAGTTGGCGACCGCGAGGTCGTGCGTCGCGAGGTCCACGAGGGCCTGGTTGCCGGACGACACGAACATCCGCACCATGAGCCGCGGAAACGGCGGCACGACCTGCACGACGAACGCCGCGGCGCACAGGGCGGTCGTGACCCACAGCCCGAGGCGAAGCGTGTCGCGCACGCGGCGGAAGTTACGCGCGCCCCAGTTGTATCCGAAGATCGGCTGCAACCCCTGCTGCGTGCCCATGATCGGCATGATCGTGAGGATCATCATCGCGTTGTACACGCCGAGGGACGCGATCTGCCGCGTCGCGGCCTCCGGAGACTCGGCCCACTTCGCGAACGCCGCGGCCAGCGACACCCCTATCAGCGCGCCGAGGAGGTTCTGCAGGAACGGCGCGAAGCCGAGCGTCGTGGCGCGCCAGATGAACTCGCGGTAGAGCCCGACCCTGCGCCAGCGGAAGGCGACGACCGTCTCGCCGCGGACATAGTACCGCGCCGCCCACGCGAAGCTCAGCAGCATCGACACGTTCGTCGCCCACGCCGCGCCAGTCACACCCAGCCCGAACCCGAAGATGAAAAGAGGGTCCAGCATCAGGTTCGCGCTAAAGCCGACGGCCATCGACATCATCGACCGGATCGCGCCTCCCTCCGCGCGCTGCAGGGCCGAAAGCCCGAACGCAAGATGCGAGAACACGCTGAAGAACACGACCGTTCGCAGATAGGCCTCGGCCGCGCCGCGCGCCTCGGCGGAGACGCCCCTGCCGCCGCACCAGTCCAGGACGGCGTCCAAGTTGAAGTAGATCAGCGGCGGCAGGACGAGGAAGAACAGCAACTTCAGCGCGACAAGCTGTCCGACGACCTTCTCGCAGGCCTCGAAGTCCCCGGTGCCAAGGCGTATGGAAAGGACCGTGGCATGCCCCGCGCCGATGAAAACCCCGCACGCCCCGAAGAACATCATCAGCGGCATCGCAAGCTGCAGCCCGGCCATGGCGGCCTCGCCGCACCCCTGCCCTATCCAGAGCCTGTCGACCACCGCATAGAGCGCATTCAGGCTCATCGCCGCGAGAGCCGGCCACGAGTAGCGGAACAGCAGCCCGCCGAGCGGCCCCGCCGCCAGCTCCTCTATTCCGTTGCGGCGCGCCGCCGCACCTCCACCTGCCGCCTGCATTGCCGAAGATTATACCAAATTCCCGCCCACGACTCTTCACTTTGTCGGTCGATTTGCGAGACTACTCGCGCAGTGCCGGACTTCAGCCATGTCCCAGTCGTCGGCGGCGGCTTCTCAAAGCACGACATAAGCGCCCCTTTCGGCATGCGGCGGCGGGGGGCTTGCCCCTTCGCAAACTCCATATCTTGCCAGAAATGTCGAGAACGTCATCATTTCAGAGCTCGCTCCTAGGGTCCCCACATGATTACAGACAATGCGAGACCGGTACACACGACATTAAAAGCGTATGCGACTCGCCTGGCTTGAGGACATACGCGCAGCCCTCCGAGAACACGCCTCCTTCAACACAGATGAACTTTTTCCAATCATCCGGTGCAAGAGCAGACACAATCTTGGAGAGGTGACTTTCCGGGTTCGGTCGCCAAACACGGAATCCGCCACCCTCGCAAGTTAGCGCCAACGACATCCCAGACACAGAATCGACAAGTCTACTTTCTGGGGCATCAACACCATACACACAACACGTCAGCGAATCGCCGACTGCAAAATAAGGATGAAACGCCTCCGTAACTCTGAACGGCTTTTGCCCAGTGTTTTCGCCAGTCATGGAGACTGCGAGACGATCAGTAAGGCGTATTGAGACTATAAGAACAAACTCGTATGGAAATTCGCGGCGCATATGCGCATTTGAGACAAGGCGCAACACCATCTCTGAAGACCTCGGTGTGCAATTTGTAGCAGCAAGCACTTCGAAATCATGATATCGTGCGACGCCATGTCTACGCGAGTCAACAGCTGGTCCTAGCTCGCCAAACCACGGCCAGCACAGCGGCATCCCACCCGTGCCCGTCTCCGACATGAAGAAGACTTCTTCGCCGCCCACGGGGATGTATGAAACGACCCGCGCGCCGCAGGTGTCTACACTCACCGTTCCCAAAACGTTTGTGAGCGCTACAATTGCCGCAAGCAGAATCATTCGACAACCTCAAGACGTATGTCGTCAAACCAGGCTGTGCCAGAGCAGTTGACAAGTCGCGGCAAAATGCGGGCAGGATTCGACTTCATCTCGTTGGTATGTGGCCCAGTCGCAAATTCGTACGACTGGAATATCCAGTCCTGTGTACCGGAAAACCAGTTGTCCCTCGGGAAGAAATGATTCTGATCGCTCCAGACATTCAACGCCACACCTCCCCATCGGCTATAGGCCACGACATTCTCCGTCTTCACAAAAAACGAGATGCGGTACTTCACATTCGGTATCAGCTTGCCATTCGACGACCCCGTCCCGGCAAGTTTCTGATAGCCGCCGACACCGGTTTCATTCGTCGTCGTCAGCTTCAAGGATGCCGGCCATACAAGACGGCACTTCGAGTCCCAAGAAAGGCCCTCGATCCGGCCGACGCTCCATTCTCCCGGATCTAGGATGGACCGCCCGCCGTCCGCCAGTCGTTTCGGCAATGCCCGCGACACATCTGTAGCCGCGACATATTCTCCAGCACGTCTGGCAAGAGGCTCAAAGAAGTCTCGCCTCACCAGCGCAATGCGTGACGCCTCAAGCGAGTCTGCCGGAACTTTCGCCGCCGCCTTGACAAGGACTCTTTCCAGAACCTTGACGACCTTCGGCGAATATATCCGATACCACATCTCGTAGTCACTCGGCGGCGATCCAACCGGGCCAATCGCGGTGTCGATCGTGCGTCCGCCGATCTTCTTCGTCCACAGCATTTCCAACACATTGTAGAACTTCGTCATCTCAATGGCCGCCGAGCCGAACATCAGCCTGTGGTGTTCGTCAAGAATCCTTTCCACGTCAGCCGAATTGTCCCAGCAGACTTTAGAGTACACATAATAGTTCAAGTAGTTGTATATCGCGCGGTCCGAGGACGACTCGGCGTACGCACCGGTTATGTACGGTGCCATCTTCTTGTAATACGCCGCATAGGCGCGCATCGAGAGCTGCGGTATGTCCGGCATGGATATCTTACCCCACTTGGACGGATAGTTCCAGCACCATACCTTGTGCCCCAGTTTTTCGGTCCAGCTGCGTATCTCGTCCGCCTCGACCTTGAGCCGCACCGGGTCGGCGACGCTCCATGGCCCAGCTTCGCCGATCATCACATCGACATTGTCCGGCAGTTTTATAGACGGCACTCTGCGATACGGACGGTAAGCCATCATGACAATCCGCCCTGCGATGCCTTCGGCTTTGAGGCGGTTTCCGATTTCCGCAACCACGCCCCATATAAGCTCGGAAGCGTAGTTGTCGTCGCCATGCACGTACGCCGCCTTGCACTTTGCACACTGGCACGGCTGAAAGCCGTCCGCCGGCATGATGTCGACATACTTGCCGCCGCGACAGTTGGCTGGCCAAAGCGGATCGCCCGTGCGCATCCAAGGCGTCACGCCGCGTACCGAAGGCGGCTCGCCCTTGAGGTAGGACCGCACATCGCAGTAGATTTCCTCGCGAATTCCGCTCGTCCAGCAAAGATGTCCGGAAGTCCGTCCAAGCGCACGATCCAGCCCGCCGGTCTTGCAAGGCAGCGCCGCGAAGTATTCCGGGTGGCTCGTCCAGAACCTGTCGCCGTACTTGAAATAGAGGGAACCGTGGCAGCATGGCTTCATGTCCGTCTGCATCCGCAGCCGATAGCTCTGCAACGTCTTCTCCGGCCAGTTGGAGTGCCTGTTAGTCGTGACGTTCTCGAACCATGCGCCGTCAAGGTACGTGGCCACGCTCCGGTCGAGGAAATCCGGCTTCACGAGGATGTCCATTTCCGGAATCTCCAGCGCCTTGGCCTTGGGGACTATCGTTCCAAGCGGCCCCGGGAAGTACATGCGCACGCCAAGCACCCTCTCGGCGAATTCGTAAACGCCGAACAAGGTGGACCTCGCATAAAGCTGCCCCCAGACTCCGCACTTTGCGATGGCGTATTCGGGATCTGCCTGCGCATCGTCGAATCCGGCGATGAACACGCGGTTGCGCCGCGTGCGGATCACGAACGCATCGCGCGACCACCCATTCGTCGTGAAGCCGGCCTCCCGCCAAAGGCGTTCGCCGAGCATGAAGGCCGTCTTGCCGGCGCCTGGCTCGGACGAAACCGGCACGTCGCCGCCCAGGGCGGCGTCCAGAAAGCCTTTCAGCTCCTTTGCCGCGAAACGAACCGTCTTCGGCGCATCCGCCGGCACGACGACCTCGACATCGCCAATCCCGACCGTCTGGGACGCGCCATCCGCGACAGCGGAGCGGGCTGGCAGAATGGCCGCGACGACTGCGCAGAACAGGAGATTCCGGCAACAGCTCATAGATCCACCTCCTTGGCATTTACGACGCCCACTGCCGCATCGTCTGCGACAATCGCACGGCGGCGGCGCGGGCCTCCAAGCCGACTAATCTCTACGCCATCAAGCACAACGCCGTCGGCATGCCGCATATAGAACGCCGACGACGGCAGAAGCGACGGGCCGAACATGAACGCCGACGGATAGACGTCCGCTCGCTCCGGCACAAGCCAGTACACGCTGTCTTCTTCGCAATCGGCGGGAAGCAGCACGCTCACGTCGCGAAACACCACATTCGAAGGCCGCAGCGACTTCATCGACTTCCAGTTCCACGGCGTCAGCAGGTTCCACCACGAAGACACGTCCGCCCAGTTGAACGCGGCGACGCCCGTGACGGCGGAGGGCATGCGACTCGCCGCGCATCCGGTCATGCGCACATGCTCTATCAGGACGTCGCGGAAGACGCTTTCGCGGGACGACACCTCCCTTCGCCCGTGGCGCAGAAAGAACGGCACGAGGAACCCTTCTCCGATGCTGACGTCCGAGGCGCGGAACCCTTCCAGCGATCCGCCGTCCACGACCGACACGTCTATCGCCGCCAGTCCGGTCATGCGGTTCGTGACGCCCGGAACGCCGGCATAGTCATCCCTAACAGAAATGGGCCGGCTGACGCCGACCGCGCAATTCGAAACCGTGATGTTGGAGAACCTGCCGCGAGATTCCGTGCCGACCTTTATCGCGCTCGAATTGGAGAACACGCGGCAATTGCGCACGACGACGTTCTCGACGCGCGATTCCTGCGTCCTGGCCTTGAACACGATTCCGTCGTCTTCCGAGTCTATGCAGCAGTCCTCGACCAGCACGTTGGACGCCTCGATGTCAAGTCCGTCGTTGTTGTAGTTTACGTGATTCTCGATGCGCAGGCCGCGAACGACGACGTCTTCGCAGTTGCAGAGGTAGCATGCCCACGAGTGGGCGTCGCGTATCTCGACGCCCTCGATCCGGACGCCCTTTGTGCGGTACAATGCAACGCCGCGCCAACGTCCGGGGACTCCGCACACATGCGGCGCCAGTCCGCCGCGGCCGTCGATGACGCCGTTTCCGACGATGGCCACATCGCGAGCCGAATCCGACCAGACGACAGCGCCGCGGTTGTCGCCGGGCGCTGTCACATAGTCGGCGTAATTGGTGGAGCCGACCAGCCTTGCGCCGTCCTCAAGAAACAGCGTGACCCCGCTTTTCAAGCGCAGGGAAGCGACCATGTGGCTGCCAGGCGGTATGCGGACCACCCCTCCGCCGGCTTCGCTCGCGCGGTCGACCAGCGACTGCAAGGCGGCCGTCTCGTTCGCAAACACGGCTGCGACGGACAGAAGAAGCGAAAAGGCGCTCATCTAAACAAAATCTGCAGACCGGGCTTCCTCCGCAGCTCGGCGTAAAGCCCGTCCTCTCCGGCATAAAGCACAATCTTTGTCATCGCGTCGCCGACAATGTCGCCCGCAGCCTGCCAGTTCCTATCTATGCCGGAGACGGAATCCGCCTGCAAAACGCGGAACCGATCACCGATAGAGTGCGGGCCGTAGACGCCCGACGTCAGCATGACCGTGCCGGGAACCGTCATGTCGAGTGTTCCAGCTATGCGGGCATCGGGCGTCGCGTCGATCACGGCGGCGCGAACGCTCTTCGCCTCGATGGTGCCGCCGACGTGCAGCGTTCCGCTGAGCACAAGGTTGGCATACGCCATGCGCAGGGCCGCGCCAGCCTCGACGGAGACGTTGCAGCACTCCTGCGTGTAACCGCCGCCGTTCAGCCACTTCGCCATCAACGCCCCGGAGATGCGCGCCCTCTCGACGTCGCCAAGCTCCCTCTCGAAGACCATGAACTCGCCATAGCGAAGTCCGCCATAGACGAGGTAGCGGTCGCACGCAAAGGCGCCCGCCCTCGCGTCTGCATTCGAGCGGAAGTCGAGCAGGTGGAACCCTGCGCCCATCGACGTGGTTGCCGCGACCTCCACGCCGTCGATCGCGACGCCGTGCCCGTATCCCCACACGTGCGAAGTGTTAGGGTTGTTCGCAATAATCACGCCAGGATACGTTCCGTCCGTGGTGAGCTGCGGACGGTAGTACTGATTCCCTGCGCTGGCCACATTCCCAACTAATGCGTTGGCACCGACTGCGGCGGGGTACGTCTGCCTTATCGTCGCCACGTCCTCCGTGTCGGACACTATCATCAGGGCCTCGCGTACCGTTGAGCACGTAGCGCTCCACGACATCCCCGCACCATAGCCAGTTCCGACACCTAAAGAATCCACTATCGCGTCGTTCAGGAGCGAACCGAAGTCGACGACAGAATTCCCGTTAAGGTACGACGTGCGCAGAATCGGCTTGCGCGAGGCAGGATCGCTCCTCCAGGTCGGGGCAGACGTCATATGCGACGCATAGCGCCCGTTGCCGCCCACGTCGCGCCATTTCAGCAGATGGCCGTCTTCGACGTCGGAGTCGTCGATTACGTTCGCGTCGACATGGAACCACGGTTCGCGCGTTGACAGAGGATCTATCGTGACTGTTCCGCCGGCCACGGTGAAATCGCCGTTTTCGGCCGATATATCTACAGCGGCGACGTTCGAGGTTCCTGCGACCGTCAGGCGCGCGCCCGAGCGAACCGTGATTTGCGAGACGCTCCACGCCCCAGACGGAAACCACTTCGTCGTCAGGTAGGAATTGACTTGCGCACGTTCCTCGTCTGTCAGCGCGCGCGAGAACAGGAGACACTCCCCGATGCGCTGCCCCCCCCAAGCAAACGAGCGGTCAAACGCAAGTCCGTCGGCAAGCGCAAGATCGGTGCCGCCGCCTGCCGGCTCGGACAGCCGGAAGCTGACGAGCTGCATCTCGCCTGACGCACGTGTGGCATTTGGAACGCTCTCGCCGTCTATGTAAAGTCCGCCCTGTGCCTGCGCGGTGTTTGGGTTGGTGTACAGGAAGAAATACGGCCACGTGTCAACGGTCATCGAGTTCGCGAGGAACGCAGCCTGCCCGGTCTGGCCGAAGACCGGCGTCGCTTGCCCGGTCTTCGCATAGATGTCCTCGGTGTACATCATCACCGAAAACGTCTCGCGCAAGCCGTTCAGCCTCTCGTCGAACGCCATTGACGCACCATAGCCTTCGGATGGCGCAGTGTTCTTTATCGAGCCGAAGTCGACTACCTGCAGTCCGTTACGGTAGTTGCGCACCAGTTTGGGGGGCGTTCTCTTTGACGCCGACGCGCTGTGGGCACCACCGTTCGCATCGCGCCAGGTGCTTACAAACGTGTCGTCGCCATCCGTCTGCAATGTCATGGAGGATTCGTCGGTCGCATCGAGGTGGAGAACTGAATTGGTAACAACCCCAGGGCTACAAGGGACGTCTCCCACACGCAGCTCGCCTGCCTGCACGTCGATCTTGACGTCTGCCGAGGCGATATCTGCGATCTTCAGAACACCTCCCCCCGTCTTGGAGAGCGTATACGCGCCGCCGGAGAGCACATAGACCTCGTTCGTCTCGCCGGACGAAACGAAAACTTCCATATCCGCCGACAACGTCAGCTCGCGTGCCAGCAAAGAAGCCTCTGCATCGACGCAAAGAAGAAACGAACCCAGAAGGGCAGACGCTTGTTTGGTGATATTCATTTCACATGTTCCTTTCGTTTTCATAAACTATCTTGGATTAGTGGGGTTGAGGACGCCGGGCATCACTTCGGCGCCAGGGATGAAAATAAAGAGCTTCGCGCGGCGGTCGGATTCGCCAATGAACACAGAGCCATCCGCCGCTGTCGTCATCGAGTCAAACTGGTAAGCGATCTTCGCATAATATGGCGAACGATCCACGCCGAGAACGCCCCAGTCTAGATGCCCCTCGTCAGAACGAAAGGAGAAGAGGCGGCAGACGTTGTCTTTCTCGCCGGCAATCATGTAAAGCCTCCCGTCCTTGCCTATTGTTGCCGCACGGATACGCCGCTCCACGCGCGGCTTGCCCCAGTTGAGCAACCGGTTGCAGTTAGGCTGCATGGAGAAGACAAAACCATCGGATGACGTACCGATAAAGGTTCCGTCTTCGCGCGCGAACAGCTGCTCAACGACCGGGAATGCGTTGTATGCCTGCGTCTCCCAATATTCGCCGGGAATGCGCATCGAAGTCTCACCAAACTCTCCGATGCGCGGATCGTAGAATCTCACAAGACCGTCGTCGCCAGACGACCACAATACGCCGTCGGCATCAACAACCAGTGCCCGCGGCACGCCGCGCCAACTGCGCTCCGGCCCCGGATAGGAACGCTTCTCCAGCCACTTGCCAAGTTTGCGCGGCTCGCGCTTCGCAACGTCGAACGCGAACAGTTCTGCGTGCGGGTAGCCGATTCCATAGATGATTCCGCGCTTCCCGTCAATCGCCATTGCGTAGATGGATTCCCCCGGAAGCGGCACTCCGAGGTCTTCGACCTTTGCTGATGCCCCTTCCAGATACACATCGACATCGCCCTTTGTAGGATCGTATGCGTAGAGATGTCCGCCCTCGTATCCGGCGTAGCGCGATTCTATGTCGGCCCAGAGCTGGTTCTCTATGGCACGACGCCCCTCCGGCATCTTCCTCGACAGGACAAGCAGCTCATGCTCGTTCTTGCCCGTACCGATATATATGACTCCGTCTTTCCCCCCGACAATGCAGCCGTGGACACCCTGCGCATTTGGCAGGACGCCGAGCGGAAACACCTTGTTCACGCGTGAGTCGTATGCGAATAGATGCGACTTCTTCCCGCTCGTCGCGCCATAGACTTTGCCGTTGGCGTGCGACATGAGCGCAGTGATCGGCGAATCGTCCGCCGGGATTTCCGTCGCTCCCGGATAGCCGAGGTCGCGGAAGTCGAGCCTCTGCGCGTCGAAATGCGGGTTCACGCACTTCTGGGCGAATGCGGGCAAGGCGAAAAACGCGGCCGCTAGCGGCGCCTTGATGACAAGGCGCCATGCGCTACCTGACATTAGACGATGGACGTGAGACGCGATTTTCATTTTACACTCTACACTTTCCATTTTACATTTCTTTCGCGGGGTCGTACACCACCAGGCCCATGGAGAACGGCCAGCGGCGACCGACATTGCCGACAACCTTTGCCGGATCCTTTTCCTCGACGGCTCCGACAAAATAAATCCTGCCGTCCTTCTGCCCGGAACACGCCCCTCCAAGGCCAAAGCACAGTCTGCCCTTCTCCGTCACCATCAGGCCCAATGCCTCGCGTTGCTTCTTCTGGAAATCATAGCGAATCAGGTAAGACACCGGCGGGAAATAGCCGCCGGCGAGCTTCGCCTGGAAATCCTCTTCGTCATGAACATCCCACGACGTGCCAACATAGTCAAACGAGCCGGAAGCGGTCGGCGCAAAATAGAGACGATGATCCGGCGCAATCGTCAGCGCCAAGGTTGCGAACGGAATCTGACGGACGTTCGTTTCGTTCCAGTACTGCGGCGCAGTGAGCGGAATTATGTAGTCAAGGCGGCCTTCTGCGCCGTCGTGGACGTCATAGCGGAAGAGCATTGAGTCCCCGCCGATAATGCCGTAGGCGCACTTGTCTACAGGATCCCACTCGATGACGCGCCATATCACCTTACGGTCGATCATCGGCTTGGACATCGTGCGAGGCAGAATGCGGTTGTCAATCTGGAGGCGGATGTTTGGCAGGTCGATCACCTCGTCCTTCTTCACGTCGTACTTCCATATTTGGGCAACGGGAAACGATCCATAGACGTTGCCCTCGTCGTCGGCGAAGATCGTGCGGCAGATGTCCCAGTCGTCAACCTTGCCGAGGTCGCGCGTGAACTTCCCGGCGATGTCGTGCATGTAGAGGTGGCCGTCCTCCGCAAGGCCGTAGAGCCGCATGTACTTCGGGTCCATCACCATTCCGAGAAGCCCGAAGTGACGGCTGATCTTGCCAAGCACTTCAACCTTGTCAGTCTTCGGACAATAGCGATACCAAAACGCGCCGAGATAGGAGGACGGATCGATGCATTCGGGGCCGGTATCCTCGTTTAGCGACCCAAAATATACATTGCCGTCGTTGTCCTCGCCCATGCGCACATGGATCTTGCCGTTCGTGTTGATGCCTTCGCCGCGCTCGCCGTGGAGTTCCGTAAGATCGACCACATGCCGCATCGTCTCCGTGGCAGGATCAAATTCGTAGAAGTGAGCGGCTTCGGCATGCGTGCAAAGGCCAATGTATATCTTTCCGCTTTTTGCCCCATATACCGCACTCCACATCGACTCCTCGCGATGGTTCCCCGGAAATTCGTAATGCCTGACAACAGCCTTCTTCTCTTTCGAGAACTCAACCTGTTGCGCCATGAGCGGATGTGCAATGAGCATAGCCGCGCCTGTCAAGACTAGTCCTTTTGTGTCCATACGGCGCGTAGTATATCAAAACCCTCATCCAGTTATTCACCTTTTTGCATCTTTAGTTTTCACCCTTTTGCGAATTAATATTTGGTATAATACCGACATGCACCCAAAAGAAACATCCATCTGCGTCTTCACAAATCACTCGACAATCGGTTTCCGATCCGTGATGAAAGGCATTGCATATGCCGCGCGAGAACGCGGATGGGCCGTTCGAACAATTGAACTTGCCCACACGACAGCCAGCATCCGCGAATTGCTCAAAGAATGGCATCCGGCAGGGTTTCTGAGCTATTACCTGACCCCAGACTTGTTTCCAAAGCACAGCGTCTGTGTCCACATCAGCCCACAAAACACCATTGGCGAAACCTGGACCATCCGCCACGACTCCAAGGAAACCGGCAACCTAGCCGCACATGAACTGCTGAAACTCGCCGGACGGCACTATGCGTTCGTCGGCGACCCGACAGACGCACCCTGGTCACGGATACGCGGAGAAAGCTTCATGCGCGTCGTCTCCCGGTTTGGATTCAAATGCTCCGTTTGCGACGCCGTGCGCTCTGTCAACAATCCCATTGCTGAGCAGATGAATCTCATGCGCTGGATCAAGGGACTCACCCTTCCCTGCGCCATCTTCGCGGCAAACGACAAGACGGCCGAAAGCGTCCTAGCCGCCGCCCTGGCAGCAGAGCTGCAAGTCCCAGATGACCTTGCAATTCTCGGCGCAGACAACGACGAGGACAGTTGCGAAAATGCACCCGTCACGCTCTCCAGCATCATGCCAGACTTCTTCCATGGCGGCACCCTTGGATGCGCCCTGCTCGAAAAACGAATCAACAACCCACGATCGGCGCAGCGATCCGCTGCCTATTACGGCGACCTCGGCGTCGCGGAGAGATCAAGCACCCGCCTTCAGCTGAAGCCAGACGCACTTGTCACACAGATGCGGGAGTTCATTCGCATACGTGCAGCATCCGGAATATCTGCGACCGACGTCATTCGCGAGACTGGGCGGCAGAGGCGAGGCGTAGAGCTTGCATTCAAGGCCGCCACGGGAAAGACTATTGGCGAAGAACTTCAGGATGTCCGCATAGAGCTGGCGCAACGAGCCTTGGCGGACGAATCGATACAAATCGGCGAAATCCCCGGCCTCGTCGGATATGTCTCTCAAAATCAGCTCGAGCGCATCTTCAAGCGCGTCCACGGGATGACGATGAGAGACTACCGCCGAAGTCAGGCCATAAGCAGGTGAGTGACTTTCCACTGGCCACAAGGTAACAGGCAGCGGAGGGACAGCCTTCTCGGACCCATCTCTATGAGGGTCTACCCCCATTGACAAGACGGCCCATTTTATGGTAAAGTAATCGCGTGATTACCATAAAAGGAGATTGCGGCATGTCTGACAGGCAAACGAAGAAGAGCAGAAAGGCGCGGGCCGACGGCGTCGAAACGCGCGAGGCGATCATCGCGGCCGCCGAGGGCGAGTTCGCCGAAAAGGGATTCGAGCTCGCCTCGGCGCGCGAGATATGCAGGCGGGCGGGCGTGAACTCCGCCCTCCTGAGCCGGTACTTCGGCTCGAAGGACGCGCTCTACCGCATCGTCGCCAAGCGGCTCTTCGGAGACCTCGGCGCGCCGCTCGCTGCTCTTGCTGACGGAGTCACGGACGACGCGAGCTGGCGCGACGCCGTCCGCGAGTGGGTCGACGACATGCTCTTCATGACGATTCCGACCGAGCGCGCACAGAAGCTCTGCGCGGCGCTCTTCCGCCACGAGGTGACTCGCCCCACGAAGTTCCACAGGGAGTTCAGCGACGCCTTCGGCAAGCCGGTCTACGAAGGGCTCAGAGCCCTTCTCTCCCGCAAGGTCAAGGACTCCGAGAGGCTCGACCTCTGGTGTTCGTCCGTCTGGGCGCAGGTCTCCGTCTACGCCCTCGCCGACGTTGAATGGCACAAGGCGTTTCGCCCCCGGGGCGCGAAGGCCCGCGCCTGGGCAAAGCGCGTCAGCGACCACATCTGCGACCAGGTTTTTCTGTCCCTTGGTTCACAAAAGGAGGTTCGGTAATGCAAGACGAAGTCAAGCTCAACAGGATACTCTCCCAGCTCGAGGAGATCAGGCGCGAGGTCAAGTCGATGCTGCCCCCGCCCAAGCCGGCGCCGGTGCCAATGCCGGCGCCCAAGGCGAAGCCGCCCGCGGCGCCGGTCCTGAAACCCGCCCTGCCCGCAGGCGACGGCAAACCGACGGCCATGGACCGTTTCTGGGAGAAGGTCGAGGACTGGTTCTGCGTGCGCGGAGAATTCGCCCCGACGGGAATGTCGCGCGAGTTCGCCGTCGCGACTCGCTGGCTCACGCGCGTCGGGGCGGTGCTGCTCGTCGGCGCAATCGCCTACTTCCTGATGCTTGCGATAGACAAGGGATGGATCGGCCCCGCGCAGCGCGTCTACGGCATGATGGCGTGGGGGGCCGCGGGAACGGCCTTCGGCACATGGCTCAAGCTGAAGAGCGAGCGGTACGCGATCCTGGGCGAGGTGTGCGCGGCGGTCGGACTCGTCGCCGTGTACCTGTCGTTCGGACTCGGGCACCGATTCTTCAAGCCGCCGGTGGTCGCTTCCGGGTATTTCGCCTTCGCCGGGCTTTTTGCCGCGACTTCGGCTGCGGGCGTTCTCTCCGTGCGCCTCAGGTCGCTCATGATCGCCTGCCTCGCCCTGGCCGGCGGATTCCTCGTCCCGACGATATGCAGCTTCGCCAGCCACGACGTTCAGCTTCACGCCTATCTGCTTGTCCTGTCGCTTGGCGCATGCATCGTCGCGTACTTCCGCGGATGGACGCCCTATGCCTTTGCGGCAATTGCGGTGTCTGCGCTGTTCTCCAACGCGAAGTGCAGTCCATATGTTTACTGCGACGGACTGGTGTCCTACCTTTTCCATTCGATTGAGTTCGCGCTCTTCATTGCGATGACGATTCATGGCGTTGCAAAATGCGACAAAGCGGAACGTGCGCTTTACTGGATTGCCGCGGCGATTGCGGCGATCTTCTTCCTCTGCACGACAGGGGCGATTGTCAACAGGCATTGCGATTGGAATGGGGCCTTGGCGATTCACCATCTAGGCTGCGCCACGGCATTTGCCGCGCTTGCAGTCGCAAGCCGTCGCCGCGACTGGGGCGGAACGCCTGTTCTCCTTGTGTTCTCCTGCATCTGCGCCGTGTTTGCGCTTGGCACGGCGTGCGCCGACTGGTGGGGGATCGACGGCGCCACGGCCATGTTCCTCTTTTGCGTCTTCGCAGCCCTTCTCGCCGAACTTGGCGTCCGGAGCCGCGAGAAGACGCTGCAGGTCCTTTCGATAATCTGCACTGTACTGCTTTCGCTTGTGGCGTTCGCAGTCTTTGCATTCACCTCTTCAACGAGCGTACACGGCTATGCGAGAGACCTTGTCGACCGTATCCAGTACCTGTGGCCTGTGCCTGCTCTCGTTGCTTTTGTCGGATGGCGCCTTAGCGCACCCGGGGCGTGGCTGGAGAAGCTGCGTGCGCCGGCGTTCGCGACGGCGAGCAGCATGGCGTTCCTGGTTCTGACGGCCGAGAGCCATTTCTTCGGCAGCGAGTTCCTTCCTTCCCTGCGCGGCGGGTTCGTCACAATCGTGTGGGCGGTGGCGGCGTCTGCGCTGCTTGCGGCCGGCATCGTCCGCCGTTTGCGCGTGGCGCGGCTTTCCGGCCTCGGGATTCTTGTTGGAGCGGTGGTGAAGCTGCTTCTCTTCGACACCGCATCGCTCGCCACGCCTGGCCGCGTAGGCGTGTTCGCGGCGGTCGGCGTGCTGCTAATCGCGGGCGCGTTCCTCTACCTCAAGTTCAAGTCAGCCTTCGAGGAGGAGTAGATGAACAACCTGTCCATATCGCTCGCGTTGCTGTCTCTTGCGGGGTTGCCGCAGGAGCAGGTCGTGTACGTCCCCGGCTGGCACAGATGCGCACGCGGCGAAGACGAAGCGCTGAGGTTCGTCGAGATGGCCTTTCCCGAGGCGGAAGTCTCCGCATACGACTGGGACGGCAACTGCGCCTGGCGAAAGGCGCGCGGGAACGCGGATGCCGCGGCGGAGCGGCTTGCCGACGAGCTGGTCGCGCTTCCCGCCGAGGAGCGCGGACGGCTCACGCTCGTCGGCCATTCGCTAGGCGGGCGAATCGTCGTTCGCGCACTGGCTCGTCTGGGGCGGCGCGGCGTGAAAGTGCAGAGGGCCGTTGTCATGGCCGCCGCGATCCCGTCCGACGACGCCGACATCGCCGACTTCGCCGCCGCCGCTGTCGAGCCGGCGGAAATCGTGTGCAACGAGCGGGACACGATGTTGAAATTCGGGTATCGTCCATTCGGCGGGGAAAGATCCGCCGCCCTTGGCGCTGTCGGCGTGGCGGCTCCGCTCGCCAACTGCCGCGTTGGCTTCGTGTCGCCGGAGACGGTTGCGTCCGCGCCTGTCGCCGGGCTATGGGCCAAGGTCGGCCTTTTCCGCTCGCTCGCGGCGCACTACGCACCTTTCTATCTCGAACACGTAAAACAGCATTCTGGCGAAAGGAGATGCCAATGAAAAGTAGAATCGGGTTGGCGCTGGGTGGCGGCGGCGCGCGAGGCATCGCGCACCTCGGCGTGTGGCAGAGGCTCGTGGAGCTGGGCGTCGAGCTCCATTGCATCGCTGGAACCTCCATCGGCGCGATTGCCGGCGCGATAATCGCTGCAGGGAGAGTCGAAGAGGCGCTTAAGTGGTGCGCGGAGTCGGACTGGAAGAAGCTCCCGAAGCTTTTCATGGAGACCCAGTTCACTTCCAAGGCGCTCACGAAGGGAACGCGCGTCGAGAAGCTTCTCGCAGAACTTGTCGGCGCAAAGGCGTTTGACGGGCTTTCGACGCGCTTTGCCGCCGTCGCGACGGATCTCAACACGGGCGAAGGAATCGTAATGCGTGACGGCGACCTTATTTCAGCTGTGCGCGCGTCGATGTCGATTCCCGGCGTGTTCCGTCCCGTAGAAAGGGATGGCCGCATCTTGATCGACGGGCAGCTTGTCGACCCGATTCCAATCGACGCCTGCCGGGCAATGGGGGCCGACAAGGTCATCGCCGTCGACATCAACCCGCCGAACGCGGCCGGAAGCGCAAAGCCGTTTGCCAAGGTGAACATCTTCGACGTCCTGATGAACACCATAACAATATTCAACTGCGAAATGACTCGACGCGTACTTGCCGAACACAAGCCCGACCTGCTGATTCGTCCGGAAGTGGGCGACGTCCTCGCACTGGACTTCCGCAACGTCACGCGCCTCGTTGAGATCGGCAGGCAGGCTGTAAACGCCGATGTCGCCGAAAAGGCCGCGGCTCTCTAACGAAAGGAGGAAGCGATGAAAAGCACCATGCTAGCATTTGCGCTCCTGCTGCTTGCAGGCTGCGCGATGAAGGAGTTTTCATCAACGCCGCTCTACTGCGGCGGCGAGGTGGAGTTCACCGGGGCCGTCGAGGACCGCGTGAACCTGTGGCCGCTCGCCTACTGGCGCGAGCCGGTGGGGTCGATTGCGTGGCCGCTCGTCTCGTGGGGCAACGACCATCTGGCGTTCAGGCCCGTATACTCGCAGTACAAGCAGCGCGGCAGCGGCGTCTACGACGAGTACAACCTCTTCTGGCCGATGGGACAGTTCGACACGAATGACGACGACTATCGCCTCTTCCCGCTCTTCTGGGGCAGAGACCGCGGCGGCGACCCGTACTTCTGCCTGTTCCCGGAAGTGTGGTGGATTAACGAGTTCAATGGTGTTCTTCCGTTCTTCTGGAACGACAATGCATTCTGCGCCTTCCCGCTTTTCTGGGCGAAGCAGGACGGCGAGAGCATGTTCAACACGCTGTTCCCGATATACTATTATAACCACAGCCAAGATTCAGGCAACTTCTGGGCACTCTGCGGCCTTGCGGGATGCAGCACGGAAAACGGAAGGTTCCTGGACCATCGCTTTCTGCCTTTCTATTTCTGGAAGCGCGGCAGTTTCTTCTCTCTGCCATATTCCCGATTTGAACAGGACAGCACGACAAAGACCCGCGTTATGCTTGGCTTGACGGGATGGGATTCCGACATCGGCGGCGAGTGCAGTGCGTCGTGGGCGCTTCCCTTTTATTACCAAGACAAGAAGAAGGATGTGTTAGTGACGCCTCTAGGCGGCAAGTCGGGCGATGCGAACTGGATCGTTCCGCTATACTGGCAGGACAAGGATGCATTCGCTTCGCTCCCCTACTGCCAGATGCGCGGCAGCGACGGCGAGATCGACGGCGCCTTTTCTTTTCCGATCCTCTCTGGCTATAGCCGCGACAGGGCCACGGGCGACAGGCTTCTATACTTGTTCGCCGGACTTGGCGGACACGTGTGGAACGACGAGACGGGCGGGGCGAGCTGGGTTTTCCCGTTGTTCTACAAGAACCGCGAAAGCCTCTATACGCTTCTCTACGGGAGCAATCCGCGCAGCAGCTGGCTCTTCCCGCTTTTCTACAGCGACGAGGACTTGCTTGTGACCCCGCTCTACGGCAAGGCAGGCGACACGGACTGGCTTGTCCCGCTATACGCGCGCTCCGCCTCGGGATTTCACACGATTCCGTTTTCGTACTGGGACGACGAGAAGAAAGGCTCGAGGGGATTCGTGTCCGTGCCGCTTCTCTCCGGCGCGTCATGGTCCTCAAGCTCGCGCGACTACACATGGCTCGCGCTCGCGGGGCTTGTCGGAGGCACCTCGAACTTCGATGGCTCGCACAGAAGCCAGTGGGCGGCACCGCTCTTCTACCACAGCGACAAGGCATTTCTCTCGATTCCCTTCGGATACGAGAACCTGGGCGCGCGCACAAACATGTATTTTGCCGCAGGGCTTGCGGGAATCCACTCCGGCACAAAGGAGGGTGGGTGGCTCTTTCCGGTGTACAGCAAGAAGAAGGACTCGGACTTCGACGAAACGCTTGCAATCATTGATGCCGCCAAGCTCCCTGGAGACATAAAGACCTGGACTGTGATTGCGACGAACAATGTGTGGAATGCCAAGGAACGCAGGTATGAGAAAAAAGTCGGGCCAAGGACGAAGGCGACTTCGTTTTACGCTACGGACAATAGAACGCATCTGCTGATCTCGGACAACGACAGGTCGATATCAGGAACTCTCTCGGGCGGCAAGGATAACGCCTATCAAGTCTCGCAGCGCCACGAGTTTGGCAATGTCTTTGCATTTAGGTACGAAGGCGAGAGGAAGGTTGGATTCGACCTTTCGACTCGCGAGAAGATCGGTGACACGGAGAAGGCCTGGTCGGCGCTCCTCGGCATCCTCTACAACCACGAGCACAGCGCCGACAGGATGAAGGGCGAGAGCCACGCAAGGCACCGCGTCCTGTGGAAACTCTGGGACTGGGAGCGTGCGAACGGAGACGTGTCGCTCGACGTCTTCCCGGGCTTCACCTACGACTCCAAGACAAACGGATACGCGAAGACATCGTTCCTCTGGCGCTTCTTCCGCTACGAGAACGATCCCGAGGAGGGCAAGAAGGTCGATGTGCTCTTCATTCCCATACTAAGGCAATGAAACAACCATGGCAACCGATAAAAACAACTCTTGCCTTCCGGGCGCAACCGCGCCCGGCTTCAAGATCGCCGCGCGGGAATACGCCTGCCGCGAAGCGATCAGGTTGGGTGAGCGCAAGATGCATCTGCGGCGAAGCCGTCAGGTTCCCCGACGAGCGAAGCGAGGAGCCTTGCGAAGCAGGGGCGCAAGCGGGTGCGCGCGAACTGCGAAGCGTATCCACCGACCGAAGGTCGCTGCCGAAGGCAGTCGCTAGAGTGGTGCCGCAAGGCCCCATGCGCGGCGAGAAAGAAGATGTTGTTTTTACAAGTTGTTCAGGTTGTTTCCAAAAGAACTTACAGGCAAGGAGAACAAGATGAAGAAAGAAGAATGGCTGAGAGGCGAGATCGCCAAGTGGCGATCCGAAGGCGCCGTGGATGCGGCGACGGCAGACGCGCTCCTGACGCGCTATCCGGTGAACGAGTCGCGGATCGGCTGGGGTGCGGTCGTCGCAGGTGCGTTCGGCGCGCTGCTGACCGGGCTCGGCATAATCGCGATATTCGCCGCGAACTGGGACTGCCTCGGCCGCGGAATGCGCGCGATTGTTTCCGTTGCGCCCGTCGCCGCCTGCGGAGCGGTCGCGCTTGTCGCGAAGTCGAAGGGCTGGCGGTCGATGGCGCTCTGGGAGCCGCTTGGAATACTCTGGTTCATTTCGGTCGTAGCAGCGTCGTGCCTGGTCGCGCAGACGTACCAGGTCGGAGGATCGGTTCCGGGGCTTGTGCTCTTTGTCGCGGCGCTGACGCTCCCGGTTGTCTGGACGACACGCTCGGTCGGCGCGATTATTGCATGGCCGGTCCTGCCCATCGTCTGGGCGTTTTCGTCCATGAAAGGATGGTGGAATGCCAAAGAAGCAACAATCGCGGCAAAGGCGTTGCTTATGATGGCGGCGTCCTTGCCTGCGTATGTGGCGTTCATCCGCAGCAATCCTTCCCGCGCGTCGCTGGTGATAGGGCAGATCGGGACCGGTCTTGCCTATTCGTTCGGTGCCGGCCTTGTCGTCTGCAGATGCTTCGACATGTCACAGGGTTGCGTCCTTGTGTTCTGGATCTTCGCCGCGGCGGTGCTTGGAGCCGCCAAGCTCTGGAAGCTGCCAGCCTGGACGGAAATCGCCGTCGTCGTCGCGATATGCGCAGGCTTCCCAACTCCATTCCTTGAGTTTGGATTGTATATGCTCGCGCTTGTGCTCGCCATAGCTGTTGCAGTGTGGGGCATAACAAGAATGAGAATATTTCTCACGAACATAGGGCTCGCGCTACTCTTGTGGCTGATTCTCGTTAAGTTCTTCGAAAGCCAGGCAGACTTCACGGTCAAGGGCTTCGTCCTGATCGCGTCGGGCGTTCTCCTGGGCGCCTTGAACGTGTTCCTCGTGCGCGCAAAGAAAAGGAGGGCAATGTGATGAAGATCAACAGGGGTTTTGCCGCCGTTGCGGCGGCGCTTGCGGTCCAGATCGCCGCCATCGGCTGGCTTGTCTGGCGCTACGAGCGAATTGTGCTGAACGGAACAGAGGTTCGGATCAAATGCCAGGCGTACGATCCATACGATCCGCTTCGCGGACGCTATCTCGGCATGACTGTGAGCGAGGAGTGCACGAACATTCTCTTCCGCGTGGAGGAGCTGGACGAGTATGCGCATCACAAAGACGTCTTCGCCAAGCTTGCCGAGATCCCCGGAAGCAACGGAATATACCGCGTCGAAGCCGTTGCGAAGGAACCGGACGGCAACGGACTCTGGGCTAAGTGCGAATCAGCCAGTTTTGGCTATCTGCTCGAATGGAATGCCCAAAAGAAGAATGAATCGAATGAGGAATTCTGGAAGCGGCGCAATAAGTCGGGCAGGAAGGCCGTCGTGTCGTTTCCCGACAGGCTTTTCGTGAACGAGAAGATCGCGCCGGTGGCAGAGAAGCTTCTCCGCAAGCGCACGGCCTCCGCCGTCGCCGTGTACCGCGTGCTAGACGGAGAGATCGTTCTCACTGACATTGAGATAAACGGCCAGCCAATCCTCTCGGCCGTCAAGGAGGGCCATGATGATTAAGAAAGCATTTTTGTCCGCATTGCGCATAACCGCCATTGTCGCAGTGCTTGCCTTTGCGATTGGAACTTTCTGCCTCAACTTTCTGATGTTCCATCCAGTGAGAGGCGGATATGGCGAAAAGACGCCCGGTTATGTTGACATCGGGACAAATGGCGTAAAGATCGCGGCGATTGTCCTTGGACCGGAGCACGGGAAGAAGGCGATTATCCGCTGCCACGGCAACGCGGAAGACTGTGTGGGAACGCTCTGGAAACTGTGGGAACTCGCCGGTAACGGCTATACAGTCGCAGCAGTCGATTATCCAGGCTACGGGCTGTCCGACGGCTTGCCTAACGAAGAAGGTTGCTACAGGAACGTCCACCGACTCTACGACTGGCTCGTCGAGAAGCGCGGATTCAAGCCGGACGACATCATCGTAGACGGATTCTCGATCGGCACTGGTCCTGCGACGGAACTTGCGGCGACACGACCTTGTGACGGGCTTATCCTTGAGGCGCCGTTCCTCTCTGCGCCGCGCGTGGTGACGCGCGTTAGGATTCTGCCGATTGATCCGTTCCCGAACCTGAAACGCATTAGAAACGTGAAGTGCCGAGTCTTGATGATTCATGGAACGGGCGACCGAGTCGTTCCCTTCTCCCAGGGACAGGCGCTTTTCAATCTTGCCAACGAGCCGAAACGCTTTGTGTCTGTTGAGGAGGGTGAACACAACTCGCTTCCTGACGACCTAGGCGGCGAGACCTACATCAAGTTGATCAGGGACTTTGCTGACAATGCGGGGGCGGAGGCTCGCACCCCCAATCAGGTCGGGGCGGCGGGCCTCAGCGCCCGCCAGTAAAAGGAACAAGCAATGAAAAACTCATTTATCCCGCTGTTCACGACAAACTTCTTCGGGACGCTGAACGACAACTTCCTGAAGACGCTGGCAAGCTTCACCGTCATCGGGTGGATCTCCGACGAGCGCGTCAAGTCGATCGCGATGGGTGTGACGGCAGGGGCGCTTGTGCTGCCCTACATCCTCTGCTCGCCGCTTGCCGACCGGCTGACTGCCGTCTGGGAGAAGAAGAGGATAGTCCGCCTCGCCAAATGGGCTGAGCTGCCGATAATGGCAGTCGCCATTGCCGGCTTTCTGCTGGAATCGCCTTGGCTCGTCATCGGCGCGGTTCTGCTGATGGGCCTCCAAAGCTCACTCTACTCCCCGGCGAAGTACGCGCTCGTCCGCGACATCGGCGGCGAAGGCCGCATTTCAACCGGCATGGGCGGCATGGAGGGCGTGTCGTTCCTTGGCGTCCTGACGGGCACAGTGGCGGGGGCGGTTGTGTCCGATCTGGAAATCGGGCACCAGGACTGGCACCTGTCGTATTACGCCCTTGTGGGCTTTGCGGCCCTTGGCCTTCTTGCGAGCTATACCATTCGCGCCAGGGAAGAGCTCAACCGCTCGCTCCACGCCATAAACCCGGTTCGATACATCCGCCGCGCATATCGAATGTCCGGGCGCTACGAGGGGCTGAACGCCGTCGTCTTCACGCTCTCCGTCTTCTGGTGGGCGGCGGCAATGCTCCAGATGGGGCTCTTGGTCTACGGCAAGTCGGAAACGGGGCTTGGCCTTGACGCGACGCGCACGGGCATGCTGCTCTGCGGCGCGGCGGTTGGCATCGTCGCTGGGCAGGTCGTCGCCGGATTCGTCGACCGTCGGCGCTTCCTTCTCGGCGCAACGCTCCTGACGGGCTGGATCGCCGCAGCGCTTCTCGCGGTCCTCTATTTCGCGCCGCTGCCGCCGAAGTGGTTCGGAGCCGTACTGGCCGCGCTCGCCTTCGACCTCGGCTTCTTCAAGCTGCCGTTCGACACGGAGATGCAGAAGGTCGTGAAGGGCCCGAAGCTGAACACTGTGCTCGCGTACTTCAACCAGGTGTCGTTTCTCTTCATGCTCGCGGCGAGCGGATGCTATGCGCTCGTCAGCTGGGCCTTCGGGCCAAGGGCCTTTCTGCTTCTTCTCGCGATTGCGTTTGCTGTCGCGCCGTTTCTCTTCGCGTTCAACTATCGCCCGGTTCTGCTGTTCGTCGGCCGATGGATATTCGCCAGGCGCTACAATGTCAAGGTCGAGGGAATGGAGGCGATAATTGGGCATGAGACGATAGACGAGAGGCGAGAGGGACATTCGCGTCTCGCGTCTAAAGTCTCGCGTCAAGAAGCTGATCGCCGCCAGACAGCCTATTTGGTCCTGCCCAACCACCCCGCGATGGTAGACCCGATGCTTGTCACGGCTGAATTCTGGAAGACGCCACTTAAGCCGCTCTGTGACGAGTCGTTCTTCAACGCCGGAATCGTCGCCCCGCATGTCCTGAGGGCGCTTGGCACAGTTGCCGTGCCGGACCTGCGCAAGCACCGCACGGCGAAAGGCGCTTCGATTGCGCGCGGGTTGAGCGGCATCATAATGGACACGCTCGTCGGCGGCGGCAACGTGATCTTCTACCCTTCCGGACACATCCAGACCGAGCCGGACAGAGAAGACGTCGGCACGCGCCAGCTCGCATACAACATTTGCAGGGAGATTGCGGGCGGCTCCTCCGCGGCCGCGCAGGTCCGCGTAATAGGCGTGAGGACACGGGGCCTTTGGGGCTCGATCTGGAGCCGCGCGGGGCGCACGGCGTCGCCTCCGTTTGTGCCGACATTCGTCAAGAGCATATTCCTGTGGTTCTTCTGGTCGCCGTTCGTCCGCCGCCGCCGCGTGACGATGCACGTCGAAGACATCACCGACCGCGCGAAGGAATGGGCAAAGCTCACGCGCCTTGAATTCAACGCGAGGCTGAACGAATGGTACAACGAGCCTTCGACGGCATTGTTGACGGCGGCAACGGGGAATGATATGATAACCGGCGGGGAAACCAAGTTGGACTCCAGGGAGACCGCGACATGAAAAGAACAAGCGTGTTCAAGTCATTGATTTACGCCGTGTCAGGCTTTCTTGACGCGGCGAGGCACGAGCGCTCCATGCACTTCCATCTCCTTGCCACCGTCCTGGTGGTTGCGCTTGGGATATGGACTGGCCTTGAGAAGTGGGAATGGGTGGCGACGGCCATCTGCTGCGCCGCCGTGATTTCGCTTGAGTGCGCGAACACGGCGATCGAGGCCGTGGTTGACCTGGCCTCTCCGGAGATCCACCCCCTTGCAAAGAAGGCGAAGGACTGCGCCGCCGGAGCGGTGCTGGCGGCGGCAGTCGGGGCGGTGATAGTCGGAATGATTATCTTCCTCCCGAAACTCGTCTTTTAGCAAGTGCCCGCTTATTCTTCTGCGGGGACGTTCTCCCCGAGGATGCCGCGCCATGCCTCGTCGCGGTACGGCCGCAGGGGGAAGTTGAAGAAGTAGATGCCGTCGGCACCGCCCTTGCGCATTAGGTCTATCCAATGCCGATACTCGCCGAGGCTCAGGATTCGGCGCGCGCCGTTCTCGACGATGCCGTTGTCCGTGCCGGCTATGAACCGCGCCCTGCCTCCAAGCAGCTTGCGCCAGGCCTCCATGTGGTATTCATACTCGATCGACCCGTACATGTTGCAGGCGACAACCATGTCGACAAGCCCCTCCCGCGCCCAGACGTCGACGTCGGCGCCCATCTTCCGCGCCTGCTCCGGATCCGGCAGAAAACGCACCGAGATCCCCACCGGATGCCCCCGGCGCCTGGCCGCATCGCTGCATGCTTCGCGGATTCCACGGACAAAAGCCGTCAGTATCGGCGCGTTCTCGCGTTCCGTTCCCGCGCGGAAATAATACGGAAAGCGAATCATGTCGAGTTCGACGCCGTCGACGTCATAGCGCTCAAGCGACTCGCGGATGTACGCGGCCATGCGGTCGCGGACCGGCTTCTGCGCATAGTCAAGCCCGTTATGCCACCCCCCTTCTTTGCTGATGTGATACTCGGGGTGCTCCTTCCAGAACGTGCTGATCATGGGATCGGACGCCGTCTGCGTGCCGTGGATGTCGTTCATCCGGAAGGAGAGCCAGGGGCTCACCCCCCTCTGTCGGCATCGGCGGATCATGACTGCATAGACGTCAAACCCGCGCTCGAAGGCTTCCTTGAGATTCCGTATGAACGGCTGCTTCTGGCTTCCCGGCTCGTCCAGCGAGGCCCATATCGGCTCAACCACCTTCGAGGGCCAGAACGAACGCTGGTAGTTGACGTTTACGAACAGATGCGTCAGGTTGCCGCCGGCCAGGGCGTCGACATACCGTTCCACGCCCCGTTCCGTGCAGTCAACCTCCGGCGGGAACCGAAAGTCCCATAGGTTCGAAAACGCATTGGCCTTGCCCTCCGTCTTGGTGACGATGGACTTGGCGTTCACTACGAAGAAGTGCTCGGCCGGCTCGTTGACGATCAGCGGAGCCGTCCCAGCCGTCAGCCGCAGGGCCATCACCGCCAACAACCCCACGGGCCAACGCGGGAACATGTCCTCGCGCTGCCTCAAGCGCCTATCAATGGAATCGTCACAACTCTTTTTCATGGCGCACATTATACCATTTTTGGGGCATTCCAGTTAGTCCGCTCTTGTGGCAATGCCTTCTCCAAGCCTTTCCAATGCAATTTGATTTGTGCTTCCACCAGAGACGAATTCGGCGCATGCGACTGGTGCCGTCTCGTCCGAATGGCAGAACGCGTTGTCGGCGAGGCGAAAGTCACCGTTCTGCGACTCCATCTCGAAGTTGCCGCTTGAGCCGTGCAAAATCTCGCGGCACCAGTACACGCAACCTTCCATCCCCTTCCCGCAAACAACGACAGGGGAGCACCGCTCTCCACCGATCTGTCTCACGCACTCCCATATCGGCCCCACGACATAATGCCGCCCATCCTGCGACACATATTGCGTGACGTCAGCAAGGTAATATGCCGACTCGAATTCAAACTGATTACTCATTTTAGTTTCTCCTTTGTTTTCAGATTCTTAGACAAATTACGAACAGCTCAAGGGCGATAACAACAAGCGATCCGGCCATGACACAGCCGATGATTGTAAGCACACGCCCCCAATCCTTGAACGCCGCCGGAGACGCTTTCAGGTCATCCACCCACTTCATTACGCCATACTTTCTTTGCTTCGATGTAATCAACCATACACCAACTTTGTAGCAATATCTGTGCCAACTAATCTAGACAACGGCAAACGTTCAGTTGTCGGAGTGCCGTCCCTACCATGTGGCCACAAAACAGACACCACATGGTCAATATATGAACAATAAGGCGAATGTCATATCCTATCGGACTTTACAAAGTCCGATAGGGACTTATCGGGTGAAATACTACCCGTCGCGAGGGAAAGAAGAGCCTGTTCCAAGTTGCTTCTTGGTTGGCAAATGCGATATTTGCCATCTGAGTCTAATTCTACCACATTTGCATCCCGCATTGTCCGCAGATGCCTTGAAAGGCTCATTGTCGGGATTCCGGTTGTCGATGCCAGATCAGCAAACCTGCAACCGCCGCGCTCCGACACGCAGACAATGATTCTTATTCGTCGCTCGTACGAATATGCCAATAATGTCGGAAGGACTTCCATGGGCCAATTCTTTTCCATCACTTTTCTCGAGGCAAACAACTCCGCAAACGCCTGCTGCAGAATCCTCGCCTCGGGTAATGATCTGTCTTGCCCGTCGCCATAAAACACGAAAGATGAGTATCGCCTTGCCGAAATGAGTCCACGGGCATTCAATGCCCGCAGATATATGCTTGCCGTAGGCACCGCGAGATCTAGTTCGCTCGCCAGCTCCGTAACTCCTTTCTTCCCTTTTGAGCGAAAGACAGCTTCAAGGAAGCGAAGCCTGTTGACGTTCGCAAGAGCCCTAACAGTTCTCCAGACAGTTGGACGTAGCGGTTCATTCATGGTGCATATTGTATCACAATTATGCCATGGAATGCTATCGGACTTTGCAAAGTCCGATAGCACGAATATAACCGTCAATATGAATTATGCACTGGCATACGGACTGATTATAAGCCTCTTGCCTTGCGGATCGTGTCCCAGGCATCGTTGATCCGCGCCATCTGATCCGTAGCCGCCGCGACACGCCCCTCAGACGCGCCGGAGGCGCGGAGGATGTCCGGGTGGCACTTCTTGGCCGCGAGGCGGTAGGCGCGGCGGACGGAGGCATCGTCGGCGGTGCTGGCGCAACCGATCAGCTCGTATGCCTTCTGCAACGCTGTCTTTGGGCGGGGCGGCGGTTCGCGCCTTGTCCGCTCGTGCGTCTCCTTGCGCTTTGAGCGATGTGTTTCTTCTTGCGCCTTCTGGTCGCTGTACGTCCATTCGCGGAATGTCCCGGAACGCTTGCGGAAGTAGATGTTGAAGTAGGCTTCCGGTAGATTCAGGTACTTGCAGATGCCTTTCAGGTTATCCTTGTGGACGGCTTTCAGAAGCCCCGTGGCGCAACTGATGTCCCAGAGGAGTTCATACACGGCAAGGCAATCCGCCGCCGACGCATACTTATTGGAGAACTCCCACGCCTGCCTGTAGAGCGAAATGCGACTCCTCTTCGACTCGTTGAACACGCGGACGCAGAACTTGCGCCGTGCCGCCGCTCGCGGAAACCGGGCGAACGCTCCCTCGGCGGCATGGGTTTCCCACGCATCGACCTTGCCGTCCGCTTTTGCCATCTTCGCAAGCATTCCGAACAGCCGCCGCAAGAACATATCCTCGCGCTGCTTCACCCGCTTCTTGATGTCATTGTTAACCATTCTGTTTCATGGCGCACATTATATCATTTTTCGGAGGCAATCGACGTCAATCTTGACGTTCCGAGCGGCTACCCTTCAAACGCGACCTTCCCATTGCGCATGGTACTTCTGGATTCTGCGTGACACTTCTTCAAACTGGCTGCGCGTGATCCAACCTTGGTTCTTGTAGTCTTCGGCGATAGGTGTCAATACGGGAGCGTCAAACTTGTTGAATCCTTTTCCGTTATCCCTGATCGTCGCACCTTCTGAACGTTCCTCTCCTGTCTGTCCACCATAGACGATTATCAATTTCTTGATGTCGATATGGCTTTCCACGCACTCTTCAATCTGGGCTTGGTTGCTGACCGGCAGGCTCCTCGATTCGGAACTCTTGTCAAGGATTGACGGCGGCTCTCGGGATGGCGTTTCCTTTCCCTGGAGTTGGGCAAGATATGCGCGAATCGCCGCTTCGTATTCCGGCGGGACATTGATCGGCACAGAATTGGATTTGGGCTTTGGCATGTTCAAGGATTTGTAGAAAGACACGACAGCAGGGTCAAGAATCAGATCCTCCTTCATCACCGTCCTGTCAAGGCGCAATCCCTCCAGCGTCCGGCAGCGCGACAACGCCGTGTAGAGATGCCCATGCGTAAAGCATCCACTGCCGAGTTTCAGATCCACATAATCGAGACTCAAACCCTGCGACTTGTGGATCGTTATCGCATACGCGAGGCGGATGGGTAATTGCACAAACTTGCCCACCTCCTTCTGGCGGAGCGTCTTTTTGCCGCTCATCCGGTCTTCTTCAAGGACATAGGTGTAGTTCTTCCACTCGTTGCAGCTGACCTTTACCTCGTTCCCTCTGTCCAGACGTATCTTCACCCACGGCGTGTTGGTGCCTGGCGAGAGTTCCAAAACCTGTCCCATGTCGCCATTCACGTACTCGAAACTTCCGTCCGGCAGCCGCTTGTTGCAAAGCAGCATCACACGCGCACCCGGCATGAGCTCAAGCTGCGCCTCCGTTGGGAAATCGCCTTCGGGGAACTTGCCTGACACGACTGCGTTGAACTTCGCGCCAGCATCCTTCAGCCGCGCCCTTGCCATCGCGTTTATGGCATGAGCTTCGCGGTTCGTCGTGCAGAGGCTCACCGGCTGGCACGGCATGTCAGGCTTGTCAAGACAATGGCGATTGAGCACTTCGACCGCCGACAACATGGCACCGCCATCATCCTGAATGGTCTGTGCATCAAGTTCGCCGTTCCGTATGTTGTTCAGAACAGAGAGAAACTTCGTGTCGCTTTTCTGGCGGTGAATCGTCTTGAGAAACACGCTGCGGAAACCTGCGCGTTCCCACAAGCCCGTCAGAAAGGCGTAATCGCCGCCATACTCGCGCTTGAGAAATTCGCTTTCGGTCTCGGTCTTCACGACAGGCGGCAACTGGAAGAAGTCCCCGACAAGTATCATCTGCTTTCCTCCAAACGGCTTCTCCCTGTTACCGCCACGAGCCAGGGAACGCAGACGGATGTCTATTGCCGCGAACACGTCGCTTCGCACCATTGATATTTCATCGATGATGATCGTCTTTGTAGCCCGTATGACCGCACGTTTCTTTCCGCTCCCGATCTCGTCTATCGTATCCTCGGTCATCAGCCCCGGCTTAAGCATGAAGAAGCTGTGGATCGTAGAGCCGCCGACATTGATTGCAGCCACGCCGGTAGGTGCCAGGACGGCACACGCCCGGTTGCATTGCCGCCTGAACTCGCGCAAGACCGTGGACTTTCCCGTTCCCGCCTCCCCTGTGAGAAAGACGTTGCGCCCCGCCATCATGGCGTTAAGCGCCGACTGCTGTTCACTATTGAGTTGGATCATTGGGATCCTCCCATTCCAAAGTGGTATCGCCGCGAATGAACCGCATCAGCCTGTCACAGCGGTTCTTATTCGAGACAATCAGAAATCCCAAGACAAACGAGATTGCCAACGCAGCCAGCGACAGCCATTTCATGGCACTCAAAGCAATCCCCCCGATATTGGCCCGGAGCACGTTCGGCAGAACTCTCCTGTAGTTCACCATGAGGGGCATGAACGAATCATTGTCTTTGTCCACCCACTTCATCGCGCCAGCCTCCAAAGGATGTGCGGCGGCAAATCGACGACTGTCCCGCACTTGGGGCAGACGTACTTGTAGCCTCCCGGTTCACGCCCTGTCGGGAAGGGCGGCATCCGCTTCACCGGTTTCATCGACCAGCACCCGCACTTCGGGCAACGTGGCCGGATCAGCAATGCTTTGATGTAGTCAAACATACATCAGCACATCAGCAATATCCATGCCAAAGTCGAAATATGTGCAATATCCAGCAAATCAAAGCATCGTGTGACTATAAATCAACCACCGATGGGCAAAATATCATCAGCATAAGCAATGACCGGCGAGACTGGCGGGGCGGGCGGGACTGGCAGCTGGATGACCGGCAGGGCCGGAGCGACGAGCGTGACGGGAGAAAGTCGCTTCCGCCTCCAGCGTCCCCACGCCCGTCCCGCTTGTCTCGCAAGTCCCGCCAGTCATCCCTTGAAACTCCTCGTCCCCTTGCAATTCGGATAGCCCGTGCAACTCCAGAAAGCATTGCCTGCGTTGCGGCCTTTCTTTGCAACCATCTTGCGCATGGGCCTCCCGCATTCAGGACACTTCGGAGCACCATCGGCGATGATTTGCGCATCGCGCTTCTCCAACCGCGCTGCGGAAAGCCTTTCCGTGAAACCGCCCGTTTCGCGAAACTCTTCACCGACGGCGGCTATCTGCCGCGCAAGCAATGCGCACGCCCGGTCGATTGCCACCAGTATCGAATTTGCCGCAACATTAGGGTCTTCCGCCTCAAGAAAATCGCCGAATCGCTTGCGCATCGCCATGAGATATTGCACGAAGTCATGCCGGGCATTCTCACCAAGATCGCCGTCGTAGGGGTCGAGCTTAAGTGCTTTGAGGCGCATTGCCTCCAGATCGGACGCTGCCCACGGCGCAACGGATCGCCCCGCCAGAAAAGCCTCAAAGTCGCCGGCAAGTTCTTCGAGAGAGCCTTTGGCGACGTCATAGAGCCGAAGTTCTGTTTCCTTGGACGTTCCGGCGCGAGACGATCCCTCGACGATGTTCTGCCGGGCGGAACGCGCCGCACCAATCATCTGCCCGACGGTTTTACCGAGCGGATCGTTCCTGTAGGAGAAATTCCGCTCGCAAAAGACCTCGGTCGCGTGATAGATGAGACACACATAGCCGAACGTAAGCGTCCGGCGGTAGCCACCGTGCTTTGCAACAATTGGAATCATGGTGTTTCTTCTGTTTTTGAAGGATGACGAGCGAGACTGGTGTGGCGGGCGGGACTTGCAGCTGGATGACCGGCGAGGCCGGAGCGACGAGCGTGACGGGAGAAAGTCGCTTCGGTCCCCAGCGTCCCTACGCCCGTCCCGCTTGTCTCGCCAGTCTCGCAAGTCATGCCAGTCATCCCAACCCTCAATGCACCGCCATCAAGCCGCCGCGCGATTCCCGCACACGCCCGCAATCACCTGTTCATCGCTGCTTCTGTAGAAGTTTGGCATTTCAATTCCCCTTATTCGATTGCGTTGTATAAGAAATCATCGCAACTCTATTCACTTGCACCAGTAATCCGGGTGTTCAGTATGCATCCCCACCATCAAGCCATCCCTGCAAAAACGGAGAATTTCTTTTTGAATATCTTCTTCAAAAGGATGCCGCGAAAGAACCTCATTAAGTTTCTCGACAGAATTAACATCTCTAAACGAAAACCATACTCCACAACCTTCTTTGGTTAGCACGGAAATTGCCTCTTGTTCCACACTAACAGAGATAAAGCCAATCTCGTTGGCCTGGTCTGCATACTTTTTAACATTACCAAGATACCACGTTATACCATATCGTTTGTGCATATTTATCTCCTTGCCACCCCATCTGGGAGAGATGACCAGTATGCAGGAAAGGTGAATTTGCCATCCAGTCTGCCTTGAGCGATTTCGATTCGCAAATCTGCCACCTTCTTTTCGATGCTTTGAACAAATGCAACGCAAAGGGGAATAGCCGCATTCTTTGGCATTGTTACGTCGCAGATGTAGGCCACCGCCGTCCTCATCGAAGAATCTCCGTCCCCTCCGGCATTCTTGCCAAAATCCAATTCACTAACGATGGTATCTGCCGCCACCACACTCGCCACGACAATGAACTGCCGCAAAGCATCCTCGATTTCCTCAATCTCGTCGGCATATTGAGATACTGGGATTTCGGGATTGTCTTTAAAGAACCACCCCGATTCAGATTTATCCACGAAATTGGCGATGCGATTATACAACGCCGCCTCAAGCTTAAAACATTCCTCAAAAGACTCGCGTGCGCAGCCAGCAAACGTACCCGGCCCTTTTGCGTACTCCGCCAATTTCTCAAAGGCACTCGCTACCGTGAAGTTCACCAAATCCTCCAGTGAAACCTTGATTTCGGATTTCGTCTTTTCCGATTTTTCATCTTGCCCTTTGATGTACTTAATTACCTGGTATGCATCATACGCGCCGTATGTGATTGTGTTGAGAACCGTGCGCTTTACACCACGCTTTACCGCACTTAATGGATCACGCATAATTTGCCGCATTGTATTCTTATATGCATCTGACAGATATGAGGACTTGTACTCGCTGCTGTAATACCAGAATCGCCTATGAACATCGCGCCAAAAATCATTTTCCAACTTAAGCTCTGGTTTGTCTTTCTCAATAATCATCTGCGCTACAGGTTTGTCATTTCCCAATTCCTTATTTAGAGCAGCCAGACACTTCCACCCGCCGTTGGCAATATCCGCATCAAGCGCCGCATAAAACTTGCCCAATAGTATTCTCATTCTGCCATCGAGAAAACATGCTATCGAGCGTTTCAATCCGTCCCCGTTCAAATATTTGCCCCATTCAACCCCAAGTTCCTGGGCATCCCAAGGGCGCAACCAGATCGGCACAAAGGTGTGTTTCGATAATAGGGCAACCTTCATTCGCATGTATCGCTTATGCGCGTCAAAGGGCTCTGCTTCATTGTCATCAACAAAGAAGGTTTTACCAAGATGATCATTGGCACTTCGGTACAACATCCCCAACGCTCGTCCGTTGAGTTCTGCTCGCACATCAGCACTTATCAACTTACGGAGGCAGTCCTCTGCGCGAACGACACATATCTTGGCATCGTCCTTGGACAACGAATCCTTACTTACCATAGCGTTATGATACAGCTTTAGGTATCGAAAAGCGCATGTCTGGAGCAATTCAACATTGGTTCCAGCAAGAGCATATGCACGCTCGACATGCTGCAATTCTTCCTTACTTGATTCGCAGAAATCAGACGCATCAAGCCATGCCGATGCTGAAACCACATCCTCACGAAGTAGATTCTTTAGTTTTACGCCCGTGTCAGAATCATCATCGAAATGCTTAAACTTATTGAAAGCGACTTTCGCCTCGCCCCGATATAGCTGATAGAAAGACAGCGCCTCATCATGCGATTTCGGATCATTTACAAGCGCACGAGTTTCAACGTTGAGGAATGCTCCAACCACGTCAACATTGACATCGTCTCCACAACCGAGATTTCTTTGCCGTTCATCACTCGGCAAAAACAATTCTGCCGCCTCCATCGCTGCGCGGCCAAGATAGTACCAGAACAACGGATATGCACCAAAGTTGTTTTTGATAAGCGCAAGACGCTCAAACCGAGATTGAGGATCTGGATCAGTTAGGATTTCGTTGTAGTTCTTGATCTGGGCCTCAGTAAGCCTCAAATTGTCTGCAAACCCATATTCCTTGGAGAGACGCCAAGCCGTCTCAAAAAGTGTACGCCGGAGATTATGTAGCTGCTCCAATGCCGTCTTCTCAAGTTCCCACGCTTCGATTTCATTCTCCAACATGGCCTTGCGGCGTTCCGTTTTGTAGCGGACAGCGGCTACACCTACCATTGTAGCGGCTGAGACCGCTATCGCCCAAGGGTTAGGAGTTGAGAATATTGCAAACACTCCTCCAGAGACTGCTTTGCCAAGTGCATTGCTCAATCTCAACTCTTGCTTCTTGGCGAGCAGGTCTTTATCCTTCTGATGAAGAATGTAAAAATGACAAGTATCAAGAATCTGCTTGATTGCAGTAAGCAATGCCTCGTCCTTTGGCATTACCTCAAGGTTGAGGTTGTTGAGGATAGAATCGTACTCTTGTTTGAGAACATTGATGTCGGCGTAATCAACAATCTGTGACAACGATACCATGCAAAGGTTCAAGGCATAGACGGCTTGCAGACCCTTTTTCCGCTTCTCATCATCTTCCTCTGTTGCCGCATCTTGGCGAATATGATCTTTATCGGCAGCGATCTTCATTCGGTAATCAATCGTCTTCTTGTCTGCCTCATGGCGAGCGTTCCCGAAATCAGTAGCGGCAACCGAGATAGCCTCACGAATTGACATCTCATCACCATTCTGCTTGCCCATTAAGCGATCAAAGAACTTCATAAGTTACCTCATTAGATTTTTGTTGAAGTGATTACGACTGGTAAATGATCCGAGATCGGATGCAAAACTGTTTTCCCTTTTACAACCTTTTCGGCATAAAAACCATCATCGCTAAGAGGGTCCGGCGAATCCAGAACCTTCGCGTTGTCCGCACTCCAGACATCAGACTTAAACAAGAAGTGATCGTATGAATTTACGGTCGGACACAACACTTTCTTGTTTTCTTCTGTATCTGCCGCAGCCTTGAGCGAAATAGAGCTGTTCTTCGTTTGAGCGACAATCATGTCTAAGGGCACATTCGGATTGCCCGTTGTATCAGCCTTCACCTGTGCAACACTTAGATTAAAATCGCCAGCTATTATTGTTAAAGCCGTCTCGTGGCCACCGCTCCTTTGCGAATTGACAATATCAAAGATATTCTCATCATTTTGCGTAAGGAGTCTAACTTCTTGTTGCCGTATGCGCAACTTCAGAGCCGACTGTGTTTCATCTTTCTGTCGTTCTTCTTCGTCCACGGATGTTAGCCCGAACTGTAGATGTACATTGATCAGCCTCAATTGCTTATTTTTGTCATTGCGAAAATTCAGAAGCAATACGAATGGCGGCCTTAGATTCTGACGTAGCCATTCTTCGGTTTCATCTTTACTCCATTCGACAACTTTACTCGCAGAATGATTGTTCGCATCAATGGCTAAGCCTGTTGCGGCAAGCGCACTCTCGTCAATGACCGCTTCATGTCTTATTTTATCCTTGTCATCCTTCTTCTTATTCCAATATCGCATTCCCCCAACAAACAATGCCGCTACAGAAGCAAAAAACACGTCATACACGTGATGGATACTGTTGTCTATTCCTGTGTATACGATTTTAGCGAAATCATCAGATGCCGGCTCGAAGACTCGTGAATCCCATATAAAAGCCAACTCTGCTCGCTTTAATGTTGTGTTAGTCTTGCCGCTGTACCCATTCTCGCCAAATATCCGTTCATATGCATCAGCGCAATGAACGCCATTGTATCGTCCAAGACCCGCGCTCTCGTTAATCAGCCTACAAATGTCATTAACCGTATCAGGTGTCTTTACTTCTTGCAAGACAACAACGCTGAATAGATTTCGCGCTATAAGGTCAGCAACTTTCTTAATCCGCTGGGCACGGAATTTGGGGTCTGAGTCCTTCCCTGCTACATGCGACTGCAAGTTCCAGAGATTAAATGAACATATCTTTACGCCTGGAGTCTCTATGCCACCAAGCTTCTTCAAGAGATACCCGCCTACCGAGGAAGCTCCAATAACAGCCGCCGCAGTTACCGCACTCTTGAAACCATCTTTATTTGGAGATTCATCCTTCACAAATACCCTCCTCAAATAAAGTAGCTCGCAAGTACGTAGTTCCTCGTACCATCGGCAGCAACTACCGTAGCAGAGCATGTCCGTTCCGGCACACTTCCATGAGTCCGCCCTGTAGCATAGTGTGTCATGTTCTGCTTCTTCACATGGCAGTAGTGCCATTTAATGGACACCTTCAGCCTATCATAACAGAAAATGAGCCAATACAATCGTCTCCATAAGCCATACCATAGCCCACATCTCCAACCAATGCGCCCTTGACGTTAAAGGTCTTGGACTTAATAGTTCTCCCAGTCACCTGATACACCTTGAAACTACCGCTGAAACTACCATTATCGTCGTCATAGTCCACATCAAGTGCAGCTGGGTTATCCCCAAGAAGGTCCTCATTGACATTGCGCGTTCCTTTCACAAACTCAACCTCGCCCCCTTTCGGAAGCACCCAGTCTCCATCTTCATCCACATCCACACTAACACCATCAGGCAGATAGTCCGTGAGATAGCTATCACCAAGCATCTCACCAACTTTCCCTTTGTTGATACGGAATTTTGCACCCACCTTCAATTTGTCACACTTTCCACACACATCTTGGAAACACACCGTTGCCGTTTCACTCTTTTCCAATCCATTATCTGAAACTTCTCCTTCCTTTTCGCTCGTTTTTTGTGGTGGCAAAAATTCACAAACGGAAGGTGTAGAAACCATTTTCTGCTTGTGCTTATTAGCAACAAAATCCATCTCCATGACTATCTGACATCCACCAATTATCTCCGCAGCCAAATCAACAATGGAGTATTTTGTCTTTGGTGCATTAACCATCATTTGCGCAACGATTTTACGCGCAATCTTTTCTGGCTTGTCCTTTTCAAGAGCATCTAGAGCAGGCCATACATTATCCATTTGCTCATTGTAACTGTAGAGGGCGGTAAAACCGATACCTTTAACCACCTTAAGCGCGTACTTGTATTCTATTTCTCTGCGCCAGTCCAAAACATCACAGAGTCTTGTAATCTCTTTAATCTTCTCACGACTTTTCCTGCGATCACCCTCAAGCTTCAGCTCTTCAGACAGAAGTGCCCCTATAAAATCCTGAACCGTATAATCTTGGCCTAAACCAAACTTGTCAACTATTCCGAACTTTGCAAGAGCAGTGCGCACAGGAGCGACTATATCAAGCGGCATTGACCATGTGCTTTCATCGCACCGTTTGTTGGTAAAATCACGGAATGTCTTTAGATAGTCAAACACGATACTAAGAGCACAGATGACTGGGCTCTTCTTCGGATCTGGGAAGTCCGCTTTACGACCATCGAGATATACCACCCACTTGACTTCTTCTATAGAATACTCCAGATTCTTGAGTCGCTCATCCAACCTGTCCTTAAGAATTTTTATCATTTCATTGGTTTCGGACAGTTCAACCAATATGTCCTTCAGATTATTACGGATAACAACAATGGCACGCGATTGCAACATATTATGACTCTGAAGCTCCATCAAGAACCACCATGCCAACTTCTGCATACTCACAAGGTCACGTTGAGTCGCACGCTCAATCGAACCAGTCTTGCCTGAAATACTATACCAGAGCTTCTTGAAGAAACCAGCTTTTTCCAACCCCCTCAGCCGATCATCCGTTGCCGTGAGAAGTTTACTGGCCTCTATGGCATTCTGCTGCATCTTTGCAACATCAGGGCATAATTCTTTTATGGCAGAAAGCATCTTATCCGAACTGTCTTCTACGATTTCATTCGGACACAGCTCTACGATGATATCTTTCATCTTCCTCTGCTCATCAGGCGCAAGCTGAAAAAGGGGTGAAGGAGGTGCAACCTCCTCACATCCAGCAGCACCACCATTTGCCTTTGCAACTTCGGGTAAAGTTTTTTTCATTGAATTTCAACCTTATATTGACCCTTGATTTCTTGCTGAATTCTACGGCGACGCTCACGTAGCGCAACCATTCTAACATTGAAGTCCACCTCAGAAAAAATCAACCACTGACGAAACTCCTCCATATTTATACTTGCGTCGTTAAGATAGTCGATGGCAATGCTCATGACCTCCTCAGCCCGCAGCAATTCACGAGTATTCTCCAGCGTCTCTAAAAAAGGTTTCTCGATATGGTTTTCAATTGCCACCGTAACAGCAAGAGAGGCAATAAGCCCCCCCGCAATGGCACCGATCATGCTTCCAATAGGGCCGCCAACCGAACCTACTGTACCACCGATTGCGGAACCGATAACACCCGCCCCAACCTGAATAAGATTCTTGCCGATTCGTGCTTCAAGTTCGTTCCACGTCATCTTGTCAGCCGCCACTTTGACTAGACACTCGACAACATCTATCGCACATATCGCAGTTCCTCCCATCATGCCTGTTGCAAGTCCGGTAGTGAGCATAGATCCTTTGAACAAGTTGGGCAATGCTCTAGTGGCGAGACTTACCGCCGCTGTCGCTCCTGCCGCCTTCACTGCGCTGTCTGTCGCCGCAATTGCGGTATTTTTCAGGATGTATTTTATTGCGTCTGCGACATCCATCTTGCCGCGTTTCACTTTCTCAAGGCAATTGATTGTATTGATTGTTCCTGCTATGACCGTCGTAACCGCTGCCGCGCCAACCGCAGCTTTTGCAGTCTGTTGAATTGTTGATTTTACCTTGTATCCGTTCTGAATCTTCCTATGCATTCTCGCCTCGCCCCTTTTTGCCTCTCTTGCGACTTGTTCGGGCTCTTTTTTTGTAAACGGTCGAGATTCAACATCTTCATGCGATATACGGTCTGAAACCTTATCTTGAATCTGCCTTGCGGCTTCAGCAACCTTCGGACGCTTGCTTTGATTCCTCAGAGCATCTATTCGCGCAGCTTCTTTTACACCTTCAACCTGCTCGGCTGGTCCAACCATTGTGTCCACATCATTGTAATGTCCAACGCCACCTCTTATGTCGCGGAATGCTTTTTCCGTGTCCTCTGCCGTCTTGTAAAATTTCAATTGACTCGACTTGACCGGAGTGCCATTCTTCAGTACAACAATATCGCGGACAGGATCATGAGTCGGCAGTGGCGAATCCTTACAGGCGTCAGTAAACGCTCGAAAGTCCTTGTTCTTTAATATAGCATCAAAGTTGAATGTCTCGGCAACCAGCTCTTCTGCCGCAAAACCCGCGCTGCTCGCGACACTGCCGCCGCCCGAAATATGCCTGCTACCAGCAATTATCCGATCAGTAAAATTGCATTGATCAATTATTTTACTCATTTGATCAATTGCAGATTGTGGCCAGATTGCGCACACTTCTGCCGCCTTTTCCGCTCCTCCGTATTCTGCATTACTCATGAATCGCCCCCACATCGTTCAAACAGAAATACCGCGACGGAATATATCCGTTTCGGCTCGCTCTTAGGCGTCTCATTTTTATGCCCGTGTTTCATGGCGTATATTATACCATTTTTTCTGCCAGTTAACCTAACCTTGTGGTGCCAGCCTCCTGAATATGTCTTTCAGAAGCACGAATAGTAACTTGACCTCAAGTTTCAGCATTCCTTTCATTTTCCGATCTCCTGTTTCTATTCCAAGTGCGCATCAAGGATTGAATCCTTCTGCGCGACTTTGCGCACCTTGCTCCTGAGTTGTTTCAAGATTCCACAATACCGTTCGACTATCTCCGACTGCGTTTCCTGTACCGAACCTGATTCAAGCGAATACTTGCCATACTTGTGCTCAAGGATGAACTGCGAGACGTGTACGCTCTCATGGATGTCAACCTCCCAGTTCTTGCAGGACGGCGAATCATCAACACGGACAACGATTGCCGCGCTAGGCACGTATATGGTATTGCCGTCGTACCCTTTCGTGAACAACTGATGCCTTGTTTCCGCTGAAACCGCAGACTCAATTCTTTTGGCCGTCGACGAATCCAATGTTTCTTCAGCAAAATCGATTATGGTTTGATTGGCGTACCGCTTGCCGCCCACGCAGAGCAACACCGGCAAATCGGAGACATCGTCCAGGACATGTGCCCAGCGATGCAGTCTGCCAGATCCCCATTGGACGGAATCGACTCCTTCGTCTTCGTCGCCGCCTTCAACGTTCTCCAGCAGCCACACAAGACCTTCCAATGCGCTCCGCATACCATTCTCAAAGTCAACTTGCATTCCTTTCAGCAGTCCTTTCGTTTGCTGTCATAGATGATCGCGCCCACCATGTAGCAACATCCATGCCAAACCAGAAAACCCCGCCAAAGCGGGGTTTTGCGGCCATTTCCTGGTCATTCTCCATCCAGTCGTGGCTATTTCTTAGCCGCCTTGCATTCAGCGTCCTCATCCTTCGGCGCAAGTGGCTTGCGCAGTGTCTGTTTGTCTTTCTCGGTCATTTGTGCTTTCCCTTCTGCGCCAGCATCTGGCATTTGCGACTCCACCCGCGACTCCACCCATGGGTGGAGTCAGGCCTCTTTGAACTAAAAGCTGACTTGTCCCTGACTTGTCCCCCCGACTTGTCCCTGACTGGGCCACGAATGGGCCATTTGACTGGGCCACTTGATAAGCCACTTCATAAGCCACTTGATAAGCCATTTGCGCACTTCCTCATTTCACGGCGTAGTAGCCTCCGGTCTTCTTGCTGCCACTATAAATGATCTTACCGTCATTCTCCAATTCGGCCAAGAGACGGGCAACAGTTCTCAACGAAACAGAAAGTCTTGATGCCAACGATTCACGTTTCAGCCCTTCAGTTTGAATTATCACGCTAAACAACCGCTGTTTTATCGTGCCATCCGAAGGATTTATCGTGCCATTTATCGTGCCATCCAAAAGGGAAGGTGGACTATCAGACTCATTTAGAGGCTCATTTACAGGCTCATTTGAGCCATTTACTACCTCACGCCGCTGATTTATCGTGCCATTTATCGTATCACTCGTGTTCTTTATCGTGTCAGATCGTCCATTCATCGGATCATTTACAGCCTCTCCTGCTGCATTTACAACCTCTTTTACAGTCTCATCCTTCTTCAGCCTGGAGTCATATACCGTAATGAAACTGCCATACTGCTGCGACCATCGAGGAAACCTGTTCCCGTTCTTGAGGCGTTCATCCTTGATTCGCCTGTCATAGCTCCATGTTCGCCTTTAAGTGCTTTGTTTCATGGCGCATATTATACCATTTCTGCGATTCTGACAGTTAGTCTAAACTTGAAAGGATCCTCTTGCCGATGTCTTTCAGCAAAAGCAGTAGCGCCTTTAATTCCAGTTTCAGCATTCCGCTCATTTCCCTATCTCCTTTTGCGCCGATTCGAGGACGTTCATGATGTTGTTCAGGTAGTCGCCCAGCTTCTCGAATGCGGCGATGGCATGGTCACCCCAGTCTTCGTTCTCCAACCGGTCGTCGCCGTCGATGATGATATCGGCGAGCGTACTCTTGTATTCAATCTTCGTCGGTTCAGACGCGCCGATCTGATACCACGGCTTCGCGCTTGCGCTCGAGAGCGTCTTGTTGACTTGCTCAATCAACTCCATGATCGTTTTCTCATAGGCCGATATGCGAGTCTTGTAGTCCTTGAACTTGCCGATGTAAGACTTGCGCTGAATGTAGATGACCGCCCGTTGGACGAAATTTTCGTTGCCGAGTACGCATGTGCATAGCGATGCCGGCAAACCGGCAGAATCCCTCAGCAGCGATTCCATCATGATCTTCATGCCGTTCTTCCACTCCGCCCACAGACGCGAGTTCAGTTCTTTTGCGTTGATGCTCATGCCCATTGAATAGCAAAGCGCGTGCCAAAGCGTGAAAAGCCAATAATGCCGTGTTGTTAGCAGGGCAAATGGCCATTTATAGGCCAAGGCGGCTAATTTATGGCCAATGTAAAGGCCGTCGCTGGGATGCCTAAGCCCTCTAGGACAACTGGGACGACTAAGACGACTAAGACCACTGAGACAGACCAGTCGTCATAGTCGTCCCAGTTGTCTCAGTCGTCTCAGCAGCAACTGCCGCGCCTACTGCCAGCCTTTTCTCTTCTTGATGCCCCATACCGCCTGCGAGACCTTTCGGCGAATTTCCTCGGCTCGGGCTTCGAGCTCTGCCGCAGTTGCCGCACCGTCGAGTCGGCTGTAGACCGACTTGTCCCAGTCTTCGCCCCTCGCGGCGGTGCGGGCGGCATGCATGCGCTCGCGTATTCCGCCATGCTTGACGAAGTCGGCCTCAAGGTATTTAATTAGCGAATCCAGGAGCGAGCGCGTCTGGTGAATGAGCGTAACCGCCAGATTGCAGCAGGTCTCCGCCGGACGGCTCTCGAAGATCGGCTTCCAGTATTCCCAGTCGGAATGCTCGCGCCCGAGTTTCTTGGCCGCAACGGCGCGCTCGTCATTCATTGCCCATTGCGGCGAATCATGCGCCTTCAGATAGTCGAGATAGTCTTCGAGCAGTTCGTCGAGCGAAGCACGCGCCACGTTGGTGAGCTTGAGCTCGGTCTCCTTGCTTGTGCCTGAAGAGGCGCTGCCTTCGGCGATGTTCTGCTTGCAGCTCCTCGCGGCCTGCGTCATTTGGTCTACTGTGCGGTCGCCATGTGCCGGCAGAAATCGACGACAAAAGACAACCGTCATCTGATAGACGACCTCGCTCTTCTGAAAGGCCGTCAACTTGCGATAGCCGCCATGCGGCAGCACGATCTGCGGAATCTCAGACATGGGGCAGGGCTCCTTTCTTGGCGGTGGGGCTAAAAAGACTGAGACTGCTAAGGCTACTGAGACAACTGGGACTCCTAAGACAACTGAGACCTAAAGGCCGTTGTCTCAGGAGTCTTAGCAGTCTCAGTGGTTCCTGTGGTCTCAACCGTCTCAGTTTCATCACTTTTAGCCCTCAGTCAACCATTTCCTCAGGGTCGTGCGCGTAATCTTGAGCGCGGTGGCCGCTTTAGAGACATTCTCGCCATACTTCGCAAAGACGCGGCGCACATGGGCGCGGATCGCAGAGTTAAGGTCGTCGGAGCAGTCATCTACGGCGGGCAGAGGGCTGCCCGCCCTACCATCACACGCAACGGCATCGGTACTGAGGTTCGCCCCTCGTCCACAGTCGCAAATCTCGCCATTAAGTTCTTGATGCTCGGCGATGAGCTTTGCGAAGTCATCCTCTTTGAACACGATGGCGCGTTCAAGAATGTTCAGAAGCTCGCGCACATTGCCGGGATAGGTGTATGCCTCAAGAGCGGTCTTCTGTTCGTCGGAGAGGTGCTTGCGGAAGTGATTGAACCACCAGTTGTCGGCGATTGCGCCGATGTCCTCCGGTCGTTCGCGGAGCGGCGGGATGCGGAGCGGCACGACGTTGAGCCGCATGAAGAGGTCTTCGCGGAACTTTCCTTCGCGGACAAGCGCGGGCAGGTTTCTGTTAGTCGCCGTGATGAGCCGCACATCCGTCTCGATCTCCTCCGTACCGCCCACACGCATGAAGCGTCCCTCTTCCAGGACGCGCAGCAACACGCCCTGCGCCTCCAGCGGAAGTTCGCCGATCTCGTCGAGAAAGAGCGTACCGCCGTTCGCCAGCTCGAAAAGCCCGATCTTCTGCTTATCTGCACCCGTGAACGATCCTTTCTCGTGTCCGAAGAAGCAGCTCTCCAGGAGTTGCGGCGCGACACTCGCGCAGTTGAAGGCATAGAACGGATCTGTCCGGCGGGAAGAACGGTTGTGAATCTGCAAGGCGACCGTCTCCTTGCCCGTTCCGCTCTCGCCGAGGATGAGGACGCGGGCATCCGGATTCGCCGCCACGAAGTTGATGCGTTCGCGCAGGTTCTTCATCTGTGGACTGTTCCCGATCAGCTCGCGGTTGCCATACCGTCGATAGTGTGCGACGAGCTTTCGCGCCTTGTCGCTCCACGCCTCCTCTCGGACGCCGTTCGCAAGGTACCGAACCGCCTGCGCATACGGCTCCTCGTCGCGGTAGTTCCGATAGGCGTACATGGCGGCACAGATCAGCTCATGGTACTGCGGCACCGACTTCGGAACCTTGCCGCCCTCGACTGCATACGGCAGAACATCGGTGACATCGACATCGAACACATGACCAACCGCCTTCACAAGCGAGCCGTTGAACAGTTCGCCGTCCACCTTGCGGACATCGAGGAGCGGCGCGATCAGACGTTCCTGCTCGTCGCTCATCGGTAGTGCGCTCACCCATGTCACCTTGGTTCCGTGCAAGGACTTCAACGCCGCCGCAAGCCGCTCCTCGTCACCGCCGAGCGACAGGCCGATGAGGTAGATGTGCTTCCAGCTGCGTCCTTCGAGTTCAAGGAACTCCGGAAGCCTCCGCTTGCTCATTCCCATAACGTCCGCCTGCCCATTCAACGCCCGCAACGTCACGGCGGCGGAGACGGCATACTCCTTCCAGCCCCAGCCGGTCAGGACGAGATTGTCCATGTGCTTATCTTCTTTTTTCATACGCCCAATAGTATATCATAAATTAGCCACCCGTGGGCAAATAATAGCCACTGCCTCTTTTGGGAAACACCCGCCTATGGTATATTTTTCGTCTTCGCGGCGTGCATGTCCGCCGCCGTGACGGGCTTGGCGGAGGGAGAGGGATTCGAACCCCCGAGACCTTGCGGCCCGCCGGTTTTCAAGACCGGTGCGATCAACCACTCCGCCATCCCTCCAGATGCACAGGCGCAAAAGCATGTGTATTATACCATATTTACGGGCGGTTGAGACGAAATGCCGCAGCCAGAATGAGCGCGAAGCCGAGAACCGACCAGACATCCGGCACCTGGCCGAAGAGGAGAAGCCCGAATGCCGCGGTGAAGAGGATGTTCGAATAGTCGTCCCGACTTTGCCACTTTGTCGGTAGCGTTCGGTATGGTGCGCGATAGGAATCTTCAATAAAATCAACATTCCCCCTTGCATGGCATCGTCGATTATGATATAATTATATCGTAATCGCATAAATGACATAAAGGGAGGTG
>JAFRBA010000102.1 GCA_017405115.1 Kiritimatiellia bacterium
CGCGCCAGCGCCGCGCTGCGCTCGGCGCTCGGCGCGGACGACATGCAGCGCCGCCTCAGGGAGATTTACCGTCTCGCGAAGACCGACCTCGAAGAGAGCGGCGTCAACGCGCTCTTCCTGGCGCTCGGCTTCCTCAAATGGCGGGCCACGGGCGCGAACGCGAAGGACTGCCGCGCGCCGATCCTGCTGATGCCGGTCCAGCTCTCGCGAAAGAGCGTCCGCGAAGGATACACCCTCGCCCGCCTGGACGACGACACCGCGCTCAACGCGACCCTCGTCGAGTTCCTGCGCGCGGAGTTCGGCATCGCCGTGGACGGCCTCGACCCCCTGCCGGAGGACGATTCGGGAGTCGCGGTGGACAAGGTCTTCGACGTATTCCGCGAGGCGACGAAGGGCATGGACGGATGGGCTGTGGAGGAGGAAGCGGCCATCGGCAACTTCTCCTTCGGCAAGTTCGTCATGTGGAAGGACCTCTCCGCGCGCACCGACCAGCTCGCGGCCCATCCGCTCGTCGCCCATCTCATGAAGGGCGGCGGCGCGTTCGACGACGGCGTGGAGCCCTTTCCGCCGGAGGAGGTCTCGTCGCACATAAAGTATGGCGAGCTCTTCACCCCGCTCTCGGCCGACTCGTCGCAGCTTGCGGCCGTGCTTTACTCCGCGATGGGAAAGTCGTTCGTCCTGCACGGCCCGCCCGGAACCGGCAAGTCGCAAACGATCACAAACCTCATCGCCCACAACCTGGCCCTGGGGCGCAAGGTGCTCTTCGTCTCCGAGAAGAAGGCCGCGCTAGACGTCGTCCACCGCCGCCTCTCGTCCGTCGGCCTCAAGCCATTCTGCCTCGAGCTCCACTCGAACAAGTCCGGCAAGTCGGAGGTGCTCGCCCAGTTCAAGGAGGCCCTTGACTACGTCGACAGGGGCACGCCGAACGAATGGCAGCGCACGGTGGACCAGATCGCCCTCTACCGGACCGAGCTCGACGCCCCCGTGGCCGCGCTCCACAGGCGCTACCCGAACGGGCTCTCCGCCTACGACTGCTTCGCCGCGAAGATCGCAGGCGGCGCCAAACCGCTCGCGATCGACCCGGGCGCGGGCAGGTGCCGCGACTGGACCGTCGAGCGCGTGGACGCCGCGCGCGAAGCGCTTCGCACGCTCGCGGCCGACTTCCGGGGCACGACCGCCGACGCCATCCGCGCGCTTGCCATAGTGAAGCACTTCAACTGGTCCCCGGCCGAGGAGCAGGCCGCAACGGAGCGCCTCCGTGCCCTCCGCGCGAAGGGACCGTTCATGCGCGGCGTGTCCGCGCTGTTCCAGGGATACGGGTTCAGGGGCTTCAAGGGCGCGTTCGCCGCGGAGCTGGACGCCGCCATCGCCGCGATGGGGGAGGCGCGCGGCGTGATGCGCTACCGCGCCTCCGCGGCGGCCATGAGGAAGCTCGCCGGCGCGGCGTTTGCGCGCGCCCTCGAAAGCGGAGAGCTGGACCCCGGCCAGGCGGACGAGGTCTTCAACCGCTCTCTCGAGGAGAAGACGCTGAACGAAATCCTCCGCACCGAGTCGTCCCTCGCATCCTTCGCCGGGCTCCGCCGCGAGGAGCAGGTCGTCGAATTCCGCCGGCTCGACGCCGAATACGCGGAGCTCGTCAAGCACGCCGTCCGCGCCCGCCTCGCGTCCTTCCTGCCGCAGGGCCGGCTCGGCGACTGCCCCGACGGATGCGAGCTCGGCGTCATCCGCCGCGAATGCGCAAAGAAGGCGCGCCAGAAGCCGGTGCGCCGCATCCTCGCCGAGGCGCGCAGCGTCGTCGGGCGACTCAAGCCGTGCTTCCTGATGAGCCCGCTGTCCGTCGCACAGTACCTCCCCGCCGAGGCGACCTTCGACATGGTAGTGTTCGACGAGGCGTCGCAGATACCGGTCTGGGACGCGATAGGCGTCATCGCCCGCGCAAAGCAGTGCGTCGTCGTGGGCGACCCGAAGCAGATGCCGCCCACGAACTTCTTCCAGAAAGGCGAGAGCGGGGCGGACGACGAAGAAAGCGAGGACCTCGAGAGCATCCTGGACGAATGCCTCGCCGCGGGCCTCCACTCCGCCTACCTCAGCTGGCACTACCGCAGCCGCCACGAGTCGCTCATCGCGTTCTCGAACCACAACTACTACGACGACCGCCTCTGCACCTTCCCCGCGGCGAAGACCACCCCACGGCTGGGAGTCGCCTACCACTACGTCGAAGGCGGCGTCTACGACGCAAAGGCCTCCCGCACGAACAGGGCCGAGGCGGAGGCGCTCGTGGACTACATATTCTCCTGCCTCGCGGACTCCTCGCGCAAGCGCCGCAGCGCGGGCGTGGTCACGTTCTCGATGGCGCAGAAGAACCTCATCGAGGACATCATCGATGAGCGCCGCTCGGCGAACCCCAAGTTCGACGACTACTTCGCCGACGAAGCCGAGGAACCCTTCTTCGTGAAGAACCTCGAGAACGTGCAAGGCGACGAGAGGGACGTCATCCTCTTCTCCGTCTGCTACGCAAAGGGGCCGGACGGAAAGTTCATGATGAACTTCGGTCCGCTGAACCGCTCCGGCGGCGAGCGCCGCCTCAACGTCGCGGTGACGCGCGCAAAGGAACAGGTCGTCGTATTCGCGTCGTGCAAGGGCGCGGAGATCGACCTGGCGCGCACCCAGGCCGTCGGCGCGGCGCACCTGAAGGCGTTCCTGGAGTACGCGGAGCGCGGAGGAACGGCCGTCGCCTCGGACGCGGCGAAGGATCGGCGCGACGCCTTTGCGGACGAAGTCGCGGCGTTCCTCGGGCGGAACGGCTACTCCGTCGAGCGCAACGTCGGCTGCTCCGGCTACAGAATCGACATCGGCGTCAGGGGCCAGGGCAAGGGCGACGGGTATCTCGCGGCGATCGAGTGCGACGGCGACTCGTACGCCTCGGCGCTCACGACGCGCGACCGCGACGAGCTGCGCGCGTCCGTCCTGCGGTCGCTGGGATGGAACGTGATCCACGCCTGGTCGGCGGACTGGGCGTTAGACCGCAAGCGCGGGGAGGATCGGCTCCTGAAGGAGCTGGACGAGATACGCCGCGCTCCGGACGGAATGCTCCCGGTCCCCAAGTTCACCCCGGAGGTGACTTTCCCGCGCAGGCGCGCGGCGTCGACTGCAGAGACGCCGCGCGTGCAGCTGGAATCCGTCCCCAACGACCAGATCCGCAAAGTCATGGCCGAAGTGGAGAACGACCTCGGCGCATGCGAGCCCGACACGCTGTACCGCGAGACGGCGCGACGATTCGGCTACAAGACCCTCTCGCCCAAGGCCCGCCAGCGCCTGGAAGGCGTGCGCCGCTTCTGAGGCGTCATTTCCAGATCGAGATGGCGCGGATGACGTCGGAGAAGCGCACCTTCGCCGCGGCGGAGTCCTTCTCTGTGCCCAGCACGATGCGCATCGCGCACGACTCGAACTCGGCGTAGATGGCGTCCGTGATGCGATCCACAATTATGTCCGGCGAGAGCTCCCCGCGGCGCTTCGCGTGCTCCAGCAGGAGGCGCATCGCCGTGCGCGTGCCGGCAGTCCGCGCGGCGATCCCGGCCGTCATGTCCGCGCCAGTGCGCACCAGCCCCAGCACGTAGTCGAAGACGGCGATCACGAACTCGCGGTTCCTGAACATCCGCTCCACCACCGCATGGCAGACCTTCTCGAGCCGGGATATCGCCGGCTCGCGGTTCGCAATGATTTCGACGCACTCGCGCTCGACGGCCGACGTCACCGTATGGATCGCGGCGTCCATCACCTCCCGCTTCGAGCAGAAGTAGCGGTAGAGCACCGTCCGCGAGACGCCCGCCGACGCGGCTATCATGATGAGCGAGACGTTTTCGTAGCCGACCTGCGAGAAAAGCCTCATGGCCTTCTCCGCGATCTCGCGCCGCCGTTCCTCGTGGTCCACCTTGCGAGCCATGTCCTAGACCCTCCCCGCCGTCATTCGAAGACGGCGAATGCCGGGAGCCCCTTCACCCGTTCAAAGCCCTCCAACCGCTGAAGCTCGCGGATGTCCTCGGCCTGAAGGCGTATAATCGAATAACGACCCGTCGCGTCCCGCACCGCCGGCTCCTCCATCACCCTGTCCATCGCGGCACAGTTCTTGCACCAGCTGGCCCAGCAGTCCACGAGCACGGGGCGCTTCGCGGACGCAAGGGCCGCCGCGAACGTTGACGGCGTGGCGGCGACCGCCCGCGCCGAGACAGGCTCGGCAGCCCCGCCGCCTCCGATTACACCGAAGCCGCGCAGCGCGAGGTGCCCGTACCAGGCGGCGAAGCCGACCACGACAACCGCGAAGGCCCTGTTGACCCACCGCATCCAGGCGCCGGGCTTCGGAAGGACCTGCATTCCGGCGCCGAGAAAGGGCCACGGCAGCGCCATGCCGACGCCAAGGACGAACGGATAGCCCAGCGCGAGGGCGTTGCCGCGCGCAAAGCCGTCAGCCGTGAGCAGCAGAACCGAAACGAGTATCGGCGCCACGCACGCCCCCGCGAGCACCGCGCTCAGAACCCCCATCAGGAACGCGCCCGCCTTGAAGCGCCGCGCGGAGAAGTCGATGCGGAACACGCCGAGCAGCGAGAGGGCAAGCGCGACGAACACGGCGGCGACGGCGGCGTTGAACCAAGGGCTCGACTGTATCGTGCCGAAGGCGAGCCCGCCGACGGCCGCCGCGACGCCGAGGGCGCCGTACGCCATCGCGATGCCGAGTCCGTAGAGGAGCCCGCGGACGGCCGACTTGCCGATTACCAGCAGGTTGACGGGTATCATCGGCAGCACGCACGGGGTGAGGTTTAGCGCAAGCCCCCCGAGCAGGATGAGAAGCAGCATGAGCAGCGTTCCCGTTCCCTCGAACGGACTGTGCTCCGGCTCGCGGTTCTCGAGGAAGGCGACGAAGCGGTCGGCCGGCATGTATCCCTGCGCGATCCGCGGCTGGCTGGCGGCATGCGACGGTTCCACCACGGCCGCATCTTCCGCATACGGCTGGGCAGCGGCTCCGCCGGGGCCGTCGTCGACGAGCCTGCACACCCCGTCGGAGCACTCGTACTTCTGCCCGTTGACGACTTGCACCTCGGCGTCAGCGGCGAACGCTGCCGCCAGCACAGCGACCAACATGAACGATCTTAGCAACATGGCGGCTATTATACCACAAAAAACCGTCCGACGACGACATCGCCAGGCAGTTCGGTCATTGCTCGACCGCCTTATCGACAAGCAACAGGTCTTTTTCGTGCGCGTAGACGCCCGACGTCGCCGCGCCAAGGCGGACATGGCAGTCGTCCATGAACTTCGTGGCATGAAGCCGCCATATCTCCGACGGCGCGTCCTTCGCCCGCTTTCCGACGAGAATCACCCCAGCGCTCCGCTTCTCGCAGCGGTCCACGATTCGTCCAGACGGATCTATCAGCTCGGCGGAGACCCATTCGCCGGGTTCCATCGTCAGCTCCACCTTCACGTCTCCGGCACCGGCCTTGGCCTGGAAGTAGATGTCCTGGTTGTCGGCCACCAGCCAGTGGACGCGCCCGTTAGCCACCACGCCCTGCCCCGCAAGCGAGCTCGTCACGCTTACGCGCCGCCCGTTGGGCTTCACCTCGAAGCGGTAGATCGTGTTCTTGCCCTGCGCCTTCAGCACGTAGTCGAAGTTCGGCGTGGTCATGACGAAAGTGTCGTGCGGCGTGCCGTTGACGTCGTAGACCTCGACGGGCATCGCGATCTTGGCGTACTTGCCGATCTGCGTCGACGTGAAGCGGATGACGTATTCACCCGGCTTGCGCACGTGCTGGAGGAACGTGAACGCCCCCCGGTAGCCCGCCGGTTTCTGCCGCTTCGACGCGACGCCGTCGGGATTGTACGGCACAAGACCCTTTATGTCCACCGCACCCGTCTCGAACTTGCGCAGCTCCGGCTTCGGCGGATGCTTCGCGGCGAGCGTGGAGAAGTCGAACGAGCCCTTTGCGCCCGAGGCATACGAGACTTCCATTACGCCTTTCGCGCCGCCCGGAAGAACGCCGCACCCGGTCATCGCCCCGAACGTGACGGCAGGCCCGTCATGGCAGTTCAGTAGACGGCAGCCGTCGAACGACAGGTTGTTGAGATCGTCCGAAATCGTCCCGTTCACGAGCGAGACTGGCGCGCCCCTGCCGACGCGCATGCCGGCCGCGTCGAACACGCAGTCCCGGAACGTCACGTGGAGCGCGTCGGAGGCGAGGTTGTTTATCTGGAGCGGCCCGTCCCCGTTGCGGGACATCGCGCAGCCCTCGAACCTGAGATCGCCCTTCACCGGGGCCTGACCGCCACGCGCAAGAACAAGCCACAGGCCGCGCGAAGCGTTGTCGAACATCCTGCAGTTCCGGTACGTGACGTCCATGCGCCTGTTCGTGCTCTTGAGCGCCGAGACGTTGATCGCGACGCCAGAGCAGTTGTTGCTGCACATGACGCAGTTCTCGATCAGCACGCGGCAGATGTTGAACGCCGGAAGTCACGGCTCGATGTCCATGCCGCACTCCGGCAGGGCCCCCTTCGTGTGCATGAACACGCAGTTGCGGATCGTCACGTCGTCGGCGGATATGATGCTCGTTCCCTGGCGGGCGTGGCCGGAGCAGCGCAGGTTCTCGAGAAGCGCGTGCCTCACGTTCAGCACGTACACGCCGTCGCCGCCGGAGTCCTCGATCGTCAGGTCGCGCACAACGACGTTCTCTACATTTTGCAGCGAGACGGCATGTCGGTGCTCGCCGTGCTGGTAGCGCGTCTTGTCGAGGTAATCCAGGCGGTTCATCCTCAATACCGCCCTGCCCTCGCCGCGCATGACGACGTTCGAGACGCCCTTGCAGCGGAAGAGGTTGTCGATGATGCGCTTCATCGAGCCCGGAACCGCGCGGACCACCACGCCGTCCTCGAACACGATCTCTGTATTGGAGCGCGGGAACATCATGTCGACGAGCCATTCGGACTCCTGTCTGTCGACGATGACCTTCTTCGCCCCCGAGTCGAGCGCCGCCTGCAGGCACTTCGTCGCGTTCGTCGGGTTCCACCCGAACGACGACGCCTTCACTGTTTCATCGGCACCCGACGCCGCAAGCGCCGCCGCCGAGACAACGGCTGCGACGATGTTGATTCTGTCCATACCCCTCCTCCTCCGTTCGAATTGCATGTGTTCCTACTTTGCCCTAGAAGACGACATGAGGACGCTGGATGGGTCAAACGCCACGACCGGCGTGGCGTCGCCACCGACCCTGATGCTGCAGTCCTCAAGGAAGTTTATCGCCCTCAGCCGCCATGTCTCCGCCTTGCGCGTCTTCTTGAACTTCGCCCGCAGCAGCGCCCCCGCAGGGTTCTTCTCGCACCTGTCGCAGACCTTGCCCTCCGGCGAGACAAGCTCTGCCGTGACGTGCTCGCCGGGCTGAGGCGAAAGCTCCACCACAACCTCCTCGGCGCCCGCCGGGGCACTGAAGTACATGTCGCGGTTCTGCACAACGAACAGCGGCACACGCGCGGTCGCCAACATCCCGTGTCCCGGCGTGGACGAGCGCACGGTCCACATGCCGCCCTGGGGGCGGACGTCGAACCGGTAGACATGCGAGCCGCGCGTCTTCAGCGAGTACACGTGGCGCGGCTGCGACGGGCTGATCGTGAACGTGTCGTGCGTCGTTCCGGCCTGGTCGTAGACGGTCACCTCGCACGGCCTGTTGAACTTTACGCCTTCGAACTCTATCGGGAAGTCTCCGCCGGACGGCGTGCGCTGCACAAACGAGAAGCCTCCCCTGATCTTCGGACTCTTCCCGCATTTGGCACCGTCTTTCGCTTCGGGAACCGCCGGCACGAGATCCTTCAGCTCACACTCTGCCACGTTGAACTGCCGCAGATCCGGCCTCGGCGGAAACTTCTTCGCCCACTCCTCAAGTCCGAAGCCCCGCTTCGACGTGCCACGCATCCATTCAAGCGTGCCGCGCGTGCCAACTACTCCGATGCCAGTTCCGCCGGAGAACGAAACGGGAACCTTGGCCTTGCCGTCCGTGACGACCCTGCACCGCTCGAACGCGCATTCGCCCACATCATGCCGCACCGTTCCGTTCATGAAGCGAATTGCCGCCGACTTGCCGGACGCGTCGAACACGCAGTCGCTGAAGCTCATCGAAAGCCCGCCGACGCAGAGGTTCTGGACGTCGAGCGGCACCATGCCGTTGCCAGCCACACGGCAGTTCTCGAAGCGGATGAACCCCTTGACCGGGTTGTGGGTGCCACGAGCGAGAAGCGCCCATATTCCGTAGCAGCGGTTGCCCGTCACCGTGCAGTTGCGCACCGTCACCGACATCGGCTCGGACTTGTCGCTCAACCCCGACACGTTCATCGCGATGCCGTGCGCGGCATTCCCCTCGAACGTGCAGTTGTCGATTATCACGCTCTTTATCCGTCAACCTCGCCGCTGCGATAGCTCGACTTGTTGTTTTTTATGATACAGTCAACGACATATGCGGTAATACTGTTGCTATGCTCTGTCGCGACGCCGCCGCCCGACTTGCCGTTGCTAGAAAAGCCGTTCTGTACGGTGAAACCGACCAAGTGCGAATCCGTTCTCATGTAGACGCACCTCGCGACGTTGCCGCCATCGATGATTGTGTCCGCTGCCGAGCCAATGGCGCGGACCTTCACGCCTGCCGGGATATTGAGACGGCAGTCAATCCCATCGCCGTCCGTAACAGTCTCGGTGGAATACGTGCCTGGTGCCGCCCAAACCGTATCGCCAGAAACGGCGACGGCAAACGCATTTGTGAAAGCCTTGAACGCCGTCGCCAAGGATGTGCCGTCACCGGATGTTTCGCGCGACTGGTCGACGTACCAATTTCTACCGCTACCAGGCAACACGAAATCAATTGGCTGGCCATCGTCATCAGCCCAAACGTCGATGTCGGGAATCGCCTTGACGAAGAACGAGCCGATACCCGAAGCGAACTTCAGCGGCGTTTTGCCGGTAGCCGGCCATGTCACGTTCAAGTTACAGTTGCTGAGCGTGTCCGCGGCGCCGACGATAAACGCATTGCCGTTCTGCGGCGCGACCGTGACGGTTCCTGTCCCGGAGAACGTCCCGGAGAACGTGCCATCGCTGTTTGCCGCCGATCCTTCGCCACGCAGTGTCAGTCCGCTCTTGTTGTTGATGACCTTGCCACCGCCGATCAATCCGCGCAATGTTCGAGCATTCCCATTGTTGCAGAGATCAAGCGTACCGCCCTCGGCAATGTCAACAACCATGCCCGAAGTGATCGTTTGCGTGGAGGTGTGATTGATTTTATATGTTCCCGTTGCTCCGATTTTGAGCACTTTGGAAACCGTAACCATCGGTTGATATTGTGTCGTATGATTGAGAATGCCTTCCCTGACTTCTACCGACTTAAACATGTTGTCGCTGTTTCCGATTCCCACACTGATAGTAAGCGTTCCGCCGCCGCTTTTCACAAACGTCTTGCCGTTGCTCCCGTATTCTATCAAATCGCCCTCATGATTGGCAAGGCGGAGAGAGTGGCACGGACGGCCTCGCGCTCGAGCCCGCGATGCGCCGGCCTCATAGGAGGCCTTCGCTGCGGGCCGTGGCGTCGACGTCCTTGTCGCGCTTCGCGCCGCCGAAGCCGTCAGGCAGCTTGGCGAGGTCGATCTCGTCGACCGCGAACGGCTTCGCCGTGCGCCACGCGCCGCGCGTGAAGTCCGGGCAGTCCACCGGACGAGACCCGGAGTCCACGGATTTCTCGGTCAGCTCCACCATCGCGCTCCAAGCCGCAAGATCGTACACGTCGGTATCGAGCGGCAGACCGTTCTGGAGGCAGTAGCTCCACCTGAGGTCCATGATGAAGTCCATGCCTCCGTGGCCGCCGACCTTCTCGGCGATCATTCCCGCAGCTTTCCAGAAGGGATGGCGGTACTTCTGGCGAATCGCCTGCGTCGCATCCTGGTCGAGGTACTTGTGCGCCTTGCCGTCGCCCGTCTTCTCCTCCAGCGCCACCATGAACTCCGGATAGCTCATGGCCATGCCCTTCGTGCCGGAGATGAGGTTGAGCCGCGAATACGGACGGGGCGACGCAACGTCGTGCTCCAGCAGAATCGAGCGGCCCAGCTTCGTCCGGATGAGCGAAAGGTTCATGTCGCCCATCTTCACCTTGAAGTCCTTGCGCCAGTCCTTGTACAGCTCGCGCCCGTAATGGTGGTAGTTGGCCTGCTTGGAGTCGAGCGACACGAGGAAGTCGAAGTTGTCGCCCCTGTTGATGTCCATGTACTTCGCGACAGGGCCGAGCCCATGCGTGGGATACCAGTTTCCCGAATGCTTCGAGTAGAAGTCGAGCGCCCATCCGGGGCGCCCTGCGACAGATGCGTCGGAATGGCCGTCCATGGTATGGTAGCGGCTGTTGTACTGGAGGCTGCGCTGGTCGTGGATGTAGCCGGCTTCGCCATGGACAATCTCTCCGAACACCCCCTGTCTGACCATGTTGAGCATCGCCATCTCGTACTCGCCATAGCAGCAGTTCTCAAGCATCATGCAGGGCATCTTCGTGCGCTCGCTCGTCTCCACCATCTCCCAGCAGCCGTCCAGCGTAAGCGCCCCCGGGACCTCGACAAGCGCGACCTTGCCATGTTCCATCGCGCACACCGAGCCCGGCACGTGCAGATGCCATGGCGTCACGCCGTACACGACGTCCACCTCGTCCATCTCGCAGACGCGCCTGTAGCTGTCAGGCCCGGAGAACGTCTTGAGCGGCGCAGGCTTGCCGTTGTCCGCGAGCCACTTGACCTGCCTGTCGACCCTGTCCTGGAAAAGGTCCGCCAAGGCCACGACCTCCGTGCCGGGAATCATCGCGATGCGGTGCACGGCGGACGTGCCTCTCGTCCCCACGCCAACAACGGCGACGCGCACCTTCTTCATCGGCTTGAGCGCGAAGCCCTGCATCGGCGCGCCGCACGTACCGAAGAACTTCAAAGGGCTGCTCGAACAGCCTGCCGCCATCGCGACGGCGCCCATCCACGCCGTTCCTCCGAGGAAGTCCCTGCGATTTATTTTCACTCCCATTCTTCTTGTCTCCTTGTTTCTGTTAATTTCTTCGCGTGAAGAGAAAAGAAGGCCCTACCGCGATATGCGGTACGAGAACGCCCCGGCGACAGGCGACACGCCATACCAGCCGTCGGCATCCACATGCGCCTCCGCGGATCCGATCTCTTTTCCGGCGAAGTCAAGGGCAACGGCCCTGCCGCCCGGAATCCTGAATTCGCAACTTCCGCCGCCGAGGCAGATTATCTCCCAGCCGTCGCCTTCCGTGCGGCACACCGCGGGTCCCGCGCCCCTCGCCTTCGGCCATGAAGCGCGCCTGCCGCGCCCGTCGACGTAGATGTAGTCGGACGACTCGCAGTAGTCGGAGCGCGAACCGCCGGCGTCCGAAGACTCGCAAAGCACCTCGCCGTCGGACGTCCAGGCGCGCCACGCGCGCGGCGGCAGGTCGACGCGCTCTCCGCCGAACTCCGTGCGCAGACGCTCCGATGCGCTTCCGTTCGAGACGACGTACACGCCGCCGGAATACCTAACGGCGACCTGCTGCCTGCGCACAGCACCGGAGAGGATCGCCTCGGTCGACGGCTGGAGCGATCCGTCGGCCGCGACGTAGCGGATCTCCTCCGCGTTGGCCTGCGAGTATCTCGCGGCAACGGCCTGCGTCATGAAGTAGCTGCGCCACGCTATCGGCATGCCGCCGGCGAAGTCGAACTTGCCGGGGTCCGCCGGGCCGTACGCCTCGCCGAACACGCGCGGGGGGTCGAAGCAGAAGTCCGCCAGCAGAAGCCCGACGTGCCCGAACGCCAGCGTCGCGGCAAGGAAGCGGTCGACGAGCTCCTCGCGGTCGCGGTCGGAATCGAAGTGCGCCAGGTAGTAGCGCTGCTCCATCGCGACCGGCGAACGCCTGAACATCGAGAGCGTCCCCATGCCGAAGTCGCATTCGCGCGGATGCAGCTCGCGCAGGTCGAAGTCAACGATCCACGGCATGTCGTTGAAGTTGTAGCCTCGGTCGTCCGCGTAGTTGCCATCTACGATGCCGGCGTAGAACATGCGCATCGCCCCCTCGGAGTAGATTGGCCCCCGCCAGTGCCGCTTCTGCTCCTGCAGCATCTCGCCCGTGGCGTAGAACGAAGCGGAGAGCGTCCCGGCGCCGGGCACCCGCGAGTCGTAGTCCGTGCGGGCCCACGGCGAGCCCGCGGTGTGGCAGTCGCAGTAGGCGGAGTTGAAGAGCCACCCCATCTTCCTCTGTATCTCCGGCACGAGCTTCTCGGTCCAGGCCCTTGCGTTCGCGACCTTCGGGGAGTAGGTGCGCATCCAGCTTTCGATCATCGCGCCTTCGGAGTTGCGCGTCACGTCGTCAGGGGAGAACCTGGCGTTGACCGGCGCCGCGTCCCAGAAGTTGTTGTATGGACCGTACACGTAGCCGAGTTCCTCTCGCATCATGCGCGTGAACTTCAGCTGCCCCTCGTCCCCGCCGCGCCCGGGGGCGAACTCAGTGCGATAGGTGTACGACTCGCCGCCGTCGCGCCAAGCCGTCTCGTGGTCGTTCACGGCCACCTGGCGTATCCCGTAGCGGTGCATGGACCGCCAGAAGTACGAGTCCCGCTCGCGGTCGGAGGAGCCGTGCGCCCGCCAGAGGCGCACGCCGGCGACGAGCTTCCACGGCGAGACGGGGTTCGGCACGGACGGCAGGACGTCCTCGAACTCGTCCGACACGTTCACGAAGAACCTCTCGGAGAGCGCGACGCGCGTTCCGTCGGAGCGCCTGTTGTACACCATCCTGAGCCGCGCCCTGCCGGACGGCGCCCTTTCGCCTTCGATGCGGGAGGCGTTGGCGCGGTACCAGTCGGCGGCGCAGTTCCTGAAAAGCGGCCTCGGGCCTCCGCCGAACACGGTCACGGGTGTACGCTTGGGATCGCGCAGCGGGCCCGTGTCTGGGCCCATCACGAGATAAGGCACGATGAACGACTGCTCCACGGGAACGCCGCCGACATCGCCCGGAGACACCTCGCAGACGCGCCCCTTCTCGCCAAATGCGTCTACGACGAGCGAGTTCCCCCACCTGCGGAACGTCCAGCGGACCACTGCCTCCGTCCCGTCCGGCGCGACATAGCGCCAGCGCGCGAACTCGTCGCCGCCGTTCCCGCCGCGCCCGATCTCCTCGGCCTTCGAGGGCGCGACGGGCTCTCCGTCTGCGCCCTCCATCAGCAAGACGCCGCCGTCGGCGAACACGTCGGCCTCGGAGCCGTCGGGGCAGCGCACCATGAACGCCGGGCCGTTCGTGTTGGCCACGTAGCGGAAGTCGACGCCGCGCCCCTTCGGCGGCGGGGGGAGGATCGTCGTCTCGCGCGTTGGGAACGTCAGGCGGCCCATTCCAGTGTTCAACCCCTGGTCGGCGCCGTCAAGCGGCTCGATGTTGCGGCGAGGACGCCTCTCGAACGAAAGCGGCCTCATCTCGTCGCGCCAGACGGAGAAGTTGTCGAAGTGGACTGCGGAGGGAATGCGCTCCACGAAGCCCGACAGCGCGAAGCCGTCGAAGGACGCGCCGGCGAGCGACGCGCGCTCGTCTGCCGTCAGGCGGTGTACCACCCAGTGCCAGTCCATCCAGCGAACCGGAAGCATCGGAATCTCCACGCGTCTGCCGTCCTTGGCGCGGAACACGGAAACGAGGACCGGGGCGGGGTTCGTCGTCTGGCTGTTTGCCCCATGCGTCCAGCGGGGGCCTCGTACCCACGCCGAGATGGTGTCGAACTCGTTGTCGGGCAGCGGCACAGGTGAAGGTGGCGAGATGCGCACGCTCGCGTCTGGTCCCGTCGCATGGTAGTTGAGTTCTCCCGTCCGTGCGCCGAACAGCTGGCGTGTCGCCGTGATCGCGAAAGTTGCATCGGCGTTCTTCGTCTCCACCCGCCACTCTGCGGGGGACTCGAACTCGACGAGCGGCGGGTGGAAGTCCTCGCACCTGTCGACGAGGCGGAACTCGTATGGCCTGGTATCTACGCCGGCGGCGGCGCTTGATGCCAGCACTGCGGCAGCGACACAGAAAGACGTCATGTCAGTTTCCTATGTAGACTATGCAGTTCGGCTCCAGCTCAAGGACGGCCGAGCCGTCGGCCTCCGCGTCGAGGGGCACTTCGGTGAAGAAACGCGTCGAGTCGACGACGTGGGCGAACAGCCCGCCAAGCGGCACGCCTACGACGCGCACGCGGACATTCTTCGCATAGACGGAGTTGTCATCGTCCGAGAAGCGCGCGAGGCAGAGGCCGAAGCGCCCCTTGCCGTCCGACGCGGCGACGGCGTAGACGTCGTCCAGGTCGAGCTTGTCGGCGGAACGCTCGTTGGCGACCTCCACCTGCGTCCCCAGCGCGGCAAGCTTGCCCCACGAGTAGACGGCGTAGTAGCCGTGGATGGGCTTGTGGTTCCTGAAAAGCCCGTTCATCTGCGTGCCGGGACGGGCGTCGTAGTAGTGCGCCAGGTCGACCGGCGCGTCCTGGCAGACGGTCATCACCGCCGCCGCGTACGCCGCGCCCTTCACGCTGCGCGAGCCGGACTCCACGCTAAGCGAATACGCCCATTCGCGACCCCAGCCGCGCACGTAGTTCCACTCCGTCATGTAGCTCTCGGCGTCCTTGTATCCGTTCGCGTCCATGTAGCCGCGCATGTGGACCGCGCGCTCCGCGACGGCCTCTGGCTTCGTGTGGTAGCAGTGCCACGAGAAGAAGTCCATCGGCACTTTGCGCCTGCCCATCTCGATGAGGAACTTCTCGCTCCACTCCTCCCATCCGGTCGTCGCGGGGCCGCCGATCATGAGGTCCGGGAAGCACTTCTTCAGGTGGCGCGCGACGACCTCGTAGAAGTCGTAGAACTGCTCGGTCGTCCCGCCCCAGCACGTCGGGTTCTTCGGCGAGTTGTTCGACGCCTCGTTCCATATCTCCCAGTGGCGTATGTTCCACCTGAAGCCGTCGGCCCAGCCCTCGTTGTAGTGGCGTATCACGTGCTCGCAGATGCGCGCCCACTTTGCGTAGTCCTTGGGCGGGCCGTTGTGGTACTTCTTCACTCCGTGCTCGATCGACTGGCCGAGGCGGTAGAACACCTCCGTCCCCGCCTTGCGTATCGTGTCGAGCAGCCTGTCGGTGTAGACGAAGTCGTAGCTTGCCGGGTCGTTCTCGTCCTTGTCGAAGTCTGGGAAGATGCCGGAGATGTCCGCCACGTGCGGACCTCCGTACGACGAGCAGAACACGGCGTCGTGCGGCCTGGCGGACGGAATCCGCGCGGCCTTGTACGACTTGAAGTTGCTGCTGCTCTGGTACGCGCGGGCTGGCACCGGGCCGTTGTTGACGCCGTTCAGTGGCTTGATGGGCTTCATCATCTTCGCCGGAGAGACGGTTATGGTGCGCATCTCCGGCGCGGGCTTCGCGTCCCTCGACGCGAACGCTCCCTCCGGCAGTTCGCCGCCGGTCTCGGCCATGCACAGCGTTGCGACACATGCCGCAGCCAAAGTCCAGAAACCTTTCATTTTCATGGCTTCTCCTCTCTTGTGGTTACGATCATAATAATTGTACCATATCGCCCGCACTACGCACAACACAGCAACCAGGATTTCCCCATTCCTCTGAATCAATTGAGATCTTCCATCCTCACCTCCGGCGCTGCTGTAGTGGGAATCCACGGAGCCCCCTCTTCGACACCACCGCGCGCACGAATCATGTTGAGATACCTTTGCTTATCGAGCTCCGTCGCACGCGAAAAGGTCTTATAATCCGATCCGCCTCCCGTCGCCACAATCTTGTAGGTGATGTAATCCTCGTCGGGAAATCGCGCCGTCTCGTCGGAAAACGCGCAGTCGGACAGGTCCTCTGCCAGCGTCTCGTAGCCTGGCTCGCTCCGCCGGTTCCGCAGGACCGTGTACCGTGCGCCTCCGCCGACGCCATTCCATGTCAGCGTCATCGTCGTGCGATCCAGCCTGATGTCCGACGGCGCAGACCCTTCGACGGCTGCTGGCGGCATTGTGACGGTCACCCGGGACGCTCCGCCCCTCACGTCGTGGCTGACGACCTTTCCGTCCTGCCATGTGCAGTCGACCGTATAGCCGCCGCGCGCGCACAGCCCCCTGAACGACCCCCTGGCCGCCCATGCCTTCGGCAACGCCGGCAGCAACTCGACCGAACCTGCATGGCTCTGCAGCAGCATCTCGGCAACGCCCGCCGTCCCGCCAAAATTACCGTCGATCTGAAACGGCGGATGCACGTCCCAGAGATTCGCATAGCTCTTCTCGCCGACAAGCTGCCGATAGAGGCGGTAGGCGTGCTCGCCGTCTCCAAGACGCGCCCAGAGGCAGAGGCGGTGCGCGAGCGCCCATCCCGTCGCATAGTCGCCGCGCGCTTCCAGCGTCCGCCGCGCCGCATCCATCCATGCGGGCGTCCTGCGGTTGATTGCCGACCCCGGCATCAAGGCCATCAGCTGGGACACGTGACGGTGACGGTACATGCCGATCTCGCCATAGTAGTTCTCCTCGCGGTATTCCTTGACCTGCCCAGACCAGCCGACCTGAATCGGATCGAAGTGTCCCGCCGCCACGCGCATCGCCGCCACTACGGCATCGTTCGTTCCTAGCGCCTCCGCAATCCGAAGCGCGTCCCTACATGTCTCATCCGCGAGCTGCTGGTCGAAGGCGCAGCCGACGGTGTTGTAGTATGCGCAGTCTGGGTAGACGTACCGCTCGGCGTTGACGAGCATCTCGGGAGAGGCGGAAAATACGGCCAGACGCTTGCCGGCGTAATCGCGCGTGGCACGGACGAGGAAGTCGCCAACGCCCGAAACCGCAGGCCACACGTCCCTCGCAAGCGCCCGCCGATCGCCCGTAAAGTCCCACCAGTCCGCGAAGAGCTTGGCCGTGAAACCGCCCATCCCGGGGCCCGAGCTGCCGCCCGGCATTCCGAGAAGGCAATACGGATACACGGCAACCCCGACAACCCAGAGGTTCGGCGCGGCGCCGTCGGCCGGCACGTTCTCGGGCACGTATCGCGACAGGAACCTCTTCGCCACATCGCGCGCCGCCGGACGCATGGCCGCATTGAATGCCGCATACGCCTCGAAGCATTCCGCCAGATTGCAGGTGAACGCGGGCCAGTAGTTCATCTGCACGTTGATATTGTGCCAATATCCCGCACCCCACGGCGAATAGTAGTGGCCGTTCCACGTCCCCTGCAGGTTCGCGGGCATCGTACCGGGACGCGACGAACTGATGAGCAGATAACGCCCATATTGAAAATACGTTTCTTCCAGATATGCGCTTGGTTCACCCCTCAGATATGCGGCCTTGAGGCGGTCCGTTGTCTGCATGCGGTCGGCTTCCGTGCCGCCTAGATCCAATGAGACGCGGCCGTATAGAGTGCGAAAATCCCTCTCGTGTTCGGCCTTCGCCACCTCATAACCATTCCTCCGTGCGGCCGCATGCAGCATCTCGCATTCCGGACGCGGTGCAGGGTTGCCGGCCAGTTTGCGGGACGGCTCCGTCTCCAGAAAAACCCTAGGGCCGATGCGGTAGTTAGACAACCCGGTGAAATAGACATTCGCCCACGACGCACCCCGGACTGCTAGCATGCCATCTGCCGCCGTCACGGATCCGTCCGTCTCAACGGAAAGACGTGTCGCATAGTCAATGCCGTAATAGTCGAAGTGCTGATCGACGTCGATCGTGTCACCCCCCGTCGTAAAGGACCGCCAGCTGCGTCCGGGCCTGAGATCAGCATCCTTCTCGCCGCGCGCGCGCGGCTGCGGCCGTTCACATCGCACCGTAAACGACAGGCTGCCCGCACGGTCGGCCACAAAATGCGCCACAAGTGAACGCGCCGGATAACTTGCGAAGTATTCGCGCAAATACCCGACGCCGGCAGAGGAATACCGCACCCATGCGCGCGCAGTGTCGAAGTCAAGCCCGCGAGCATAGTCCGTCACGTTCGCATGGCCGAAGTCGAAACGCAACTCCATCGCGCTCGTGAGGCCGGGACCGCCCGTCCAGTTGCCGATGCCGGTGGCCTTGCCGTCTACGAGCAACGTGTTGTCCGTGATCTGGACGCGCTCACAGCCCGGCAGTCCGAAGATGTTTGCCCCAAACCAGCCGTTGCCAATCGGCAACGACTCCTGCTCCCAGCCGACAATTGAATCCGTCGCCGGCCGGTCGTACCGAAGACCATGCGGCAGTTCCTCGGCCGCCATACGGCCGAGCACAACTGCGGCAAATGCCGCCGTAAGCCCAATCCTGGCAACCCTTTTCAGAACCTTGCGCTGGCCCATACCCCGGTCGTCGGGACTCTTATGACTCGCCCTGTCTCCATACTGCGTATTATACCACATTTCGCCACCAACTTTTGCTACCTGTCGTTTCGTGCCCGAAATCAGAATCGCGAAAACGGGCACGAAACATCAGAAGCGCCTCATTTCGTGCCCGAGATCACCAACGATCACATCCCTATGCGTACGTCCCGGCCTTCGACCCCGACCTGCCCCGCGTCGATTTCGCGGACTGCGCCTTCTTCATGCACCCTGACCTTGAACCGGCGCGTCGCCGACATTCCGTCGAACGAGCCTTCGCGGCGGCCGATGGTCAGGATGCCGTCTTTCATAGTGATCGGGGTGGTGGCGGACTTGCCGTTGCGGTAGCCGAGCGAGACGCCGTCGTCCTCGTAGAGCTCCGTCGAGCCGTCCGCAGTCGGCCACACCTCAAGGATGACCTCCTCGTTCCAGCCCTTTGAAAGGTACTGCTTGACAGGCCAGGTCGGGATGATGGCTCCGGCCCTGACGTAGAGCGCCCCGCCCCATTCCTTCGTGACCTCGACTGGCACGAGCCGCGGGCCCTCAACCGTGACGCCGGTGCGCCAGTCGTGCCACTTGCCCGGCGGAATGGTCACGTCCGGCGAGAAGACGCCAACGAGCAGCGAGTCGCCGAACATGTAGGTGTTGGTGACGGAATCGTATTCCCGGATGCCAGGATACGCGAGCGGAAGCGCCCTGGCTATCGGCCAGCCGGTGCGCGCGGCCTCGGCCGCCGCCGAGTACACGTAGGGCACGAGCCTGTACCGCAGCTCGTCGTACTGCCTGAACGCCCTGACCTCCTCGGGTCCGTTGACCCAGGGCAGGTCCCAGTAGTCCCAGTTGTTCTGCTGCGCCCACGGCGACAGGAAGCCGAAGTGCATCCCCTGCGACGCAAGGAACCCGCCCATGTCGCGGATGAACATGTCGCAGCTCTGGTTGGGATGTCCGCTCATGCCGAGGTTCAGCACCGATATGAGCGGCTTGACACCGCCGCCCGTGTCGCCGGCCCACGTCGCCACGTAGCGCTGTACGCCGACATAGCCGCCGGCGGAGTAGACCATCGCCCGCCGCCCGGTGTAGTCCTCGTAGCCCTTCGCCATCTGCTTGTCGTATACGATCGTGTAGAGGTTGTGCGCCTCTTCCTCCTTCATGCCGTTCGACCACTTGCGCCCCGGCTTGCCGGCGTACGGGGCGACCTGCGCGGACCCGTCGAGCTTGAACGCCCTCGCGCCCTGGTCGACGAACGGCTTGAGGTGCTCGAACCACGGCATGTCGCCTTCTCTGAAGTCGTCGGCGCTGCGGTGGCGCGGCGCGAAACGCCCGTCGCCGCCGCCCTTCGCCGCGCCCGGCGGAGTGTCCACGCGGTCGTCTTCCCAGCTTTCGGGGATGTCCCCCGCCATCTCGAACTTCCTCCCCGACGCCTTCGCCCTGCCGGCCGCGCACTGCTCCTCGTAGCGGAACACGTCGTAGCTCATGCAGAGCCAGAGGCTCATCTTCATCCCCATGCGCCCGAGCGCCCCGGGGAACGTGTGCGCCCCCGCCTGCTTCCAGTACGGGAAGTAGAACTTGTGCAGGTCCCACTGCTTGCGGGTCGTGGCGTCGTAGAATTTCTCCATCCACCCAGGCTCCAGCCCTATCGTGTCGCACGGAAGGTTGTTCTGCCTGAACGCGTAGGCCTCGTTCACGAACTCGAACTGCTCGATCATCTGGTTCGCGACGAACGTGAAGCCATAGCCCCAGACCGGAAGCATCGCGGGGCGCCCGGCGACGCGCGTGTAGCGCTCTAGGAGCCCTCGCATGCCGTCCGCCCTGAAGACGTAGAAGTCTATCTCGCCCTCCGGCGCGGTGACGACGATCGCGTCTGGGTCCTCCTGCCCGACGTCGATGGTGTGCAGCCAGGTGGAGTTCACGAGGACGCCCCAGCCATCCGTCGTGAACAGCACCGGAACGGGAATGTAGCTGTGGATGTTTTTGACGTGTATCTCGTACCTTCCGGGACGCCTCTGGATGTTGCCGCGGGAGCAGTCGCCGAGGCCGTAGACGCGAGTCTCCTTGCCGATGGGGAGTCGCACCCTGAAGCCGGCCCCGACCTGAGACATCTCGGGCGCGACAGGCGCGATGTCGGAGAGCTTCGCCTCCGACTCTACGCCGAGGTCCTCAAGTATAGAATAGCGGTTCAGCCCGGACTCCGGCCACTTTCCGCCGCGCTCCATCCTGACGCGCCAGATGCCGTTTTCGACCTTCTCGACCTTCACCTCGCCCGCGCCGCACGCGAACGCCGCTGCCGCCACCGCGATGGACGCGAGCGCGGCATTTCTGACCAAACTGCATTTCATGTCGTTGCCCCGCATCAGAAGTATGGCTGAGTCCATGCGGTGTGGTGCTTCGGGTGCAGGCAGCGCTTGCGCTTGAACTGCGTCGGCGCGTCGCTCTCCACGCGCGCACGGACATAGAGGTCGTCGGGCGCGAGGGAGTAGGAGGCCTCGAGCCGCTCGCCCTTCCGCCCCTCCACCAGCTTGACCGTCGCGCCGATGCGCTCGTCGTAGACCGGCACCCTCCGTGCGCGCTTCTTGCGTTCCTCCGTCTCGGGGATGTCAACATAGCGTACAGGCTCTGTCGGCGCACCCTTCTTAGAGGCGATGAAACGTATCCTGCAGGCCACTCCGCGAGTCGCCGGCACCGACACCGTCAGCGTTCTAGTCGTGCGGTCGAAGACGACATCCTCTAGGTCAAGCTCGGAACACGCATAGAAGTCGCCGTTGTGGATCGCCTCGAACAGCGACTTCTGCGTCAATTCCGCCGCCCGGACCATTATGTATCCGTCGCCGAACGTATAGGGGTTCTCCAGCCCGCTTCCCGGGTAGAAGTGAGTGTCGTCAGAACCAAGGCCGTATAGCGGCTGCTGCCCATGCGACAGCCGGTAGGCGAGCACGGCGTCCCACAGATCGTCCTGAAACCATTCGCCGTCCAGCTCTTCCGGCGCCGGCCAGGACGAACCATTGTTGCACACCTCGAAATAGCGCACGTTCGGGTTGTCTATTATGTCCTGCGCAAGTACATCGTAGTATGGCCAGTTGGGGTGGTCTACGATGCAGATGAACGGCGGATTGCCGCGTTTTCTTGCCAGTGCCTCGCTCATCTCAATCGTCTCCCGTATCACCGAAGAAACGGTATGATGCGGAATCTTCTCGATCAGATTCGCCTTCTTGGCTCGGTCAATGATGTCGTCTATCCCGATGACGTTCATGTGCATGGCGTATGGGAAGCCCGTCCCAAAGTTGTCGGTCGTGATCTCGACGCCGGGGAGCATCAGGAACTCGCCAGGCTCCTCGAACTTCTTCTTGAGCTCTGTGTAGGTGGCAAGGCGCACTTCGGTCTTGCCGTCCCTCTCCCGGACCATGCCCCTGCCGAACCGCTCCACGTAGGCCTTGAAGCAGTCGGCGTGCACCGCCTTGGGCGGCCAGCCCTGATCTTTGGCGTCCCCGAGCGGAACCCACTTGTCCGGATTGTCCTGGAAGCGGTTGTGGTCGGAGATGGCAATGAAGTCGTAGCCCGCGTTCTTGTACGCGAAGACTGCCTGCTCCGGCAGCGCACGCCCGTCCGACCAGAGCGTGTGCATGTGCAGCATGCCACGATACCAGCGCTTTCCGCGGCGCCCTTCAGTGGCGCATCCGGTCGCGGCAAGCATCGCCGCCGCCGCGGACCGTCCTAGGAACTGCCTGCGCGAAAGCGCCGACCCGAATTTTTCCATTGTACCTTTCATCTGTCAGTTGTACTCCTTTAGAGGTTCGCGCGGAGTCATTCCGCCGCGCTCCTTCAGCACCTCCGGCACAAGCTTGAAGAGCCATCCGTCCGTCCCCTTGCACCGCGAGTTCATCACCTGCTCGTAGGCGTCCATCATGGCGTCGCGGTTCCTGATGCGGTAGTCAAGAAGCTCGCGCGCGGCGTCCGCGATGCCGGCAAGGTTCTTCTTGTCCACGCCGGCCTTGAACAGACGATACGCAAGCACATACCCCTTCGCGCGCACGATCATGTCGTCGAGGCGCGACGCCTCCACGGGGCGAAGCGCCCGCCTGGCACGCGCGCCCTCAAGGAGTGCAAGGTCTTCGAGCAGCGCCTCCTCGCTGTGCATCCTCGCCTGGGCGAACACGAGCTGGCTGTCGTCGAGGACGTTCGCCCTTGCCGCCTCGGCCTTCGCCACCGCCTTGCGCTCGTCCTTCCTCGCGCGGATTCGCGCGTAGTACTCCTTCACGTCTGGCGCGGCCGCACCGTATGCAGAGCAGAACTCGTCCATCAGCTCTTCGAAGGACTTCTCCGGCGCAGCAACCATCCGGCCCGTGACGTACGTCTCTGGATCCATGATGTACCGCCATACATATGCATCGAAGTCCACCCCCACGAGCCCATGGGCGCGAGCATCCTGGTACACGTCGTATATGTCCTTCTCGACGCCGCGCGGCAGCACGCCCCAGTATGTATGGAAGTTCGGCCTGAGGAAGAACTGCTTCATGCCGGCCTTCTTCCACGACTCGAAGAAGGCGTGATAGTCGTCGGCGAGCGACGGCACCGTTCCGAACACCATGTTGTCAGGGTGCTCGACGCGCTCGCGCCGCGGGGCGTGGCGGTAGTAGCTGTAGATGTATGTCGAGACCTGCACGTCGGGGCGGATCGCCTTGGCCTTTGCGGCGACCCTGTTCCAGAAGTTGAGGTAGCGGTCGGTCTTGTGGGCGAGGAAGTCCTCTCCCGGCTTGTCGCAGTCGAGCGCGACGCAGTTCGTGCAGACGCAGAGCCCCGCGCCGTCGTTCTCGCAGATGTTCAGGTAGCGCGGCATCCCGGCGTCCCGCCAGTCGGCTATGATCTGGTCGACGACACCCTCGTTGGAGATACACAGCTTCGACCACGCACCGTTCCAGAAGTGGCGCGAGCCGTTCTTCTGCATCGCGATGTACTCTGGGTGCGTCTTCTCGAAGCGGTCCTGCCACTTCGTGAAGGCGTGGCCGTATGCGAACGGATCGGGGGAGAATATCCGCTGACGGCCAAGCCACTTGCCGACTTCCCCGCAGCGGGCGTTCTTCTCGGCGTCGGCGAGGCGAAGCGCCGGCGGGACGGGATCGACCTTTATGAAGTCGGGGATTATCGGCAGGGACGGTATGGTGTAGGACTTCGGTTTCAGCGTGCGTATTATCTCGAGCCTGTACGGCGGCCTGTACACAGCGTCCTTCGAGGCGGGCAGGTCAATCGTCGACGCGGGTTTGAACACGATTCCCTTCTCGCCCGGGAACGCCCACCTTATGCCCATTTCGTCCGCGAGGAACGTATACACCGCGAAACGCGAGCCGGGGTACTTCTTCGACTCGTCGCCCCAGAACCAGACGCGGTTTCCGTCGATGCGGTAACGCGCCTCGAACGGCGCGGCCTCAGGTGCGCCGTCCGGCCTGGCGAAGACGAACGACAGCCCGGCAGCCGGCGAAGACGCCTCTGCGATCTTCACGCCGGACACGAGCTGCAGGTGGTACGCCAGTTCGCCTGCTGCGGCGGACTGGGTCGACGTGCCCTTATTCGCCCTGACGATCACCGCGTCGCGGAACGTGAACGTCGTGGGAAACGCCACCACGGGAACAATCAGCGCGGCAGCGGCAAGATTTAGTGAACGCATATGCCGTCTCTCTCTTTGTGTTTACTTGAACATCAACGTCATGCCCAGCCCAGACGAAAGCCACATGAACTTGTCCGGCGAAAGGCACTCGCGCACCAATCGCACTTCGTCCACCCATCCGTCGAACGAATGGTTGTTCAGTCCACCGCCGACGGAGTACGACTGGCTAGAGAGCGTACCGAACTTCAGCGGCCCGGACAACGTAAGCGTGGTGCCTGCTTGCTTGTAGTCCACATATAGGCGCAGTTGGTTGGTCGAGGCATCGTACGTCACGGCGACATGATGCCAGCCATTGCGGGAGAAGGCGACGGACGCAGCCATTGTCTGCGCGGTTGAGTCGGACACATTGTTGTAGGCGGAGAGCGTAAGCGAGTCGTTGCCTGTGCCGTTCGGCAGAATATAGAGCGCCCAGGCGTGGTAGCCGTAGCCACCGGACATGCCCATGATCGTCGTGCGCCGCCGCCCGCCGGACGTGTACTGCGTGTTGACGTTCCAGTCGTCGTAGTTCATCTTTACGAACATCTCCATCGTGAACGACGAATCGACGGGATGGAAATGGGCAGCATTGATTGTAAGCTTAGTCCCCGTAGTCCAAATCGGATCTGTAGTCGGCGCGGAGACACTGAGCGGCAGCGTCGGGATGCGCAGCGACGACAAGTTGTCGCCGAGGAGGTCTCCTTTGCGGTCCTCAAAGACCCGGTTGCGCGTCGACCCTTTCGGCAGCTCCGCGCAGAACACGGACCTGTTGCCATTAGTGTTGAGGTTGTACACGCCCACGCCGGTAAGGTTTGTCATGGCGTACACGCCCGGATTCACGGCGGCGGCGGACACAGCCCACGCCCGGTTCGATATCGAATCCGGCGACATCGCACCCGGCTCGCCATCCAAAGCCCAGTGGAAAACAGTCCTTGAATGGCAGTCGGGGTCGTTGGAGGCGACCATGTAGTCTTCTACTGACAGCGACTTCTTGCTCACGCGCACGCAGCTGATGCTTCCGTGAAATGCGCCGTAGCTCTTCGTTCCGGGCCCCGGCAATTGCAACGCGACGGGAATGTTCGTGGGCGATATCGTCTGCGTCGTGGTGACGGAATACTTGTAGTCAACAGTAAGCGTCGCCTTGTTGTTCTTGTAGGATATGGCGTAATGATGCCAAAGGCCGCTCAACTGCGGATCCCATTTGTCCGCGCTTTTGAGGGACATAAGCCCCGCATACCCATTACCTTGGTTATAGCTGTGCAGCCGGAAGTAGGAATCGGCTGTCATCGTAAGGCAAAGGGCGGATGCCGTGGTTCCCGTCAAATCCGTAGTTCTAAGTGGCAGCGTAAAAAAACCATAGTATGAAACATACGTCAAGTTTGTCGGGAACTTCTGGAACCACTCCACCGTCCATTCTGACAGATCGCCAAGCTCGCTGGCTACAGAGTCGAAATCGCATACGATGCCGCGACCATTGCTGTAATCTGCCACCTTGACGGATCTCGGGTTCGTGCAGAGCAGCTCCGGCTTGTAGCCGCCCTTTGCAAACACATATGTTGCAGGCTGGTCGTCGGACCAGCTCCCCTCGCCGCCGAGGGACGACCGCGAAATGACTCCACCGTACTTCGTGGGATCAACCTTGTTCTCGACGATTCCGCCTATGGCGCTCGCGCCGGCAGTTCCGCCGTCGAACGCATAGAACGCGAGAGCGTCGGCGTCGAACGCGGACGCGACTCGCAAGGACAGCGCCGCAAGCGCAATGGCAGCGACAACATGTCTTTTCATATGTTCATCTCCTTCTTATTCGCCGTGTCAAGATTGAATGTTACCACACGCGTGGCAGAATGTAAACCTACTCAATCGGGTACTACCACGGATTCGGGCGGAAATGGTATAATTTACTTGTTTAATGTTCATTCTTCAGACAATTGCCATTGCGGCGCTGGCCGCCATACAACCGGATCCGGCTTCTTCCTCCATGCCGCCGATGAGAACGGCCGCGGAAGTGGACGCATTCGTACGGGGCGACTTCCTTAGCGGCCGGCGTTTCGTGCTGGAGGGCGTGGTGGTCGCTTGTCCCGGAGGCCGCGCGTGCGTACTTGAGGACTCCACCGGACGCGCACTCGTCTATTCGATTCCGTGGAACATGCCGAAGCCGGGAGACTGCATATTGGCGCGTGGGTTCTCCGAACTCCCGCGCGACCGCTACCACTTCCTTCGCATGGAAAGCTTCGAGAAGACGGGCCATATCGAACCCCCAAAACCAATCGCCGCCACGGCGAGGCAGATCACCGACGGAGAAATGGACCTCCGACCTGTGACCACGAGGGGATTCGTCACGGACGTCTTCCTCGACGAAATCGACGACCGCTACTGGTACATGGTGCTTAAATCGGGCAGTAGCGCAATCTATGCCGCCGTCAGGACGGAGAACGCCGGACAAAACCTTGCCGACGGCCTGCTGTATGCGTTCGTCGAAGTGGAGGGCGTCGTCATGCGCGAAACGGGACGTCGGCGCTTCATTGGTCCGATAGTGGTGATGCGTGACGGCAAAGGACTCCGGGTTCTGCATGCACCGCCCGGCAATCCGTTTGACGCCCCGCCGCTCAAGGCCATGGACATCGGCGACCCCCGCGAACTGGGCGACATGGGTTTGCGCAGGATATCGGGGAACGCACTCGCCGCATGGCGCGAGAACGCATTTCTGCTGCGGGCCGACGACGGACGGCGCCTCAAGGTGGAGCTGCGGGACGACGCAACTCTGCCAGCAGCAGGAGAACGCATCGAAGTGGTCGGATTCCCGGCTACCGACTTCTTCCGCATCAATCTCTCCCGCGCAATTGCGCGCCGTGCGCCAGATTCGGCCTCCACGCCTTTACAGCCACACGACGAACCGCTGGCCGTCACTCCCGACGACATTCTCCTTGACGGCAACGGCAATCCTCGCATACAGACGGACTTCTTCGGGAGAATCGTGCGCATGCGCGGCGTGGTCAGCGTACTTCCGCATCGCGGCGAGGCGTTCGGACGCATGAGCCTCAAATGCGCCGACTACATGGTCCCCGTGTACATCGGCGCCGCGCAGAACGCCCTCGCAGACGTCGTGGAGGGCGCGACTGTCGAGGTGACGGGAGCGTGTCTGCTGGAGTCCGAGAACTGGACGGCCGGCGCGCCGTTTCCCCGAATCGGAGGGTTCGCCGTGGTGATGCGAGCGCCCGGAGACTTGAAGATTCTGACCAGGCCGCCGTTCTGGACGAGCGGTAAGCTTCTGGCCGTAATTGCTACGCTGATGCTCTCGCTTGCCGCCGTGGGCGCATGGAACAGGTCGCTCAGGCGAATCGCGGAAAGGCGCGGAAGAGAACTGTTCAAGGCGGAAATCGCGTCCGCCGGAGCTGTCCTCAGAGTGGAGGAGCGCACACGGCTTGCGATGGATCTGCACGATTCGCTGGCACAGAACCTCTCGGCCGTGGCATGGCACATCGCAGCAGCGCAGACTGACACGCCCTTAAAGACGTGGCGGGGGTTGATGAGGGTTGAGGGGGTTTGATTAGGCTTGAAAACCTTTGATATTTAGCGGGAAATATGTGGGTATTGAGGGTGTGACCTGGAAGATGGTCGATAAGGGTTTGGCAGAAAGTAATGGTTAGGGTTTGAAAGACGGCTGATAGTCGCGCTTCAGACTGTCGTCAAAATGGGCAATCGCCGATCCGGTAAGAGCAGAAACGCTGGCAGTCCAGAAGCTTCCCTGACAGCCAGTAGGTGAATGTGAATAGTAATGAGAACAGCTTATGCGCGCAACGCCAAAACACCTTCATGGGCATGATCTCCTGTATCAGGTCAGGTTGACGCTACCGCCAAGCTCGATGAAGAAATGTGGATCGACGGGCTCGCCCCATTCGGGATGCCTTATTTTCTCAGTTCTTGCATTCACGTAGGCGTAAGGCATTAGCCCGCTGGTGGTCTCAATGCCGCGACACCAGAAGGCCAGGCGCGGAGCATTCTTCGCGTAGCCACGGCGGAACTCTACGATCGGCGATGTGTTCTCGGTAAACTTGAGATCCCAGTTGTGAAGCCGCTTTCGCCAATAAAGGGTCGGGAGCCGGTATTCTTCGCGCTTTTCGCCGGAGGCAATCATGTCGAACCACTTGCCCTTTAAGACGAGGGGGAGGATGGAGCAGCGACTTCGAGGAAGTTGGATGGGAGAGGTCATTGGAGGCTTTCTGGCCGCGACGGAGCTCGGCCATCAGGACTTGGGACGCTGGGCGGAGCGGGCACCGGCCATGGAATAGACGTAGAGTGCCTTTTCGATCACGTCGGCGGCGTTGGAGGGATTGTGCTTGGCAACCCAGTCCTCTACACGGCGTATGCAGTCGTCGGGCGAGTTGGACGCGGCGATGATGTCCTTGAGTGGTGCGAGGTCGTCGGCGAAGGCACGGGCAAGATCGTCGGCGCGGGTGGCGGCGGGACGGTCGTTGACGGAATCGGCTGCGGAGAGGGGGAGCGGGCTGAAGCCCGCCGCTCCGATATTGGCGGCTGAAAAGGGAAGCATCGGGGACTGGGGCGGGGCGGCGCGGCGGATGCCGAAGCCGATACGCTCGGAGATGGTGCCGAGGGCATCGTCGTCTGGTTCCAGGCCCGCTTCGTGGAGCTTGCCGATCAGGGTCAAGGTGGCCTTCTGCTCGGCTATGGATTCGGAGCCGAAGAGGATCTTCGGCGCATGGCCTGTCCGCCCGTTGATCGCGAGGAGCTGCTCGAAGAGCTGGCCGCGGAAGGTTGCGGACAGGGACTTCGCGTCGGCCTTCCTGATGTCGTCCCGCACTTCTCCCTGGAGATTCGCCGTGCCTCCGCCGAGCTCTCCCGTGGGCGAGGCAGTGGAGGAAAGGGTCTGGCCGACGATGAGCTTCGATATCTCCTGGTTGCAGATGGTGATGAACCGCTCGTGGCTGTTGGAGGCGTCGCCGTTCGCCGCCTGGACGACCTCGACCTCGGTGTTTTTCGAGACGACGATCGCGCCGAGTCTCACGGCGAGCCGGAAAGCGCGTTCGAGCGTGGCCTTGCCCTTATCGTCGGAGTACTTGCCCTTCAGGAAAGGGACGCCGAAGCGCTCGAGGAGGTCGGCCCACCACTGCCGCGACATCGTGCGCAGCAGCCACCAGAAGAGGATGGAGCGCATAGCTCCGCCCCAGTGGTCGGGTACGGGCATGAGGTCGCAGCGGTGGACGATGTAGCGCTCCGGCGTGACCTCGTGCGAGGTGTGGAGCGGGTTGCCGGTCTCGTCCACGTCGAAGATCCTCATCGCGCCCTGCGAGTAGTCGAGGAGCTGGTAGTGGACCGGCACGAGGGACTTGAGCGCGAAGCCGCCGCCGGGAAGCGGGGCGAACACCTTCTCCACGACGGCGACAGGGAAAAGGGTCGCGTTCATCAGCCACGACTCCGCGTCAGCAAAGGTTGCGTTGTCAACGACCTCGCCGCAGAGCGCGGCGGCGTCAACGTCGGCCTGGTCGCCCTTCCGGAACGGAACGATCGAGACGGGGTCGCCGGTAACGGCCATCTTGCGCTTTGCGAACTCCGAGCGCACCTGGTTGTCGTTGGAGATGACGTCACGGTAGAGCGCAAACAGCTCGCGCGTGTCGCCGTTCTGCGCCTGTTCGATGATTCCCATGAGCCTGTCGGCGGAAAGGTAGCGCACCACGCTCGGCAGTTCGCGGCGGGGATCGAGTTCGGTTATCTGGTCGGTGTATTTCTTCATGTCGGGCCTTTCATTGATTGGCCGGGCGAGCCCGGCCATCAGGACTAGGAGTTGAGTGTTGGTGTCGCGGGGTCGTCGTCGGGCGGGGGGAGCATGGTGAGACGGGATACGCGGGACAGAGCCCGCGAATCAGGACAGGCCGCGCGCGTGCCGACCTGGACGGCGTCGGCCTTGGCCTCCTCGGTGCCTTCGATGAGGGCGTGGAGGGAGTTCTTCGTGCCGTCGAAGAGGTCGCCGTGGCGGCCGGTGGCGGCGTCGAGGGAGTTGTCGAAGCCGCCTTTCATCTTCTTGACGAGGCGGAAGTCGTCTTTGACGTTGAAGTCGTTTGGCAGGTCGATCTGGCCTTCGTCGATGGCGTTCACGAGAAGCTGGCCGAGGTAGGTCTTGTACAGGACGCGCTCGCCCATGAAGTCAAGCTTCTCGGAGTTCTTGACGAGGATCACGTCGCAGACGCCCTCCAGCATCTCGCGCACCTCGGTGGCCCAGTACACCTCGCTCGTGGCGTCGATGGCGACGGCCTTTGCCTTGAGGCGCGTCGCCAGCTCGCGGAGGATGGCCTTCGGCTTCTTGGGATCCTTCGACTTGAAGGAGAGTATCAGCTTCGTGACGTAGCGTCCGTCGATGCGCTGGGTGACGGCGATGCCGAACGGGTTGGACTTCTCGCCCTCGGTGGTGGCGGGGTCCGCGCCGATGCCGATCGGTCCCTGCGAGAGGTCGAAGAGGCTCTCCCAGCCGGGCGGCAAGTCATCCTCGGCATAGACGCAGCCCGCGCGCTCGCCGCGCTCCATCGCCTCCATGAGCGGGATGAGGCCGACGGCGGCGGAGCCGCCCGTGATGAAGAGGCAGCCGTAGTTGCGGTCCCAGGCGTCCTTGTCGAACGCGCGGCGGCGCGACTCCTCGGGAGTGACCGGCTTCGCGGTCTTGGTGTCGTACAACGCGACGCCGTCGGCGTAGGCGTCCCAGGCGTCCACGCGCAGGCACGTGACGCCCTTGACGGACTCGTACACGTTGCCGGAGGGCGAGACGGGGAACTTCATGCCGGGCGGCGGGGCGAGCTGCTCGAAGGAGTAGTGGGCGTCGTCGGGCGGCGGCGTGGTGAGGAGGAGGATGCGGAACTGCGGGTTCGAGGCGACGATAGGCTCGACCGCCTCCCAGACGTCCTTCCAGTTTCCGATGCGGCCCACCTCGTCGCACATGAGGTCGCCCGTCTCGCCGACGGTGTCCGGACGGAGCGCGACCACCTTGGTGCGGGAGTAGGAGGAGCGCGAGTGGTAGAAGCGGAACTCCAGGCGCGAATGCTCGAAGAGGTCGGCGAAGTCGTCGCTCGTGAGGCCGTGGAGGCTCTTGCCGGTCTTGTCGTCGGCGAGCTGCATCTTGCCTTCCTCCAGCTTCGCCATCGCCGCCGAGATCGCCTTCTCGAAGACTGCGGCCTCCTTGCGGACGATTTCGCGCGAGAGGTTGAGCTTGGCGGAGCCGAAGATGACGGTGTGGTCGCGGTGCTTCATCATCTTCATGAGCGCGATGTTCGCACACGTCGTGGTCTTGCCGTACTGGCGGCGCGCGATGAAGCCAAGGAGGCGGTACTGCTCGACGAGCTGGAAGAGCCGCCGCTGGCCGGAGCGCATCTGGATGACGGGCGGCGGAGGGGACGTTGGGGACAATGGGGACGATGGGGACATGGAGCCGCCTTTCACTTGTCGCTTTCCCAGAGGTCGCCGAACATGAGACGCCCGAGCCGCTCGGTCTTCTCGTCGGAGCCGAGGCGCTTGTCGGTCGCGAGCGCAATGGCGTCCTTGCTCTGCGCCCACTTGATGAAGAGGCGAGTGGTGTCGCGCTCGAACTTCGCGCGGTTCAGCTCAAGCTGCTCCTTCTGGATCGCGTTCTTCTCCTCGGCGAGCGCGACCTTCTGCGCGGCGTTCTCCGAGGCGCGTAGCTTGACGAGCGCGGTGGAGAGGTCGGCGATCTTGTCGTCGTCGGCCGATTCCAGCGCGTCCATGATCTTGGCCGTCGCGATGCTGCAGCCGACCCCGGCCACGTTGCCGCCTGCGGCGGCGGCGAGCGTCTGCGAAACTTCGGCGAGACGGCGGATGCGGTCGGCGTCGTTCTGGTCTTCAAGCCAGTCCTTGTAGCCGGTCGAACGCCAGTCGGTGAGGTTCTGGGCGTTGACGATGGAGGTCTTGAGCTCGCGCATGACCTTCTTCGTCTCCTTGAGGCCGTTGAGCCAGACGAGGATGTCGGAGCCGAGCGCGCCGTCGCGGATGCGCTCGTTGAGCTCGTTGCGGATCGCGAACGGAAGGCGGCCTATCTTCGAGCGGTAGCAGCGCGTGTTCATACGACCGTAACCCTTCCTTCAAGGACCCATTTTTTGATGCCCTCCTCCGTGGCCTGCCAGACGGCGGAGTTGTCCATGGGGTCGATCTGGAGATCGACCATCTTCATCTTGTGGAGGGCGCGGAGGTCGTCGGAGACGTCTTCGACGGTGCAGCGCTTGTCTAGCATCTGCGAGGCGTTGAGGCGCTGCGCGATCGCGGCCTCGGTGTAGGCCGCGGGATAGCGCGGGGAGAGGAATGCGATTATCAGCTGCTTGAGGTTCATTTTCCGTTTACCTTTCCTTCGATTCTTCCGATCATGCGCTCGATGCCGAGCTGCCAGTCCTTCAAGGACGCCATAAGGACGGAAAACTTCTCGAAGGTGTCCTCCGAGAGTTTCCGTATCAAGTCGAACTGCTGCTTCAAGATGGCGTCCACGCGCTGGCGCTCGTCCTTGAGCTCCTGCTTCAGCTCCGCGATCTCCCCTGCGAGTTCCCGCTTGGTGGCGTACTCCTTCGCCATCGCCTCCGGGAGCGGCGGCGAGCGGCGGAACGCGGCCACGATTGATATGACGTAGTTGACGAGCGCCGCGAGCGCCGCAAGCGCGACCACGGCCGCGCCGATGATGATGAAGTATGTCGTTGTTTCGTGCATGGTGTCTTTTCCTGGCTTGTGCCGCGAATGATACCACTTCGTCTCCGTTCCCACACCGCCGCCGTGCGTATGGTGCGCGGGACAGAGCCCGCGAATCAGGACAGGCGGGCGCGTCGCACGGTGCGCACGGGGGCGGTGCGGGCGCGGCTGGGAAATGAGACAATACGCGCACCATGGGCAAGGCGGTATTTCCAGAGAAGCCGGCCGTGAGGCCGCTCACGGGAACGGACTACGTTCTCGAAGAGGACTTCTTCTTCCCGGCGAAGGTCGGTGAGTGGGACGTCGTCGTCCACGTGATGCCCGGCTTCAGGACGGACGGCGCGTCGATACCGCGCTGGCTATGGCCGGTCTTCGGCTCGCCGTACGATCCGGACATCATGGCGGCCGCGATCGGCCACGACGCGATGTACCGCGGCGAGATTGTACCGCGAGCGGACGCGGACGCCGCGTTCCGGCGCATGATGAAGGCGAACGGCGTCGTCAGGTGGAAGCGCCGCAGGATATGGATCGGCGTGAGGCTCTTCGGATGGATCACGTGGCTCAGGCACACGCCGGAGTCGATAGCCGAGGCCAGGAGGCACATAGAGCTTGCGTTCGGCAGTCAAAACGATTTCAGCCCCTCAGGGCCTCCGAGGAATCGACTCGACAGGTACAAGGGGCTTCACAAACAACCAAACAACAAACCAAAGAAAGGAAAAGACAAGATGAAGAAACTGATAGTCGCAATGTTCGAGAACGGCACGCTGCTGCTGCTGGCGCTCGGCGTCGCGCTGTGGGCGCTGTTCGCGGCGGCGGGCTGCAAGTCGATAGAGGTGGAGTACCGGGGGAAGGCGCTCGCCACCTGGACTGACACCAACGGCGTCGTGCGCGCCATATGCGACGACATTGGCAAGCCGATATTTTTCGACAAGGGCTGGGTCGTCGACTACTTCCAGCATGGAGTGATGACCAAGTTTGACGAACTTCACGCAGAGGCTGGCCCCGGTGCAAAGCTCGATCTCAACGGCTACCAGTCCGATGTCTCCAGCAACCTCGTAGAGCTCGTCTCCGCGTCGTTCGACGGCGGGGCGAGACTGGCGACCGCGATCGGCGACGCTTACGTCAAGATCGCGGGCGGAGGCGCGCAGGCATCGACCGTCCTCACATCGACAAAGAAGGTGCTCGCCTACTTCAAATCGCTCGGCGGCGACACGAGCAAGGCGTCCGTCACGTCCGACGGGACGCTCCTCAAGGTGTCCGACGGCTCGACGTGCGTCAGCTGCGACGCTGAAGGAAACTGCGCCGCTTGCAGCGAGTGAGTCGGCGCGGTCTGCACGGAGTAGATTCTACGCGCGGCACCTTTGCATTGCGGCGGGCGGGTCCATCATCCGGCATGTGGCCGCCCGCCGTCGCCCGGCGGAGCGCCGCGCGGCACGACTGACCGCCGGGCGCTCCTTAGGCTCGCCCGCCGCCCCGGGCCCAATGTCGGACGGGCGGCGAATTCCAATTTCCCTGATAGTGCCTGGCACGGTAAACCGAGAAGACGTCGCAGACGGAGCCGTGCCCGGGGTGTCGCCCCAGAGGCCAAGCCTGCGCCCCACGATCCTGGCTGCGAGGGACGGGGGCTGACTAACTGGACTATTTCTTCTGATCCTTGCCCTGGGGTGGAGGCTTGTAGCCAAGCGGGAACACGCGACCGACGGTCTTCTGCCACAAAGTCATCGGCCTCATGTCTTCCCGACGATCCTCTGCGACGCATTGTTTGTTGTGGCAGTGCACGTCAAGACATTCCAAGATAACCGTTTCGTCTTTTTCGACTATCAGCCGCTCGTTGCGGATGCGCTTGAGAAGCCCCAGGTTCTCCTCAGACTTGTCAATCGGGAAAAGCAAGAGAACTGCGTTGTACCGCTGACACTGCCGGATGGCGAACGAGATTCGTCCCTGGACGGCGAAAGATTCAAGGATGAATGCCGCAAGTGCCGATGCCGCGCACCAGCCGACCGAGGCAGGATCGCTACCTATCGCTTTAATGCAGACGGCTCCAGCTGACGTGATGAAAATGACCAGTTTGCAGACATGGTCAACGATACTCCAGAACATCTCGCGGTACGCCCAGTAGCGCGCCGAACGGTAACAGTCGGAATGGTGATTGAGGAACTCCTAGTGGATTTTGGTCGAGTTCATGCGAAGGTAATCCTCGGCGGGATTTTCCGACTACTTCTTCATTCCGCCATTTTTCTTCGTTGGGTTGGCCTGCCTCAACGGCATCGCCGGACCTATTACCTTCCGCCCTGTCGGAACCGTGTTGCGTGTGAAAGCAACTCTGACAACATCCTTCGGCATCGTGAAAACCGATTTGTCCGTATTAGTTTCTTTATTCATTTTACCGCATCCTTGAGGTTCTTCGCAACCGACATTAACAGGTCAAGCATTTCATTCGCCTTCTGAAGTTTTGCCTCTGCGACTTCTGCGCGCTTGATTGCGCGCTTTGCTTTTTCTTCCCAGGATAGATTGGCAGTTAGAGTGCCTTGCTGCTCTAACTTTTCAACCGCAATCATGATTGACTCTGTCATAGGCTTGCGCCCAGATTCAATCATGTATATGTAGTTTCGTGCAACGCCTACAGCCTCAGCAAGCTCTTGCTGAGTCATTCTAAGGTTTTGCCGAACCTCCGATAGCCATTTTCCGTCGTGTTGCATTTTTTCTAACTTACCCCCTTGACAATCTAACTAAATCTAACTATACTACGCGCCAGTTAGCACTAACAAGGTGAACAGTATACCAAAAAACCCTAACAGGAGGTAGAGAAAAGATGAAGAAGATGAAGGGAAAATCAAAGCGGGCGGAATGCGGCAGGCGCTTCCGCGTCATTCGCCGGCTGGCGGCCAGTTTCGCCGAGCGGGTCGATTTCTCGTCTGCCGCCGTCAAGGCGCTCAAGGAAATGGGGTATTCGTCCGGCGACGATTTTGTCTGTACTGCCGCAGTATTGCCAGCTGGGTCAGAGGCCGAAAATCGAATCGTGCGCGCACATATTATGTCAGCCCTAGTTTACGCTGTAGGTTTAAGCTCGGCGCGTATGGGCGTCTCCTTCGATGACATCGAAACACTACACGTGCACGACGGCAAGGAGATCGTGCTGAACTTTACGTTTGGCTTCGACATCGAGGAGGGGAAGTGAGATGAAGAAGCGAAACGGCGTCAGGGTGATACGCGCTTCGATCTCGACGGTCAAGGCCGGGAAGATGATGCGCAAGGTGACGGGCTGCGGCATGTATGCAAAGGACGCCATTCTGCGAGACGTCTATCTCGCAGGTGCGCGGGACGTCATCGGCGGCGACCTGGGCTGGGCGTTCCGCCGCGCAATACTCACCGGCGACATGAAGCAGGTCGCCCGCTTCTGCTCCGACGGCTGGAAGGTCATCGGCGACATGGAGGCATTTATGTCCGAGCGCGCGGCTCTCAAGGGCATCATCGGCATCCATCAAAGCGTGAAACAGATATCGCGCAATCTTGCCGCGATTCTCGACGATGTAGCCAAGGAGGCGAAGTGAAAAGAACGAAAACAAACTAACAGGAGGTAGAGAAAAGATGAAGAAACTGATGGCGATTGCGGCAGCGACAATGCTGGCCGGATGCATCACAATCGAAGACAAGGGCTTCAATCTCATTCGCGAGAGAAGGGTTGATATTACGACTACAGGCTATGAGAGCCTGCCGCCCGGTAGATACAGGCTTATGATTGAGGCCAAAAAATACACCTCTACCCCTACTTGGTACAAAGGGTGGTTGAATGTCTCCGAAACTCGCCAGTATACCTTCGGCTGTGACGATGAGGAGGCGAAGTAACATGGCGTCGAAAGAAAGCAACGTCCGACTCACGGCGGTTGTGGCAACGCGATGTCAAGGCGTGGCGGCCACGGCTCGCGCGGTCGGCTGCCATCCCGGGCATCTAAGCTACATCATGCATGGCAAGCGGAAAGCAAACGAAACGCTTCGGCGCCGTCTCGCGCGCATTGGCATCACAACGACCGTGGACGGGGAGGAGCTGTGATGAAGATAGTATTGCAGATGACGGTCGGCGGGAGGCGGGCCTTCCGTTCGGAAGCCATTGTGCCGAATGACATCGTTGACCGCCAGAAGATGCTCGCCACAAGCGTGGACGCGTGCTGTGACCTTGCCGAAGAGCAGATCAAGGAGGTTCGAGAGCTTGTTGGCGAGATGATCATAGGATACGCCCCTACCGTAACGCATGATTTTCACTTGAACAGCAGCAACGACAAAAAGAACCCGAAGGAGGTGAAGTGATGATGGCAAACACCATGACCAGGGCTATACTCGGCTTTCTGGCGGAGTACTATCCCGCAAGCTTCCTCGCAGATTATATCGCCCAGCGGTGCAATCTCCCGTATAATTCCGTTGCTGACCACCTGGTAGCCCTGTTAAAGTCTGGGCTTGTCTCGGCCACAAGAGACCGGATAGACAACAGCGTCGCATGGAATATCACACCCAGGGGCCTCAAAGAGTTGACCTCTAACGAGCCCGTGAGGCCCTCCAGACGCAAATTCCTCGGGCGTCGCAAAACAATCTACATAGCCGGGCCGATGAGCGGACTGCCAAACAACAATTTCTCCAAGTTCTTTGACGCGGAGGCGCGATTGATGAGCGATGGCTGGGATCCAATCAACCCATCGCGCTTCTCCGGCGTTTTCGGCGAACAGCCGGCGGGCAAGATGCTGGATGCGTGCTGCGAGGCGGAACGTGCGGCTATCCCGCACTGTGATGCCATCTACCTGCTGAAGGGCTGGGAGAACAGCAAGGGCGCGAAGCGCGAGCTTGCCGTGGCACTGCAGCACAACCTTGAAGTGATCGTGGAGGTGGCGTGATGTGGTGTTGCAACTGCCCGGCGTTCGCCGACTGCGACGATCCCGCCACGCTCGGCGGGGGATGCGACATGGACGGGGCCGACGACTTCGGCGTCGATCCGATCGACGATTTCGATGACGACGACAACATGGAGGTGGAGTGATGGACATCGACGCTTTGAAGGAACGGCTTTCAAAGATGAAGGCTCTGGCGGACGCCGGCACAAGCGGAGAGCGCACCGCCGCCGATCACCTCATTCGCAAGATATGCGCGAAGTATGACATCTCCATCGATGACATAGATGCCGAGGTCGAGCAAGAACACGATGTGTTAGTACCGCAGTCATGGCAAAGGCAGATTTTTCTGCAGTTGCTTGGCTTGATGCGAATTGAGCAATACGGCGACCGTCACGCCGACAAGCTACATCTCTTCATGCAGAAAAGGCCAGGCGGGCATAGAGGTCGTGGCAAGAGTCGACGCCAGATATGGGTGAAGCGGTATTTCACTGTCTGCACAGACGCCCAGTGGCTGGAGCTTGCGGCTAAGTTCGATGTCCTATGCTTTGACTACGCGAAGCAACTCAAGGCCTTTCCGCTTGCCTTTCTTATAAGCAACGATCTGTTGATGCCCTACAACCCCGACAAACCAAATACTGCGCCTGATGAACAATACAACATTGCATCGACTCTTGCAGAGGGGATCAAGAAGTCCCGCCTAAGCAAGCAACTTGAAATGAAGGATTGAAGATGAAACAGGAAAAAGCGCACAAGTTCGACATCGGCGAGGGGTACGGGATCTGGACGGACCTGGACGGCGAGCCCCACCGCAGTTTCCCGGAGGAGTTCTGTCGCGCGAAGAACGGCGACTCGGCCGGCAAGTACATGATCGGCGACATGGCCGTCATGAACCAGCCGACGACCAAGAAGCGGTTCGGCATGTTCGTGATCGCGAACGTGGAGACCGGCGACTTCGGCGGCTCCGGGCTCAAGTACAGGATCACGGTGAAGCCCTACGGGACTCCGGAGGAGATTCGCGGGCTGAAGCCCGCCGCTCCGATACAGCAAGCTGACAACAAGGAGAAGGAACCGAAGATGAAGAGACCTACGTATGTGATGAAGAAGATCAAGCTCGCGGACTGCAAGCCCCACGCCGACGCCGAGGCGTACAGCGCGTCGGGCGACGACAGGACGGCGCTCGGCAACTCGATCGAGGAGACGGGCGTGCTGTCGCCGATCGCCGTTGTGCCCGCCGAGGACGGCAAGGGGTATTACGTGATCGACGGCATCGGGCGCATGAACGCGATGATCGCCGCAGGCGAAACCGAGACCGACGCCCAGGTGTTTGACCTCGGCGATTTGAGCGTCGCCGAGTTCGTGGTGTGCAAGAACGCCATGATGCGCAAGGTCACGACCGGCACGCGCGTGATGGCGTATTTGAAGTGCCACGAAAGGGAAGTGCTTGCGGCGGCGAACCCGGAGAAGTACCAGGGCCGTAAAGAAAGCAAGTGGCGCAACAAGGTGGCTGCGGTTTCACGTGAAACCGCAGCCGACGAAAAGGGTTGGGGCGCGAAGGAGATCGCCGAGCGCCTGGGCGTGTCGAAAAACGACGTTCTGGCGGGTGTCGAGCTGCTGAAGGCGATGGGGGAGGCTACGCCGGACGGAGCCGGCGAATCAGGACGGGGCGCGGGCCCCAGCTATGAGCAGGGCGACCTGTTCGAGACGCTTGACGCGGTGATGCACGGCGAGACGCCGATCCGCCGCTGGAAGGCGGCGGTCTGCGGCAAGCAGCCGCGCACGGGCGGCAAGGCCGCAGCGGACTACACCTCCATCGGCGCCAGGACGATGGCGAGCCTCGCCGGGCTTTTCGAGAACTGGCAGACGGTGCCGATGGACTGCCGCGCGGCCATCATCGAGAAGTTCAAGGCGGCGCTCGAGGTCGCGCCCGACGACTTCAGGGCGGCGATGGGGGCGGCGGTTTCGGCTCACGCAGAGGCGCAGAGAGGCAGAGCGCGCAGAGGGAAGAGGCGGTAGGACAACGGACGGGGCCTCTGGCGGCCCCGAACCCCACCCAAGGAAGAGGTTCTTACATGGAAAAGTCGGCAGAGAGATCGGCGAAGGTCGGCGAGGTGAGGCGGCTCGTCAGCGAGGGCGCGACGCTTGCGGCTGCGCTTCTCAAGGCGGGCGTGTCGGAGACCACCTACCGCCGCTGGGCGGCGAAGTTCGACGAGGGCGGCGTCAAGGCACTCGCCGACGCGCCCAAGAGCGGGCGGCCGCCGGTGGTCACGCTCGACGAGGACGAGAAGCGCTGCCTGAGGCGCATCTACCTGCAGTCGAACCGCGCAGAGCGCAGCGGCTCGATGACGATGGCGGCGCGGATCGCGGCGCACGATCCGGCGACGTGCCTGCGTCCGGAGACGCGCGCGGCGATCCTGGCAGACCGCGCCTCAAAGCACTCGCTTCCCGTCGAGGTGAGGCGGGCGATGCGCGAGGTGTCGCCCGTCGCCGTCGCGCGGTACCGCGACGAGCGCGAGGGGATCAACAACGGCATCTACGTGCCGGGGTGGCTCAGGCGCGACGAGGAGACGGGGCGGCTGCTCCTTCCCGGCGAGCGGCAGGTGTGGGACGACGCGAGCGTGAACGTGGCCGTCGCGGTGCCGTGGGCGGGGCGCGGGGACAGGGCGGGCGACCGCTGGGGATGGCGCGCGGCGAGGTACCAGCTCTTGGCCGGCATCGACTGTGCGACGGACTTCTTCTGCGGGTTTGGCTACGTGATGCGCACGAGCGACGGCTACCGCGCCTGCGACGTCGCGAACGTGATGCATGAGGTGTGGCGACAGCAGGGCTACATGCCGAGGAAGGTGGTGCTGGAAGGCGGCTGCTGGCAGGCGAAGCCGACGATGGACTTTTTGCGGACGGCGGGCGTGGGCGTCATCGATGCCAAGGGGCGTCCAAACCAGAAGCTTGTGGAGAACTACTTCAACCGGCTGTGGACTGCGCTCTCGATCTTCCTTCCCGGCTACGGCCAGATAGGCCGCTACCGGGGCGAGATGAGGAAGGAGAACCTCAACTGGATGAAGGTCCTCTCCGGATCGGCCGACCCGAGGAAGTACTTCCCGACATTGAAGCAGTTCCTAACGGCGCTCAACAAGGCGGTGGACTATCTCAGATGGGAAAAGGTCGAGTCTAAGACCTACGGCACCTGGAGCCCTCAGGAGCTTTACCAGGGCGCGGCGGCGAACGGCCTGCCGGTTCCCGAGGGGCTGGAGCGCTACGCGCTGCCGGTCGTCGCGCGGCGGCAGCTGAGGCGCGGCGGGATGGTGTTCGTGACCGCCGAGACTCAGATGGAGGGGCTTAGGCACGAGTACGCCTTCGCGACCAGGAACGGCTGGCAGTACGACGGCGCGCCGGTCGTGGTGCGGTTCGATCCGGCGACGGCGGCGACGAGGGGCGCGAGCATCGAGTTCGCCGAGACGTGGCGCGACTTCCGGGCCGGGACGGTGATCGACGGCGCGGCGCCCTGCGTGAGCGCGCCTCCGGACTTCGTGAACGACACCGGGATATTCGACCTTCGCGGCGCGGGGCGCCACGAGCAGAGGGCGAACCGCGCGGCGGTCAGGACGGTCGTAACGGCGTACGACACGCGCGGGCCGGTGGCGACGCGGATGGAGGACGGCGCGGAGACCGGCTGGGGGCTGCGCGGCGGCGTGCCGGC
>JAFRBA010000103.1 GCA_017405115.1 Kiritimatiellia bacterium
CGCCGCGGCGGAAGCACAGGGGTCGCGGCAGCAGCGCCCGCCGTTGGCGGCGTTCTGCTGGCCGTCGCGGTGATGACGGCCGTGCTCTACGCTGTGCGCCCCGCATGCGCGGGAATGCCGGTGGTGGCCGCGCTTGCCGTCGAGATTGCTGTCGGCGCGGCGGTCTACCTGCCGGCCGCGCTCGTGGCGCGCCGTCTGGCGCGCCGCTTCTGACTTCTGCGGCATATCGACATCGTCGCCGAGGATGAATTGTGGAAGGATGCGAGACTAAGTCTCTGCTGGAGAACGCCTACTGGAATATGGTATAATCCGACCGTGAAAAATACGGCGACAGACTTCTGCGCGTCCAGGAGCCCGAGAGAGAGCGGGTTCGCGCAGAAGCGCACAGTGGAGCTGTTGCTGGCTGGCGACGCGGCGGCATGGGAGGTTGTCCGCGAGAAGTCCGTGCGAATGGAAATGAACCGGTTCCGCCATTCGCGCATCGTCAGGAGCTGGCATGTTTCCGAAGACGAGCTTCTTTCGATGCTTTTCGAGGAAATGGTCGGGCGCGGCAAGCTGACGCTCTACCGAGGCGAGGGCGACCTCTACGGATGGCTCGGTAAGTACGTGATTGGCTATATCCACCGGGCGAACCCATCCGGCAGGAGGGAGGCTCCAGCATGTGACATCCTCGCCGAGGTCGGAATCGACTCCGCAAAGGCCCTGTCATGCCGGGACGACCGCAGGTTCATCGAGCGGTGCTTCGGCGCGCTCTGGAGAAAAAGTCCTGTTCGCGCATACGCATACTACCTCAAGATGGGCGAACAGCTGTCCTCGCAGGAGGTCAGGGATCTTCTGGGGCTTTCGTCGGCTGCAAACGTCGACAAGCTGACGTCGCGATTCAGGAAGGAACTCCGTGAAAAGGCGATTGACGATGCCTGACGTGCTAGGACATGAAATACCTCCCGCCCTCGAGTCGTGGCTGGACAGGATGCGCGGCGCAATCGTGGCGTGCGAATCAGACTACAGTCCGCCCGGGGCGAAGGGCGGACAGCCGCATGAGGGCCGGCAGCCCGTCGGCTTGTCGCGAGAGGTGCGCTTTGTTTTTACGTCCGACACGAAAGATCCGGCTCGCGAGTGGAAGGCGACGTTGATCATTCCGCCCGGGGCCCGGGCAGGCACCGAGCTGGAGCTGTCCGTTGTCGATGCCGCCGGAAAGCCTGTGGCTGGCGGAATGTTCCGGCTGGCCGGATGCTCGATTCCCGTAAAGGACGGCAAGGGATCGTTGCCGCTTGAAGTGTTTGTGAGCGGGTTGAGGAATGTGGATGTGTCTTTGACGCGTCAGTCTTGTCCGGCGGAGAGCGGGGTTTTGTCTTTCTTCTGCGGAGAGGAAGCGTGAGCCTGCCAGGTCGCATTTCCATTGAAGGCGGGCTGCCGCCAATTCCCGAGGCGCAGACGCGTGCGGGATCGTGCACGGCCCATGCCGTCGTTGCGCTGTTGGAGTATATGACCGACTGCCGTACGCGGTTGAGCGTGGCGTTTTTGTTTGCCGCGATGCGAATCAAGGTCCGCGAATGGCTTGACCGCAATCTCGAGGCCATAGCACGCGGCAAGAGGGGGGATGCCGATTTTGAGCATGTCTTTAGCGCCAACTTGGCGGGATTGAGATGCGTGCTGGACGGAAACGCACCCGACTCAAAGGCGTCTCGGCGCTTTACGGAGATGTTTCGCAAGCGCGTGCAGGAGACATTTGCGGTAGACAGGGGCTGCCCAATACGGTTTGCGTCCGATGCGCTGCAGGAATACGGCATCTGCAGGCATGCCTTCTGGCCAGAGGGGGACGTGGGCGCAGCAGTGTCTTTCGCTGGCGACGAGTCGACGCTTCCCGATGCGGCCTGCGCCGACGCGCGCCGTCGGCGTTTCGCCAACGGGTTGGATTTCCTGCCGGAACCTGGCAATGTGGAGGCCATCAAGGCGGTTCTTGCCGGTGCCAACGACAACAGGAAGATGCCGGTTGTGCTGGCGCTCGGCCCAGACGGCGAACACGACGCTCATGCAGTTCTCGCAGTTGGATATCAAGACGACGCAGCCCAGCCAGGCGGGGGATTCTTCCTTGTGCGCGACGGCTCGGGGTCCAGGCGCCCGGCGCGACTGCCATATGCCGAGACGTCGGAACGTTGCACGGAGGCGGCCACGATTCTGCAGTCCAGGGCCGATTACTATGGCGACGGCTACGGGGGCTTCGTCACGAGGCGGCGCGTTCGGAGGACGGCTTTCGCAGCCGCCGTCGTTGCGCTTGCTGCAGTCGGGTTGGCCGGGTGGCTCGCCTGGCGCAATTCTCCGGCCGTGGTGGACGCGCCGTTCGCATGGCTGGCGTCTCCGGGGCTTGACGTGGAAAGACTCGTGATTGTTGGCGATGCGACATACGGCTCATGTCTCAATGAGGATGATTGCATTCTGCGCCAATTCTTCAAGAAAGACCAGCAGCCTCGTGTCAGCGCGTCCATGTCTTATAATGGCGTAGCTGTGGCGACGTCCGGTCGCCCCGACATACTCATGCTTTTCGCGCGTTCATCTGCGCAACCCTATTCGGCTTCTGACAAGGCGGCAATAGCCGACTATCTTTCCTCTGGCGGAACGGTGCTGGTGTTTGTCTGCGACTGCAACCGTCCGACTATGGCTGACCTTCTTGCGCCGTATGGCGTCAAGATTCAGGGGGTTGCCGGCAAGCCGCCCATAAGGGCGGTCGCGCCCAAAGTGCGCGACGGGCAGCTTGATGGATATTCCTACTTCCGCATAGTGGAGATGACCGGCGACTGGCATGCGCTGATCGTGACCGATGACGGTACGGACTCCCCCGTCATGGCGTTTCGTCGCGTGGGCAACGGAAAGCTGTTCTGCGCGGCACAGCAGCTTTTCGGCACGATTGGCGGCAAGCGCTCGAGGAATTCCGATTGGTGGGGAGACCTTCTTTTTGCCTGCGCGGCCGATTCGTGCTGTGCGCAGGCGGACAAATTGCGCTGAGGGCAGGAGCGCGTGGAGATTTTCTTGCGTGCATAGTGTCAGAATCACATTCGCTTTTTGCCGAAACCAGTCAAAGTGTGCGTAGGGAAGGCCTAGCGACTGCCTTGCTGCGCATTCAGCTTTGTGCGGCGGGGGCATGACAAGCCGGGCGGCGGAAGCCGCATAGGGGAAAGACCAGCCTCCCGCCGCACTTTATTTCCGCGCACACTTGCGTTTTAGGGCAGAATAGTGTATTCTATCCGCAACGTGTAACTGCGGAGTGTTCGTTCAGGGGAAACGGCCAAGTTCTTCATTGCCGAATGAGCATCCGGCGGGTAGTGCGTTTTGCGCACTTTCCCGCCCTTGCTGTCTTCGGCTATGGCTTTGGTCGGCCTCCCCTGAAGATGCAGGCGGGGGAGTGCGTTTTTCTCTTTTGCCGTGTCAGAATTCCTCTGCTGAGATGCCGATACCAATAAATGGACTATAAAGAGCCAGAATTTTATGATTGCGGTCGAGCGGGGCGCTCGACCCTGCCGAGTTGCGCAGAAACGGTAGGGTCATGCATCGCGCATGCCCGAATTCTGGTGCGGTATTGGGCATGCCCTGTGGAAGCCGTCAATGAAAAAGGCGAACAACCCGGTAGAATGCCTGCCAACATTCACTGTAAGGTTATTCACTGTCAGATTGGGGAAAAGGGATGAGGTCTCGCATGAGCGCAATAAATAACGTTAGTTTAGCACTCATTATGCTGTCCCTGTCCGTATGTGGCGGCGATGGCAAGACGGCGACGACGACTGATGATTCCAATTGGCGTGGCGGACCATCGCCAGAATGGTTTGTTAACTGGGATAAAGCACTTGCAGAGGCGCGCAAGTCGGGCAAAATAATGTTCGTCTTGAAGACAGGCGACTGGTCGAGTGTTCATGCAGATTTGCGCAAACAGGTGCTTCAGAAAGATGAATTCCTGGAATTCGCCGGCAAAAACCTCGTGCTTGTCTATTTGAACGATGCCAAGAGCAGACCTCTTGGCAAGGAACAACGAAAGCACAATTGGTTCATTACGGACATTTTGGCGTACGGACAAGCCCATCAGAAATTGCGGTTGTTCAGTCCAGACGGTGATGAAATTGAGTCAGATATAGATTGCAGGGAGCAATTGACCGGCTTTCTTGCAAAATTAGAAAGGGCACTGGCGGATAGACGAACTAAGACTGCTGCGTTGAAAGCAAAACGCCTGTTTTCTGAAGGATACGATAAGGTGTCTTCGGAATTCTTTTTGGGAAATGATCTTTTTGCGACCTCAACGAATGAATTCAAGGTGGCACTTACCGGAATAGTATCGGTTGAGGAGCCGCGGAGATATGATGGCGGGGGGGTGTTCGAGCCTGTGGGGAACGAGATCGGAATCCCCTGTGGGACGTCGGCAAAATTTCGCCTTGAATACGATGTCCCTAAGGATTTTAAGGTGCGGTTTTCCGTGTATGAGAAGCGGGATCCTGATAGCCGAAATCCGTATCGCTTGGGATACAGTTCTTCGCAATGGTGTACGGGCAAGGGAGTCGCATATGCCTTCCTCAGCCTTGTGCGGGGCGCCGGAGACCACAGGGTGAGAAATGTTGAAGTGCGAATCGTAACAGAGCCGGCATTGGATGGCCTGCCGTATGGCTGGACGGCAAGGTGTGTTCCCGTGAACTTGAATTTCAAGGCCGACACTGCCGTGCAGATGGCGAATCTGCCGGCCGTCTCGAAACACGTTCCCAATGGCTGGACGGAGGACTTCGAGGCGGCGCGGCAGCAGGCCGCGAAGGAGGGGAAGTTCGTTCTGCTCGCCTTTTCGGGCAGCGACTGGTGCGGGCCGTGCATGGCATTGGAAAAGGAAGTGCTGTCGCAGAAGGGTTTTGTGGACGAGGCATCAGCGAAGTATGTGCTGGTGATGGTGTCCGTTCCGCGCGACAAAACCACGCTTTCCAAGTTTGCGCTTGAACAGAACGACGGACTGAAGAAGCGCTATGCGATACGAGGGTTCCCCACTGTTGTTATTGTAGATCCTGTCGATGGCAAGGAGGTGAAACGCCGTTCTGGGTATCGTGGCGGAGACCCCAGGGGATATGTGCGGCAGTTGGATGGACTTGTGGATGGGGTGAAATGGCCAATGAGGGGTCTGGAAGTCAAGCCGATTGCTCCGATAGAGACTGCGCCACTTGCGACGAAAGGTGGCGGAGAGGGGAAAATCGCCGGAAATGAACCCATGTTCGAGCTTCGTTCGGGGCGGGTTGTGTTCACAGGCCCCAAATCCATGGAGGAAGACATAAGGAAAACCAAGGAGAGATATGATTTCGTCCTCCCGTTCGTGCAGCATATCTACGGAGACGCGGTCTCGGCAGACAAGCCGTTTGTCGTCCGGTTCTGCAGAGAAAAAGGCGGCTACAGGCCGAGCTTGGATGGATGGACGGTTAATTCTGGCTCCAGCGGTTCGTGCAGGTGGTTCTGGCAGCCGAAAGGCTCGTTGATCTACTATCTGGCTTGTTGTGTGCATAACGGCCCAGAGGAGCCGAATTGGGCCTCCATCGCATTTTATGTCGAGGATTTCATTCGTGAGGCAGCCGGGGAGCTGCGTTCGGCGAAGGATCAGATCGACAGCGTGTTGCAGGGCAGGAACAGGGATGCCGACGCAAGCTGGATGAAGAAGCGGCGTCCGCATTGGGCTGTCTTCAGGGAGTTGTTCGCAGACCCTCCTGACGCTTTCCGCAAATACTACAAAGAGAAGCAGACGCTGCTTGACAGCGGTGTGATAGGCTCCAAATTGTCGCTGTCCGACGAGGCTGCCATCTTCAGTAGGATTCTTGGGAAGGACGTGTTTCATGTGTTTGTGAATCACGGGCTTGACGTCAGCAGGAAGGAGACCAAGGTTCCGATAGGGCGCGATGACCCTATCGCATCGAGAGTGAGGGACAATTTGAAGCAGGAATAAGACATGAATAGAGAAGAACTTGAAAAGAAGGCGAAAGACGCGCTTGCGGCGGCGGGCGACATGGCTTCGCGCGGCGTCGAGTGGGTGAGGAACTACAGGGATTCCCATCGCGAATCGCAGTCCAACGAGGCCGTACGCGATGGAGACCGGCGTATCTACGGCGTTACTGATCTTGCTCCGCAGAACACGGGCTTCAGGGCGTTCAATGCTTTTAGGCTGATGATTGCCCCAATGCTTATCCGCATCGCCTGGCTTGTTGGTGCGTACATCGCCTATCCAATCGCGATGATTTCGATTCTCGGCTCAATGTCCAAGAGCCGATACGTTACTTCTGGGGACATGTGGAAGGTTTTTGGGGTCAGCATCCTGATTCTGATTGCATTTCGGCTTTCCCTCGAGTCGCTGATGGCAATCTTCCGCATCCATGAATCCACTACGAAGATGACCGATCTCGTTGGGCGTTTGGTGCAAATTGAGGAGCATCGGCAGTCGGCTGCGCCGGAGGGGGCGGGGTGTGACAATGCCTAAGATGTACGTGGTACACCCCAAGCGGTATCTATTTCGTCGGCTGGAAGTTGGCGAGGACGACGGGGGATGCCTGTTCAGGCTGTATGGCCTGCGGGTTGGAATTAGATCGTGGTTTCACCGGATGTTGTATGGTCGGGACGACATCTGCGAGTTTGGCGTCTATCGTGATCGGATTGAGCTGGCCGACGAGTTTCGTAAGACTGTCATTTCCTCGCGGTTGGAAAAGTTTGAGAGTGGATGGTCGCGTTCGTTGCTGGGGCCTTCCTGTGCCGCGATAGGACTGATAATCATTCTGTTTTCGGTTTGGTCTGAGTCCGGCAATTTCATTGGGTTCTGCATTCTCGCGGCGTTGGGATGGCTCGTCTGGCACATCTATCGCCGCAGTCTCACGCTGTCGTTGAGCATGAAGGACGAGGCGGGGCGCAAGATCTTGTTCGACCTCAAGCGCGGTGACTTCAGCGGCCCGCCCCTGCCCGAGCAGGCGCTGAACGAGATGGTGGAAAACCTTAAAAGGATGCAGCTCGCGGCAGAAACCTGAAACAGTAGTGATGAAACCGCATAAGTTTTTTCTAAGGAACGGAAGGAATGAAACCGAACATGAACATGAAGCAAATGGTGGTGATTGTGGCAATCGGCCTGTCGATGCTAGGCTGGCGCACCGCGTCGGCAGCGACGGAATACACTACTGAGATAGATGGATCCGCGTGGAAGTATACATTGTCGGTAATGCCAGACTATACGACCAACGCGACCATAACCGCTGTGACTCCGGCGGATGGTGCGCTTGTTGTGCCGTCGGATGTGGATGGGTATAGGGTTGTGGGGATCGGAAGTGGTGTTGGCAAGGGATGTGACGGCATAACCTCACTTCGTATCCCCGATTCCGTTCGGACGATAGGGCGCGGGGCGTTCTCCACCTGTGGCTCGCTCGGCAATGTGGCGCTTGGCGCTGGCGTGACGTCCGTAAACGGCACGGAGGACTACCTGTCCGAGGGGAACATATCCGGCTACGGTGCGTTCAGCTTCTGCACGTCGCTGACGAACGTGACGTTCGGCGCGTCGCTGAAGACGATAGGCGGGTACGCTTTCTACAAGTGCACGTCGCTTGCGAGCGTCACGATTCCGGACAGCGTGACGTCGATAGGTCGGCAGGTGTTCCAGGGCTGCACGAAGATGACGGGTGCCACGCTCGGCAATGGGCTGACGAGCATCGGCTACTATGCGTTCGGGAACTGCACGGGACTGAAGACTGTTACGTTTGCGGACGGGGGGACAGGCCGTCTGTCGTTCGGTGAGGATGCGTTTTCGGGTTGTTCGTCGCTTGAAGAGGTGAAGTTTCCCGACAATCTGACGAGTTTCGGGGTGAACGCGTTTTCAAGCTGTTCGTCGCTCAGGTCGCTTGTCGTCCCCGGCTCGGTTCGGACGATAGGACGCGGGGCGTTCTCCAGTTGCGGCTCGCTTGGCGACGTGGCGCTGGGCGCTGGCGTGACGTCCGTAAACGGCACGGACGACTACCTGTCCGAGGGGAACATATCCGGCTACGGCGCGTTCAGCTTCTGCACGTCGCTGACGAACGTGACGTTCGGCGCGTCGCTGAAGACGATAGGCGGTTATGCTTTCTACAAGTGCACGTCGCTTGTGCGCGTCACGATTCCGGACGGCGTGACGTCGATAGGGCGGCAGGTGTTCCAGGGCAGCACGAAGATGACGGGTGCCACGCTCGGCAATGGGCTGACGAGCATCGGCTACTATGCGTTCGGGAACTGCACGGTACTGAAGACTGTTGTGTTTGCGGACGGGGGAACAGGTCGCTTGACCTTCGGAGAGGAAGCGTTTACCGGTTGCTCGTCGCTTGAAGTGGTGAAGCTTCCCGACAATCTGGCGAGTTTCGGGGTGAACGCGTTTTCAAGCTGCTCGGCGCTCAGGTCGCTTGTCGTTCCCGCCTCGGTGCGGACGATTGGCCGGGGCGCGTTTTCATACTGCACGAAACTCGGCGATGTGGCGCTTGGCGCTGGCGTGACGTCCGTAAACGGCACGGAGGACTACCTGTCCGAGGGGAATATATCCGGCTACGGCGCGTTCAGCTTCTGCACGTCGCTGACGAACGTGACGTTCGGCGCGTCGCTGAAGACGATAGGCGGCTATGCTTTCTACAAGTGCACGTCGCTTGCGGGAGTCGCGGTGCCGGACAGCGTGACGTCGATAGGGCGGCAGGTGTTCCAGGGCAGCACGAAGATGACGGGTGCCACGCTCGGCAATGGGCTGACGAGCATCGGCTACTATGCGTTCGGGAACTGCACGGGACTGAAGACTGTTACGTTTGCCGACGGGGGTACGGCTCCCTTGTCGTTTGGAGAGGGAGTGTTTTCGTCCTGCACAAGCCTTGCATCTGTACATTTGCCCGATTACCTTGTGAGCATAGGGTCCAATTCTTTTGCCAATTGCCCGGCACTAGGGGAGTTGGAGATGCCAGATTCAGTATTGGACAAGTAATTTGCAGGAGGTCATCATGAAGAAACAGATTGTTCTTTTTGCAGTAAGCGCTTTTGCAGCACTTCAGACATGCCTGGCGGCAACTACTTATACAACCAAGGTCGGAGGCCGCACGTGGTATTACACGTTATCAAGTGGCCAGGCCACAGTCACAGGGGTTTCTCCGGCCAGGGGGGAGATAGTCGTTCCTTCGGTCTTGGACGAAAATACTGTTGTTGCAATCGCAAGTGGTACGTGTAGTGGCTGTCCTGACATAACTGCATTGTGTATTTCGGATACAGTCCTGACGGTAGGGCGCGGGGCGTTCTCCAACTGCGCCTCGCTCGGCGACGTGGCGCTTGGCGCTGGCGTGACGTCCGTAAACGGCACGGAGGACTACCTGTCCGAGGGGAACATATCCGGCTACGGGGCGTTCAGCTTCTGCACGTCGCTGACGAACGTGACGTTCGGCGCGTCGCTGAAG
>JAFRBA010000104.1 GCA_017405115.1 Kiritimatiellia bacterium
GGCCAGCAGAGCAGGTTCCGCCCTGCCATCTTCATAGCACCCGCGAGTGCACTGCTCTTCACCTGTATCCAGTCGCTTCTTGCTGTGTGGTTGCGTTGTCTCATCCTTGCCCCATTCGACATCCCCATTGTTTGCATAATTCCAAAACGTCGTCTCTGTCCAACGCCAACCATACGCAGGTTTTACGCAAGATTTCCCTGTGACAGGATGAACGATATCAAACATATAGCCGCCTGGCTTTGTGTTCGACGAATTGGAAGAACTGCTGTAAACTCCACGCTCATCAACATTATTGTAATGCGCCACACCTTTTAACGCTTCTTTATTTTCCTTTATCCACTTACGAAGCAATCGTTCTATTTCTGCGATGTTGCCACCAGCGGTTTTCAGTTCATCGTACTTTGCCTTTATTAGTGCCGCCTTTTCTGATTTGTATAGCCACTTGCCTTGCTTGGACATATTCTTGCAATAGCAAACAACGTATTCGTGTTCGGTGCTAATCTGCCGTGGATTGTTATCAGTTGCGGACTGCCAAATAACAATACCTGCAAAATTAGACTCTCCGAACACATCGTCGCACAGCAACTTCAAAGCAGCCTGTTCGTTGTCATCGATACTGATGAAAATTACTCCCTTGTCAGACATGAGCCGCCGCGCGATCTCCAGCCGCTTCTGCATGAACGACAGCCATTTAGAGTGGCGGAAGGTGTCGGTCTTATCGACATACGAGTCGTTGTAGATGAAGTCCTTGTTGCCAGTGTTGTAAGGCGGATCGATGTAAATGAGGTCTATCTTGCCGCGATGCGTCTTCTCCAAAAGCTTAAGCGCAGCAAGATTGTCACCCTCAATGAGAAAGTTGAGGGGCGCAGCGTAAGGACACGCCGCCCTACCACCCTCTGCGTCTCTACGACTCTGCGTTAAAAACTTCCCCCCGTCAACAAACCGTTCTTTCACCTCGGACAACACGGGGACATTGTGCAGAAGCTCTTCATCGACTCTCTCGCAATGCTCCTCGAACACAAGCCCGTACTTTTTGTCGCGAACCTCCCGCTCAACTTTAGCCGCGAAGCGGATAAGCCTCGTCGCGTTCGTGTCCGCCGACCTTTCTAGGAAGGTGCGTATCTCGCCCATCTCCGCTATCAGCCTTTCGCGTCTCGCCTTGGAGAGGTTGCCCGTTGTCGGCGGTTCCGTCGAAACCGCCCTACCATCTGCACATTCTACACGGCTGCCATTCTCAACGCCACTGCGCCTCTGCGTTGAAACAGCTCCATGACTTCCCATCGCCATGCCTCCAAGGGAAAGCGCGGTCATAATTGCAACAGCCATCTTCATGTTCGCGCCCTCCCCTTCTGCGGTCACGCGGGACGCGTGACCCCACCGTTGCGCGCTCGTCAATTACGGCGGCTGGGGACAGCCGCCCTCTCGAGCGTGTCCTCACGCGCCGTAACTAAAAGTCGCGGAGACCGCCTCGCGTGCATGAAAAAAAGAGCGCAAGTTTCTTCCCATGCACTCGACCGCAGCCCGTCCAAAGGCCGTACTAGAATACATGAAGAGAAAATGCGCCCGGTCGGGCGCATCTCCACTTACATGCCGTTCTAGTATGAAATCTTGGACGTATTTCGGTCGAACGACGTGTAGCGTTGATGCTACATTGTTGAACGTCCGGGCGTGGATGGGAGAGTGTAAAGTTGAAAATGGGAAATGTAAAATGATGCGTTGCCGCCACAGGCGACTTCACAACTTTTATTTTACACTTTACATTTTACACTTTACATTCGCCTCTCCGCTCCCGAACTATGTCTTGCCCCCAGGCAGTCCGCCTGATTCGGCGGTGTGGGGTTACACCGCCCTACCGGCTTTCCGCCCGAAAACGCACATATGATACCAAATCCCGCTCCTCGCCGTCAAATCCACGGTTTGAAAATGTGCGCATCAGAAGGCATAGCCTCTGGCTGTGCGAGCCAAAGATTCCCTTAGTGTGCAAGTGTGCAAACGGGCAGTTTCCAGCGGCAGCACCAGTATCAGGTGGTTGCGAGATTGGAGCTGGAGCTGGTCGTTGATCGCTGGTTACTTGCACACTTGCACACTGAAGGGCGTTGGATTCTTTCAGGCCAGACGCTCCGGGCGAAGTGCGGCGTCGTTTTCAAATGCGTTAACCCTGCGAATACCCTTCTCACCAGCCGTACGTTGGCCGTACCTAGCAACCCACGCCCTGGGGTTTTTATGGTATAATTATCTCAATCCTTTAGATGAACTCTCAGAAGAGTTGATGCCATGATTAAAGCCTGCCACTTGACCATCGCGCTCACGGCCCTGACCGCCGGTGCCATCGCCGATACGTACGAGAACCCCGTCATAGGGCAGGACTGGCCAGACCCGACGTTCTGGCAGGCGCCGGACGGATGGGTCTATGGCGTGGCGACGAGCCTGAAGACGACGATGCGAAGCCGCGACCTCGTCCATTGGGAAGACACCCTCGTCGCCCCGATAGCCGGCGCGGGCCGTTCCGCTACCGCGGCGTCGTGCTCGAAAGCTGGAAGAAAGGCATACGCGACTGCGCCATCGATGCGGACGTCGTGCCGGACGGCGGACGGCTCTGGCTGTTTATCGGAAGCGTCGCCGGCGGAGTGTGGAGGACCTGGCTGACGCCGGACGGGCTTGCCGTCGACCCGGATGCGCCGTTCGAGCACGTTGCGGGGCTCCTGCCGGGCGACCGCGACCGCAAATGGATATATTCGCACCGCTGCTACGAGGGCTCGTACCTCTACAGGCGCGGCGGATGGTGGTATCTGTTCGCGAGCGCCGGGTCGTGCATAGCCGACGGATACCGCCTCTATGTCGGCCGTTCAAGGACCCTCGACGGCGTGTTCGTCGACAGGGCTGGAAGAAAGCTGACGGAATCCGGCGGCGAGACGCTGCTGGAGACAAAGGGCGACGACCCCGAGTTCCTTGGTCCGGGCCACAATGGCGAGATCTTCGCAGACGCCGGCGGCCGGACCTACATGTTCTTCCATTCGCACTGGAAGGGTTGCCCGGGGAACGGCAGAAGCGCCTTGACGCCGAGGTGCCTGAACCTCCAGGAGGTGCTCTGGGATGACGACGGGTGGCCCTGGCTCAGGACTGGTGCGGTGACGAAGACGAACGTCTGTCCCGACTTCGGCAGGGAAAACGGAGCCGCAGCTTTCATCGTCGCGCCGCACCATGGGGGGCGCACGCGAAATGCGGACAACCACCGACGACTGCCCACGCGAGGGGCGGAAGCGTTCCCGACACCGACACATCCGGCGTCGAGAGGCTGTAGCTCTGCGGTTCACGCGTCCAGTTGACGAGGACGGCGGCTTTTCGCCCGTCTGGCGCCTTCCAGACCGAGTGAAGTACCGTGGGCACGGCGGGCTGGCGAACGGAACGTAACTTCTCCTCCTTCGTATAGCAGCCGCGCACAAAGAAATCGACGGGCTTCGTGCTGCATTTCACCCTGCCCGGCTCGCACATCTCGCCGTCGAACAGGAAGTCGCGGTTGGCATGGTAGAACGCGGCCGTATCCTTGACGAACTTCCATTCCGCAGCCCACTTCGGGTCCGTCTGATGCTCTGGCAGGAGCTTGTGCACCGTCGGCTGCTGCCCCCACACAACGCCGCGGGCGAACTCCAGCGCAAACTGGTCGGGAAACCGACCCGCCCACTTGGCCTCGTCTATCGGCGGCCTTTTGCCCCACTTCTCGTCCCATGGCATGATGCCGTCGACGACGGAATACGAGCCATACATCGCAACGCAGCCGTGGTACAGCATCTGGAACACGGGCAACATCTCGAACTCCGGCGCCTCGCCCCTGCCAAGCCGCTCGTATCCGGCGTAGAGGACGATCAGCGAATCCGCCACGTCGAGATACGCCTCGCCCTCCTCCTCGGTCGATATGTCGACGCCGGGATTGTCGGCCTTCACGGCATTCATGAAGGCGCGATAGCCGTCGGATATCGTCTTGCCGCCTCCGGGGGAATGCCCGTGCGCCGGATTCCAGCAGGGCCGCATGCAGTTCCCTATCATGTCCATGTAGAGCCCGTCCATGCCGCACCCCGCGATCTTACGCTCCACGTCGCGGATCCGCCGCTGGAATTCAGGCGCCTCGCCGCACATGATCGCCATGCGGTGGCCGAGATACACGTTGAAGACGGTGACGTCCCTCGCGCCGTTCCTGAACATCAGGCATTCACGCTCGCCGCCGTCCTTCCAGTCCGGCTCGTCCATGTCCCAAAGCATGCCGTTGGTGTACGTCTGCACATAGACTCCTTTTCCGTGCAGACGCGCCACGGCCGCGCGGAAGTCCTCCACCGGCTCGCGCGGCGGCCAGAAGTTCGGGTACTTTACGTCGTAGGGTATCTCGTGCCACCAGTACCAGTCAAGCGCGGCGGGAAGCCCCGTCTCGTCGACGAACCGCTCAACGCTCGGCATTACCTCGCCCGACCTGCCGCGGTTCCACATCCAAAACGCCACCTGACGAAGCTTCTCGAACTTCCTCCCCTTCGCACGAACGTACCAGTCCTGCGTCTTCGCCCAGTCGCGATATATCTTCGCCGCCGCAAACCATCCGCCGCGCACGGAACGCACCACGCCGCCGTACGGCAACGCGCCGCTCCCCGCCTTCGTCTCGTCCAGCGTCGGGAAGTAGGCGGCGGACATCTCCACGCGGTCCGCCCCTCGCTTTACGAACTGGAACTGGCACGGACGCTGTCTCGCGTCGCCGCGCTGGTCGACATACCACCCCCCGATTGCATCGTCGAGCAAAGCCGCGAAGTGGAATCCCACGAGGTTCGGACCCGCGCTCACGACCCTTTCTCCGTCCTTGAACTTCCCCCAGTCCGGCTTGCGCAGCATTCCTATCTGAAGAGGATAGAGGATGGCCGACGAATCTCTGCGCGGAACAGTCACGACGGGAAACCGTATTTCCTCGGCGGAGAATCCGACGGCCACGCCATCGTAAGAGAATGAATAGCCAAAGCCCCCTTCGCCGTCGGGAGCAAGCGTAGCCGTCACGGAGAAGTCCTGCCCGGCTTTCGGATGCCCTCGCCAAACCAACTTCCTTGCTCCGTTCGACTCGCTTTGGCGGAACTCGTGCATCTCCGACGCCTTCACCTCGACGACGCAGTTCAGGTCGTTCGTGTCGCAGAGCTTCATGGAAAACGACCATTCCGGCGTCGTGGCGAAGACGCCGCAGACCGGAAGGAGCGCCGCAAAGGCTGCCAATATTACACCTTGTACATTCATTCTGGCTAGGGCTCCTCCGAGAAGTTCCACCTGACGTTGTCGAACGACACGTCGCGCACGTTCTCGAAGCATGCCGCTTTCGAGCGCGGCGAGCCCCTTGGCTTCGACACGTCAAACGTGACGTCGAAAAACCGCCAGTTCGAGATGCCGTCCCCAGGCCGGCAGAGCATGAGCGGAGGGGCTGCGCTCCGGAAGTCGCAGCCTCGGAACGAGATGTTCCTCGCAAACGAGATGCGTTCCGTCTCCGCGATGAAAAGGAATATCGGGTTTCGCAGGCAGTTCGCCCGGAAGTTCGAGAACCGTATGTTCTCGGCGGAGAACGGCACGCGCGACTCCGGCGGCGGAACGGCAAGTCCGCGCCCGCGCGGCGGATCCATCCATTCGGCCGGCGGTTTGGGGATGTCCCGCAGTTCCAGCAGGACGGCGTTGCCGCACTGTTCGACGACAATGTTGTCGAACAGGACGTCGCGCACCGGCCCGTCGCACGTGTATCCTATGCGCACTGCCGCACACTTCTCCGAGCGCAGCACGCAGTTCTGGAACACCATCCGCTCGCAGACGCGATGCTCCTTCAACAGCTCCTGGTGGTTGCGCACGATGATGGAGTCGTCCATCGAGTCGATGATACAGTCGGAGACCGTGACGTCTCGGCAGGCGCCGAAGTGCAGCCCGTCTCCGTTCGGGAACTCCCGCTGCGTCTCGATGCGAACGCCGCGTATGCCGACGCGCTCGCAGTCCAGGAAGAACGTGCTCCACCCGCTTGGATGGTAGATGAGCACGTCGTCCATCCGGACGTCGCGGCAGCCGACGAAGAACACGCACCGCCCCGTAATGTTCGTGTCGCTGTTGCGCCACCAGTTGTAGCCAGTCCAGTTCCTTTTCTCGGACTTGTGGTGAAACGCCTCGGCGTTGCCGTCGATCGTCCCCGCCCCCGTTATCGCCACGTTTGTCGCCCCGCACGTGTAGAACATCGCCCTCTTGTTGAACCGTATGGACCGCTCCACGTTCCACACACCGGTCTGGCCGAACTCCTCGTAGAGCAGGGGGTCCTCTCCCCCCTTCAGCGTCGCGCCGCGCGCGATGTGCAGCTCGACGTCGTTCCGGAGCTTCAGCGTGTACGTCTTGTACACGCCACCGGAGGGAACGACCACGCGACCGCCGCCGGAGGTCGCGCAAGCCTCTATCGCCGCCTGGATCGCCGCCGTGCAGTCTGCTGCGCCGTCGCCCTTCGCGCCGTAGTCGCGCACGTCGAAGTCACGCGAAGAGGGACTCCGCGGCGCCTGCGCGAAGGACGCAAGCGCGAGCAGGAGAAGAGCCGTAGCGAATCTTTCATTGCGTTCCATTATGTCTATCCTTTCTGAATGCCTGAAGTTTTTATTTTGCAACGTCCTCCGTCAATGATGTCAGCGGGACTTCCACAGTCCATGCATGTACTGTCTGACAAACTCGTTCCCGAGCCCGAAGCCGCCGTTCCAGATGTGCCAGCTCGCGCCGTGGGACTCCATCAGCTCGACTGCGTCGCGCGTCCAGAGAAACGCACTCCACGGCGATTTCCGGTTAGCGTAGCCGATGATTCCGAACTCGCCGACATGCAGCGGCTTGCGGTACTGGGCATAGTGCTCGAAGGCCGGCAGGAGAACGGCCGCAAGGGTCCAGCGGTCGTACCAGTCTACGGTCGTGCCACCGAAATGATTCCCCGCCTTCCAGTCGATCGGAGCGGACCATGCCGGGTAGAACACGCACGTGTCGCCGCCAGCATTACGCGTCTGTGACTTCTGGTGCGAGAAGGCATGCGGCGAATAGAAGTGGTATGTAATCGCCTGCGGTTCGCAGTCCGCAGGGAGAGGCTCGAGATTGAACAGCCCGTTGGGATTGCCGCCATAGACGGCTGGATAGTAGACCTTGGCTTCCGGGTGGTTCCTGTGTATGGCGCGCGCCGCCCGTGCGCAAAGGCTGCGCCACCGCGCCTCAGATCCGGCAACGATGCCCGGCTCGTTGCAGAGGTCGTACCCTTCGACGGCGTCACGGTGCTGCGCGCCAACGCGCGAAATCGCGTCCCACATCTTCACAAAGGCGTCGTCGTTCGCCTGCACCAGGCCCTTCGCCCACGACACGGCGTAAAAACGGCCATGTGGATCGATGAGGAACTTCATCCGGTTTCCGAACTTCGCAAGCCGATCGCCAAGACGTGACAGGTGCTCATCAAGCGTTCTGTCGCCATCGAAGAACGCCCTTGCCCAGTTGGCGCCGTTGGCGGCATGTCCCTCCCACACGTCGTCAGGCTGCCAAATGCCCACGTTGACACCCCTCAAGACCTTGCCGCGCGGAGGGCAGGACAACTCGCACGCCGCTTCCGAGCCTTCACAATAGCGGAACAACCCCCATTTCGTCGGATACTTGAACGCTCGAGATCCAGGCACGGCGACTCCGGCATAGTCAAGCAGAGGAGGAACCGGGGCGATAACATGCGCATCCGTTCCCCACGCATTGCTGCGGACGCGGTGCGAATATGACCAGCGAACCTTGGATCCGGCTGCGGACTGGCGGCACGACGAAGGGAACGACAGTGCCGTTCTGGCGAAGAACTCGCACACCTCGGGCTGCTCCCATTCGTGGAGATTGTCTTTCAGCCGCAGTACGCCCACCCAGCTTTTCCTTTCAAGCCGGAGGGAAAACACGCCCCTTTCCCATGCGGCGGAAACAGGCCTCGCCCCAGGGAAAAGCGCAAGAGACCAGTCCCGGCCGACCAGCCAAAGCCAGGGACGGTCCACAGCTGCAGGGTCAAGCTTCTGCACGCCACGGGAATAGGCGCGCGCCGGGGGCGGCGGAGACTTGAAGTCCACAAGCGCGCTCGCCACGACTTCCGGCTCCTCTGCAGGACGATTGACGAGCGCCACGCCGGAGAACTGCCCGCTCGCCGTCAGATAGCGCAGTCGAAGCGGCTCGGATGGCAGCCCAGACAACGTAAGGGTCTCGATGCCATCGACATCTATCACAGGGGAGAGAAGCGAAAAAGTGACGACCCTGTCCGGCAAAAACCATCGCGTATCCACCCAGGAACGCTCGAACTTCGCGTCGAGCATCGCCTTGAGATAGCGAGTTTCATAGAATGAGGGATTCTTCGACGAGTTTGCGATCGCGACGCGATCGTCCTGCGCAAGGTTCATGCGGAATCCGTCCTGCCATTGAACAAGCCATGGATTCGGCTCGGAGACGCTGCATCCGTCGGGGTGGCGCATGTATCCCCACTGCGTGAAGCACTTCACCCAGCTGAAGGGATTGAACATTCCGTACGGCATCCACTCCCTGCTTCCCGAGAGATGCGCCTCCAGCAATGCACAGGCATTCGTGGCGGCGACGATGTCCATGCCGCTCAACGCGTCATAGCCCCGCGCGACAAGCGCTTCGCATTGATCGTTCCGCGCTTCACGGCAGCGCAGGCGCTCGACCGCAGAGTAAAGGCGGCTGCGGGCGTCGAAGAGATCCTCAACCGCGCCGAACTCGCCGCGCGTCATGGAACCGGACTCTATCTTCTCGATCCACTTGTCCGGATGGAATCCGCGCTCCTGCGGAGGATACAGCACGCGAGCGTACTGCATGCGCTTCTGCGCAAGGATGTCAACCGGCTTGCCTGCGGCCTGCGTCTCCCCGCAAACCGCAAACACGAGAAATGCAACTGACATTCTGACAGCCGGCTTCATCTGCAATTAGTCCCCCAGCACCCCCTGCCTCAATGCGCCAATCGTGTTCAAGTTCCAGACGGTGTAGTTGAAGAAGATGAAACCGTCGAGCCCCGCCTTGCGCACGACCTCTATCTGCTCGGCGGCGTTGCGCACCTTGTCTACGCCCTTCGGCCAGAGAGAAAGGCCGAGCCCCGGTATGACCTTCGCCTTGCCGCCCGCGGCCTTCTGCGCCTCGACCATCGACTTCAGGAGAAGCGGCGAAACCGTGTAGTCCATCGGGCAGACGATGTCGAGCAATCCTTCGCGGCACCAGAGAGGCCAGTCCTGCCCAACGCCTTCCCGGTCGGTGTGCGGGCTGTTGAACACCGCCGCAGAGATCTTGACGCCCGGGGCCTCCCGCCGCACCCTCGCGGCGACTTCACGCACAAGCGCGGTTACGGATTCGGCACGGAAATCCGTCCACTCCTTCGCAAACACGCCGCCCTGCAGAACATCGGCAGGCCAGGCGGACGCCTTCCGCCCTATCTTCCCCTCGAATCTGGCTCGGCATCCATTGCAGAAGCACGTCGACGTTCCGCTGTGCCTCACCCGGTCGAAGTGTATTCCGTCGACGCCCTTCTTCGCCAGCTCGACAAACGCCTCCACCTCGCGGCGAAGCACGTCGGGGTCGGACGGACAGAGTGCATTGGGGACCTCATCGCCCCTGTCGTTGACCTGGAGCTGTCCACGCCGCTTCGCCTCGGCGGCAATCGTGCCGTCCGTCCGGTTCGTTCCGCCCGTCACCCAGCACATCTTCCAGGCGTGGCACTCGACTCCATGCTTGCGGCAGGCGGCGAGGCACAGCTCCAGCTGGTCGCCTTTGCCAGCCATTTGTGGGCTCGGCGGCAGGACCGTCGACTTGTAGTAGGCACATCCCGCCCAGGCGAGGTTCACGTAGATCGCGTTGAATCCATTTACCTTGAGAAGCCGTATCGCCTCGTCCCAGCCCTTCTCGTGCGCGCCGCCGAGTCCAAACGGGGAATGGCACCAGAACGCCCGATACTCGCCTGGCTTCGTCGGGAGCGTCTTCACCCATTCAAGAGTCTTGCGGTTGCGCTCGGCGATCTCGACCTTAGTGAGCTTCTTGGCGACTACGTCTGTGTAGGAGAGATTGGCGAATCCGATGGCAGTGTCCCTGACGCCGTTGCGCCAGCCCGAGATGCGCAGCCCGTCGATCTTGTCGAAGCCGAGGCACTTGCCCTCCTTGTTGAAGTCGTCCTTCGCGATTCTGATCCTGCACCACTCGCGTTCCCTGTCCGGCGCGAACGGCCAGGTTGCGTACCATCCGCCGCCGGAGTGCAGGTAGAAGCGCAACTGCGAGAACTGCGAAATGTCACCGCACCAGAAGTCGAACTCAATCCCGGCATGGTCGGAGAGGTCGATCTTGCAGGCGATGTCCCACGACGCACGGACAATCGGGTTGTCCGCGAACCTGACGGGCAGCTCCACCGCTCCAGCACAGCGCCACCGGGCCGGCGCGTTGCCCTCCATCGGCACAACGTGTCCGCGCAGCGCCGCCGCGCTAGCCGTACAGCTGACCCAGCCGGGAACGACCTGCACCGTGAGGTCGTTCCCGCCCGTCGACGGCGGAGGCGTCGCGAACTCCGCCGCGGCAAACATAGCCACCAACGCGAAGCACCACATAACCTTCAACCTTTCAACTTTTCAACTTTACTCCACCGGGGCGATCGGGCAGACCACGCGCACAGTGCAGCCACCTTCCCAGTAAATGTCGTCGCAGTAGCCTTTCGCGAAATGGTAGCCGCTTCGCGCCTTGTGGAGTTTGTCGGGCGTGGTATAGGATATGCTCCCGCCCTTCAGGACGATAAGATCGTTCCAAGCCTTGTCAGTCGCACCGACAGGATCTACGACGGGCGTAGTCTGCGCGGCGGCGAATTCGCTTTCTGAAAGGCCGTACAGGTCGTCGTAGAAGTCGAGGCACCACTCCCAGAGGTTGCCGTGCATATCGTAGAGTCCAAAGCCATTTGGCTTCTTAAGCCCCACAGGCATGACCGTCTCGCCCGCGTCGGTGTTGCCCCCGACCCATCCATAGTCCGTCACGTTCGCAAGCGTGTTGCCGTTGTTCACCGCGCCGATCTCGTTGCCGTCGCAGAAGGCGCTCCCCGTCGCCGCGCGGCAGGCAAACTCCCACTGCGCCTCCGTGGGGAGGTCGAACTGGTAGCCGCCGGAGCGCGTCCGCAACAGCCCGAGGAACCCCGCCGAGTACACCGTGTGACCATCCGCAGGCCAGACGCCATAATTCCTGTTTCTGACCGTGTAGTGCTTCAACGACGCCGGCTTGGTGAGGCTCTCCGCATCGGTCGGCGCGGTTCCGCTGACGAGTTGAAGCTGACGTTCGGTAATCGGGAACACACCTATGAAGTAGTCGGCGCTCAACTTGACGAGGTGTCTGAGTTCCGTTGCCGCTATGTTGCTGGCAACCCCTTCCACGCTCTTGCCCGCCGCGTTCGTCGCAACGCCCATCCACCACACGACGTCCTTCGCCGGAACGCGCCGCATCAGCAGCCAGTCCGTCTTGAACAGTTCGTTCGTCGCGCCGCCGGGAACCTCGCCATCGGAATAATAAACGACATTCATCATCTCGGCATTGGACAAATCGAGCGCCATGTACGCGGGCGGATCGGCCTTCGACCACTTCTCGAGCTTGAGCGTGACGCGCCCGGACGCCAGGTCCAGCCCTTCAAGCGAGCGGTCGGGATACCACGAAATGATCTTGTCCGTTCCGGCGGTGACAAATCTGTTCACGTCACCTCCGACGCAGCTCGCCGCGCCGTCGACCACGGTGCCGTCAACGAGCACCTTCAGCGTCACGATCGCGTCTGCGTCAAGATCGTACTTGAACTTCACGACACGGGAACCGGCGGACTGCGACGGCGTCGTCGTCGCCTCGGAGTTGAGAGGAGCCCATGCCCCTACCGGGGCTACAAGGCGGAAACCGTACTCCAGACTCTGCGAGGTGGGGCTGACGTAATGTCCGCCACGATAGGCACTGCGGTGCTTGGCTATGTTGGCCTGATAGATATTCTCCCAATCGGCCGAATTGCTCATCGAATAGCTCGAGCCGCGCGCAAACACCTTGGATGTGCCGCCGGAACTGGTCGGCTCGCCGCCGACCGGATCGACAAGATCGTAGTCCGTCGAATCGGTAGTGTCGATGCATCGGAAGTCAATGCACAGCTCCGACACGTTGCCGATGGTGTCGTACAGCCCGAAACCGTTCGGTTCGAATGAGCCGACGGCGGTGAATCCGACGACCGTTCCCTCCTCGTTTGTCGAATTGCCGCGCCAGCGTGCGATGCGCGAGAGTTCGGCGGCGGTGAGCAACCCCGAGGAGTTGCCGTTCGACCCGGTGTTGTACGCCGTCGTCGTGCCACCGCGGCAGGCATATTCCCACTGCGCTTCGGTGGGAAGGTCAAGCGTAATACCCGTCAAGGTGCGGGCCTTGCCTATGTCGCCGGTAGCCAGGACATAGTGGTTTTTGTTCGGCCACTTGTCGGCAACAATCCATGCTGAAGAATCCGTGCCGCGGAGCTGGTTGTAAGTGCGGTAGGACATCGGGTACGAATCGCCGGCTGGCGTGACGGCCGCCGGGAGGGACGAGCCCGTCATGCGCTTCCACTGTCCCTGCGTCGTCTCGAAGACGCCGACGTAGTAGTCCTGCGAGAATATGACGTTGTGCTGGTCTTCCCACTTTCTCGCGGCTCCGGCGCGGCTCTTTTCCGTCGTTGGCGAACCCATCGTCCACTGCCTGTTCGCGCAGTGGATACGCTTCATGAGGAAGTGCGTGGTCTTGTAGATGTCGTTTGTGACGGCGTACGGTAGATCCTCCTCCGAAACGTAGTAGGTGATATTGCTTGCCGATGTGAGGTCTATGTCCATGAAATCGGGCGTGTTGTCGGGCGACCATGCCGTCACGACGGCGGTGACGGAATTGGTGGGGAGCCGCCTCGGCGCGTCGACCCACGTCTCGGAAGGATCCCACGTCAACACGTAGTCGCCCGCCGGGTTGACCTTGCCGGGCGCGAAGCCGGCGATTCCTTCGCGGAAGTTGCGCCATCCTATGGAGACGCCGTTAGTCTGCACGTCGAGCGTGACGACTGCGGACTCTCCCAGGGTGAAGCTGACCGTGGCCACGTGCGTGGCGGAATCCTGCATAAACGCAAGCTCCGTGACGGTCGGCGACGACGACGCCCGAATGGCGAATGACGCCGCGAAAATGGCGAACGCTGTCCTTGAAGAACGCATCATGGCGATTGCCTCCGATTCACCTGAAGGTTATGACAAGTCCGCGCGGCTTGCCGGGCCTGAACTTCTCGATGGTGCAGCACGCCAGCATGCGCCAGAACGAGTCAAGCCCGCCGACCATCGCCACTTCGCTGCTTCCAGTCGGCGTTCTGTCGAGCGCACCCGAGACGATGCACGTGTTTGCAGGCAGCGACCCGGCCGCCAAACCGGGTGCCGATGCCAGCACCGTCGCGAACAGAAGCGCCGTTAGTCTTCTTGTCGTTTTTATCAGCCTATGCATTTTCAGCACTCCTTGCTTTGTCTTTTAACTGTGCCAGCGCGACCTGCACCGGAGATGGCTCTTCGCTCTTCGACCAGTCCTGCGAGGCGACCCACTCCTGCGCGGCGAAGATGCGCCGGGCGGCCTCTTCGTAGTCGATGCGTCCAAGCTCCATCAGGAGGCGGATGCAGCGGTCGATCAGCTTCTTGTTGCTCATCGACACCCAGCTCATCCAGTTGCCCGCAACGCGCCCCATCGCCGCCATCGTACCAGTCGAAAGGCAGTTGAACGCGAGCTTCACCGCAAGGTGCTTCCATATCTCAAGCGGCGAGTCGGCGATGGGGAAGTCGATGTGAATGGAGGGGACGGTCGCGACGGGGCGCGACCCTCCCGAGCCGATGTGGAAATGCACCTTCTCAGGCCAAGCGGCGGCAAGCTTGTCGGCAGCTGCCATGAAATCCGTAGGACAGTCGCCGACGGTGAGAGTCACCGCCGCCGCGCGGGCGTAGCCCTCGATGCGCTCGGGAGCCGGCTCGTTGCCGATCATGTACGTGATGAGGTCGGAGTACTTTATGAGCGGCGGATTGTCGACGAACGACTGCGGCATGCCGAGCGAGCGGGCGTCGTCGGACGTGAACTCGAGGCACCTCGGCGCCCTGCGCATCATCTCGTGCCAGCACCTCTCGGTCGGGTGCAGCGGGTTCTTCACGAACGCCCAGCTCTGGGCGAGGTCCCTTTCCCTGCTCGACCTGAGCGGCGGGATCATGAACGTCGGCGCGCGCTCGGTGTTGTCGGTGAAGAGGTCGAGCATGCACTTGTCAGCGAGATATGTGATGCGCCCGCCCTTCTCGTAGACGCCCTTCTCGAACTCTATCGCCTTGACGAGCCCGGCGCGGCCCTCGGGCGACTCAAGCCCGGCGAGAAGCCCCTCGAACGCAAGCGTGTAGTCCGAAGCCGTCTCCTTCGCGAAGCGCGGCAGGACGCGGCAAAGCGCCGCCTCGAGCGCACACGAGCAAAGCAGCTGCTCGGAGCTCGTCGCCTGCATGCGCGTCGAGCCGGCGACCGACATGGCCCCGCAGTAGATGTCAAGCACGGTCACCTTCGGGTTGTCGATCGCCTCGCGGCAGCGGTCGAGGTGCCCTCGCAGCAGGTCCGCCGGGTTGTTGAACACGAGGAAGCACCTCGCGCCGTGCTCGGCGGCGTACTTGAGCGTGCCGAGAACGGACGACGTCTCGCCGCCCTCGGTTATCGCGACGAACGTGTCGCCCTCGCCGACATTGAGCGCCTCGGCCTGGCGGCGCCCGCCCTCGGCGTAGTCCTCGAAGAACTCTACGGACCTGATGAGCGCGAAGTCGCCGCCCGTCATTATCGACGCGGATCGGTCGGCCAGCTTGAGTTCGTCCGCCGTAAGCTCGCCATGGCGGCGGTGGAAAAAGTCTCGCCACATCGACTCAAGAAGAATGGAGAGACGTCCAGTAGCGCCGCAGCCGGAGAAGATTATGCGGGGTGGGTGGAAAGGTGAAATAGTGGAATGGTGGAATGGTGGAATGGTAGGGGATGTGGGAGCAGGAGCAGTTAGAGTGGCGACCATTGAGTCGACGAGGGAGCGGAACTCTGGAGATGCGAACACATGGCGCATGACGATCGGTATCTGCCTGTCGCCGCGCTGGAGGCACTGAACGCCCGCAAGCGTGGAGCGCCTGAAGTCCTCCTCCAGCGTCGCCGTTATTGGATTCGACTGCTCGGTCGGCAGGAACCCGAGATGAAACTGCTTTTCGTTGTCGATGAAGTCCCGCGCCTTCGACTTTGCGCTCTCGCTGACTGCTATGTTTCCCATGGTGATTGTATTCTACTAAAATATGGCGTACATTTTGACCAAAAATTTCGTTTGTATCAACCAACGAGAATCTGGTACAATAACCAGTCGATGAACCCAATAAGGACATTCCGCGTGATGGTCGCGCTGTCGCTTGCAACTGCGGCGGGCCGCAAGAAGCTCAACGGCATACACCGATTCCTGAGCGAAGGCTACGACTGGGACATGGAACTGCTCCGCAGCGAGGGAGACTTGACGGCTGACGCGGTATCCGCTGCCGGCCGATCGCGTTTCGACGGAATGCTCGTCGGGTTCGCGGGAAAGTGCAAGCTCAGGACGCTTCACGCCGACAAGGGAATTCCCACAGTGTTCATCGATCGTGCCGACGCGAACACGCTCAAAAGCCTTCCCCTTTCCATGTTCGTAAACGACAACGTCAGGGACATCGCGCAGACCGCCGCGAAGCATCTGCTGTCATGCCCTGGAGTCCGCTCGTTCGGCTTTGTCCCCTCCCGCGCGCCAACCCGCTGGTCCCACGACCGCCAGGTGGCCTTCGCGGCGGCGCTACATCCGAGTGGTAGGACGGTTTCGCCGAAACCGCCGCTCTGCGCGTACGAAGGGCCCGGCGATTCGCGGGAGGCGCTCGGCCGATGGCTTCTTGGGCTGGAAAAGCCGTCGGCCGTGCTTGCAGCGTACGACGACCGGGCGCGCGACGTCCTGGAGACTTGCCGAGCAAACGGCATGGACGTTCCCGGGCAGGTGTCGGTGCTTGGCATAGGAAACGACGAGCCGATATGCGAGATGTCGATGCCCGCTCTCTCCAGCGTGGCGGTCGACTTCGAACGCGAAGGATACGTCGCCGCGCGCGAGCTCCAGGCGATGATGCTCAGACAACGCGCTCCGGCGAAGAGGGAGATCCTGTGCGGGGCGAAGGAGGTCGCCGTCCGCGCCTCCACGTCCGCCATGATGACCCCCGCCGCGCTGGTGCAGAGGGCAAGGGGCATCATCGACCGGCATGCGCTGGAGGGCATAACGGCGGCGGACGTCGTCGCCCGGCTGCACGTCTCGCGAAGCCTTGCCGACCTGCGATTCCGCGAAGTGACGGGAACATCCATCCTGGAGGCGATACTGAACCGCCGGCTCGCCGAAGTCAAGCGGATGCTCGGCGGCACGGACATGAGGATATCCGAAATCGCCGTCCGATGCGGCTATCGGGACGCCAACTACCTCAAGAACCTCTTCCGAAAGCGCTTCGGCCTTTCGATGCGCGAATTCAGGGCGCGGATGCGACAACTCCACAACAAGCCGGCATCAGCTGTTTTCTGATCTGCACATGCCTGTCTTCTACCATCCGCGGCCTTCCGCGAAGTCCATGTAGCACTGCCAGTCGTAGCGCGTGATGTCGTGCATGCCGGTGCGCAGGTGGTAGGCGGCATTGCCGGCGTGCAGCGGCGTGTCGGCCTTGGGGAATCCGTGCGCGATCAGCCCAGGAATGCCGTAGAGCCGCCACGCGGGGGACGCCAGCTCAAGGGCCGCGAACTCGCCTCGCTGCCCCGCCCAGGCGTCTTCCGTCGCGCTTGAGACGTAGAGAAGCCTCGGCGCCACGAGCGCAAGCAGCCAGTGCTGGTCGAACTGCATCTTGCCGTCCTTTCCGACGTATTCCGCGTAGTTGGGGCAGAACCACTTCTTCGCGATCATGATCTGCTTGATGTGCTCGGACTCCCCGAGCTCGATGTGGTTCAGCTTCGCGCCAGAGCAACCGGAGCAGCACGAGACCGTAAGCGCGAAGCGCGTGTCGAACGCCCCTGCGACGAGCGCGGTCTTGCCGTTGCGCGAAAGGCCCACCGCCGCCGCGCGCTTCGCGTCGAGGAGCGGCTCGGTCTCGACCCAGTCGAGGACGCGGCTCATGCCCCACGCCCAGGCTGACAGTATCCCCCACTCGGTCGGCTTGCGCTCAAGCAGTTTCTGCGGGCCGAACACCTTGAAGACGCCCGTCGTCGCGACATCGGTGCCATGCCAGTCCTCGGCGACCTCCTGGTTGCAGTATGCCACCACCGCGAAGCCGCGCGAGACTATGTCGTCCACCGGTAGCCAGTACACGGGGCGCGGGCCATCGACGTCCGCAGCCGTCTCCGCGGGACGCGGACTCGAATGTATGAACACAGGCGCCGGCGTCGCGCGTTTAGGAATCCACACCGAGAAGTTCATCTCGCCCTTCCCGCCAGGGCCTGAATACGTCGCCCTGACGCGCTTGCGGATCGCCCTGCCCCCGCAGCACTCCTCCGGCGCGGCGGTCTCCGCGAACGCTAGGTCCGCCGGACGCCCCACCGGACGGATACCGTACTCCTGCTCCAGCAGCGTCCTGACGATCTCCGGACGCCTCACGCGCTCCCACTGTTCGCGCGTCGTGATCCGCTCACCAGCGGACGAAACGAGCAGTTCCGGCACGTCCTTCGGCTCCGGCGGCTTCTTGAACTCGCCGAACGCGGCGCCCGCAACGGCAACGAGAGAAACAACAGTCAGCGTTTTCATAGTGCATATTATACAAAAAAATCGTTCGCATGAGAACTTGCAGAACTCGGCCTTGACCGGCCGCACTGGCGCGAGGTGTCTGACACTCCGCGCCAAACCCGAGCCGTGACCAGCCCTGGATTGCTTCAAGATGCCTTCAGCACACACCACCCATACCGCCGACGCACCATTGCGCTTGACCTGACCAACCGCTCAACATGTCGCTGAACAGTCCGCAACGGAACTTTCAGCGTGTCCGAAAGCATCTGCGAAGTTGCGTCGGGACGGATTGTCGCCAAGGCGAGAATCTGCCGGGCGATCAGCCCTCGAGCCTGGTTGTCGGTTTTCGCCACCGCCCGTTCGAGCTGCATATCCATCACTTGCCTCTGAACCCTCTCGATCTGCTCCCTTGCCTGCGCAATCATGCACTCGTCAGTCAAACCATCCGACGGGATTTCGTACCCAGCAAGTCGCTTGTGCGCGATTTCCTTCGCCCGTTTCAGCTTCCATCCCTCCAGAAGCCTCGCCATGCGGGCCTCGTGCGTCTCCCGGATCTCCTCGTCCGAAAAGCCTGCGTATGCACGGCGTATTGCCGCGACGGCATGCTCGTCACCGAGACGATAGGCGCTGTAGCTGCTCCAGAGGTAGCCGTCAAACCTGTTGGCGAGAGCGGCCCTGACGGGGTTGAGGTGGATGTAGGCCAAAATATCCCTAAGATCCTCCATCGCCCCGTCCTCATCCGGCATATGGAAGGAATGGTCGCCGTAGACCGCCTCCCACATCGTCCCCTTGTGTCCGTTCCGCCCGTTATAGGCATCGGAGAACCACTTCTTTATCATCCTCATGTATTCGGGTATCGAGTACATTCTCCGCCGGATTGACCTAATCAACTCCGCACGCGCCTCCGCACGCCCGTCTGTGTTGGCGCGAGGTATCTGACACTCCGCGCCAGCACTGGCGCAGGAGTCCTGGTTGTCTAATTCGTCCGACAGCAGCCGACACGAATCTCCCTTCAGCAGCCTGAAGCGCCGCAGAACTTCCTCGTCCGAGAGCGGCTGCGGTTCGGGGAGATGGACGCAGATGTGGAAATGATTGTCAAGGACGCACCATCCCAGCAGCTCGATTCCCGAGAACTCCGAGACGCGAACCATAAGGTCGACGAGGTCGTTGCGCTCCTCCTCCTTCAGGAAGAACGCCCGATGAGCGATGCGGCTCGTCAGGTGATGCACCGTATTGTATTCCGTATTGCGAACTCTTGCCATACCAACTTTCTCCCGTATTGGCGCGGAGTGTCAGATACCTCGCGCCAGGTCTCGGAGCAATGCGACAGCCGACCGTGGCCATCTGAGAACAAAGCCCCGCACTGCATGGCTGGAATCGGCGATGCCTCGCCCGGTCCGACGACGCTTAGGACTACGCCTGCGCGTTCAAGTCCTCGGGACACGCCGCAGACGGCAGAACCCATCCTTGGCGTCGACTAGCACGGTCCCCTCGCGCTCCTAATCGGCATCTGCGGTTCCCAGGATCTTTCGCCCCCTCCCGAAACGTCCACCCACCCTTCAGGCTTTCCGATTCGTTCTCAGCAGGACTACCCTGGTTTCAACCCGCAAACGATCTACGGCTCCCTTTCATAGCCCCGTTGCCACGAAGTTCAATTCCGGAGAGCGGTGGGAATTATACCATAATTTCCCGATGCCGTGGGCAAAACTGGCGCGGAGTGTCAGACACCTCGCGCCAATCCTGCGAGGCCGAGTCACTTCATGCTGCCGTCGACCGCGCGGCCGGCGGCGAGACGCCATGCGTCGAGCGTCTTCTGGTCGTGCGACTTGATGACGTCCTCGCGTGCGTCGAGGAGCGCCTTCGCCTCCTTCGTGCCCGCCTTCTCGAGGAGCGACATGTACGCGACGTCCTCAAGCCCCTCGCGGAACGCCTCGAAGCGCTTTGTCGGCATCATCTGCTTGCCGACGCCGGCCCACAGGATTCCGTCGTCGTAGCCGTCGCGCGAATCCCAGCCGTCGTCGCCGCTTCGCGACCCGGCGGTCCACATCGCCGCGCCGTCGAGTCCGCGCATGTAGGTGCGCCACAGGTAGAAGCGATAGTAGTTGAGCAAGTCCTGCGTCTGCATGTACCTGGCGCAGGTGTAAGTCCACACCTTGCATCCCTTGGCGTGCAGCCGGCGCGTGACGTCCGGTCCGCGCCTGGGGTCGCGGAACACGCCGTCGATGACGGTCCACATCTTGAAGAACTCAGGCAGCTTCGCCTCCTCGATGTCTTCCATCGTGGCGCCGGTCGGCGGCGGGGTGGAAAGGTACACGGCCTGGAACCAGAGGTTGGTGCCGAACTCGCGCACGACCGCCTCGCGCCGGTCTGCCGCCAGCGGAATCTGCTTCTTCACGAACTCGTCGTTGATCATGCCCTTGAACACGTAGTCGCCCGGCACAAACCCCATGCCGCGCAAGCGCCGGTCCATTATCTTAAGCCATTCCGGCGTGCGGTCGGGGAAGCCCCAGCCGAACACGAAGCGCATGCCCAGATCCTTCGCCGTGCGGAAGAACTCCTCGTTGGCGGTCTCGGCGAGATGCGGGTCGAAGAACGACTGCTTGTCGGGACGGCGCACCATGTGCGAGTCGCGGTTGATGCCGAAGGTGTAGAGCTGGCTCTTCGTCCAGCCGTGCGTCACGTGGTTGTCGTGCATTAACTTCAGCACCTGCACCTCGTCGTTGTCGTAGTAGTTCGGTCCCCAGAAGAACGTCTGGAGAGGCCAGTCGCGCGTCTCCGGGAGCGCGAAGTTCCACACTTTCATGTCGACGTCGACGGTCTGTTCGGCGATCTCTACGTCGTACGCGGGCTTCAGCAAAATCTTCGTCCTGTACTCGCCCGGCTTGACGCCGCGCGAGTTGAACACCACCCACACGCGCGTGATGCGCCCGGGCGTGATCGGCGACACGCAGATCGTCCGCCTTGAAGTTTGGGTAGTCCTGTCCGATGTCCCAGGTTATCCGGTTCGCACCCGGTTTCACTACAGGATCGGTGGCGAATCGCTTCGCGGTAATCGTCTGATCGCCGCCGGCATACGTTGCCTTGACGTCAATCTTGAAAGTGTCGTCAGCCGAAGCGCCGCCGATGCTGAAGTCGATGTCGATCAGGTTGTTCCAAGGCCAGCGCTGATGCGCCGAAACGCCGGTGACCGTAAACGCCTGCGCCGTTGCGGCGAGCGCAGACGCGGCAAGGGTAGCTGCAAAAGTCTTGTTCATGTCCGTTTTCCTCTTGAAGGGTTTTATTGCCAGTCAGGCGAGACGGCAACGCGCATGCCGACCCTGCGATCGCGCGTGCCTGTAATGGAGCTGTTGTTACAATAGAAACGGTCATAGCTGGACGACCGGGAATTGGAATTGTAGTAGGAACCTCCACGCGTCACATGGTATCGTGCAGTCGAGTATGTTGACGGACCGATGGGATCGTCGATTGGCGTCGTTCCGTCATACCCATAGAGGTCTCTTAGATCAGCATAGCTTGCATAAGCGTCAAGGCACATTTCCATCACATTGCCATAGCAGTCATAGAAGCCCCAGCTGTTCGCGTTATACGACCCCACGAGTGCCGTGCCTACCGTCGGGTCTTCATTGTAGGTTGACGGACTTCCGGAATTCTGATCGAACCGTCCCGTGTTTGCGTTGACATACGCCGATCCAGTCGATCCGGCACGTGCAACACATTCCCACTGGCACTCCGTCGGCAGGTTGAGGGTGGCAAGACCGGTGCGGGCACGCATCTTCCCTACGAACGACGAATCGGAGACAACCTTGTTGTCCGGCCAATTGTTGTGGCCGATCACATCCTCGTAGTTTATCATCTCGACAGGCCTTGCCGCACGATACGTTTCGTTCGAGAACTGGCTCGGCCAATTCCCCATCACGAGGTTCCACTGGTTCTGCGTCAGCTCGAAAATGCCGATGTAAAATGGCGAGAGGCGAGCCTTAAATTCGCCCTCTCCATGATTCCCATTCGTCGTTCCGCCAAATGGGAAGGTGCGCTCCTTCACCCTCTTCAGCCACAGTTTCGTTGTGCGGTTGGGGTCGGCGGCGCACGCGACGAGGTCGTTCGTCGGAACGAGCGTCGGCGCGGTCGTGGTGTAGCGGACGGGATTGCGCGTGGAGTTCGGACCGCTCGAAAGGTCGATCACCATGTAGACGTTCTGCGCGTCCAGCTGAGCCCTCGGCATCGGCGTCGCCCCGACCGCAATCTGCATGTCGTCGATCTTAGTCTCGGGGCAGTCCGCGCCGAAGTCCCACGTCAGGCGGTTCCGTCCCGGGCCGCGCAGAGGCTCGCTCAGATACGTGCGTCCGATGATCTTCTTCGTTCCGCCAGCGTACATGGCGTGTATCTCGACCTTGAATATGTCGGCGATGGAATCTCCGCCGATCTTGAAGTCGACGTCCACGACTCCGTTCCACGGCCAGCGCTGGCGCGCCGATACGTCGGTAACCGTGAGCGGAACCGCGAACGCGGCGGCGGCGGAGCACATAAGTGCAATCAAAAGAAGCTTCTTCATCGAGATGTTCCTTTCGTCACTTGATGAGCAGCATTATGCCGCCCTTCACCCTGAACTCGTCGGTGAGATATTCGAGCAGCGTCTCGCCGCCCCCGTCGACGGCACGGTAGAGAAGCCGGTACCAGCCGGCGTCCAACCCGCCGACAGGCACGGTTCCGGCGGCGACGGACGAAGCGGAGAGCACCGAATTGGTCGCAATCGCCTCGCCGCCCCTTCCGGCAAGCGCAATCTCCGCCACCGAAACCGCCGCCGCGCCTTCGGCCCAATCGGACGAATACACGACGTTGGCGACGCCATCTGCCCTTATCGCCTCCTGCAGAGACTCGACACGGCTGTCAGCGACGATTGCCGCGCTCTGTTCGGACGCGACACCGAACGACACGTCCTGAACAAGGACGTCGCCGGTTTCCGTTCCTCCGACCGAAGCCTTCAATATGAACCGCACATATCCGCTGCCGGCGTACGCCGCGTTCCCTTCAACCGTCGTCGCCGAGACTGGCACGGACGATGTCACGGCGTTGGCGGTGTCGGGGTCTGTCACCACGCTGAGCGAGTACTCCGCGCCCTCCGCGTCAGTACACCACTTGGGGCTACACCGAAGCGTCGCCGTGCCCAGCGCGGCGCGGAAATCGCATGCGTCGACCGCCGTGACTGCATCGGCCCAGGCCGTCACAGGCTCGTCCGCGATGGCGCTCGTCGCGGCAAACCTATGCCATGTCTGACTGACTGGCAGACCGTGCGCGATCAGTGCGCTTTGCCGCGGTTGCGGCACGCTTCATGCCGATTACGCCCTGTATGCGGCGACTCGGCCGGCAAAGTCGGCAACGAAGATTCGCCCACTCGCCACAAGCGGCGCGCAGAAGTGCGGTGCACCCGTCTCGATGCGGCGCGTCTCGCGGCCGGTCGCCGCGTCCCAGAACCTGATCGTGCCGTCGCCACATGCGGCAAGCACTGTGCCGTCGCCGGCAATGAGGGGCGCTGTGGCGACCTGCTTCTGCGGCGCCTTCTTGTAGCTGCCGGAGACGACAAGCGCCTCGCCGACATCGCCCTTCCACACGACTTCGAGCGTCTTCGCGTCGAGCGCGACAAGTCCCGCGTCGCACGACCCAAGGTAGATGCGTCCGCCGTACAGAAGCGGCTTCGTCGTCGTGGTGAGGTTGAAGGGATACTTGCCGCTCTGGAGCGTCTCGCCGGTCCGCGCGTCGATTACGTGGAACTCCTTTCCGCCAGTGGCGTAGACCTTTCCGTCCGATATCGTAACAGTTCCGGCGCGCCAGCGCATCATGTCCTTCGCGCCGTACCGCCCCTTCCTGTCTCGCGACCAGATCAACTTCCCCGTCGCCGCGTCGCAGGCGTAGAGCCCGTGCCACTGCACCTCGGCCGTGACGATTCCCTCGCCGAAGGCGGCGCACGAAGCCGCAGTGCCGTAGTGCCTGAAGTCCTTTGACCGCCACTTCTCGGCGCCCGAGACGACGTCGAACGCCGCAAGCTGCTGGTCGATCTCGACAAACACCGTCCCCGTGGCATCGTCGGCGGCAAGGCCGTGCTCGAACGGACGCAGCCACACTCCCTTGGCGCATACAGACCACTTCTCCGCGCCTGTGGCGCAGTCGAGCGCATGCACCGTGCCGTCTGAGTCCTGGCAGACGACAAGCCCGCGGCAGACGACCATCTGGTTCTTTATGGAGTTCGGCATCTTCGCGGTCCAAGCCGTGCGACCGCTCTTCATGTCCAGCGCCACCACCGCGCCGGAGCCGATCCCCTCGTCGTCGAGCGTGCCGACGAACAGCCGATTTCCGTCAGTGACCGGCGAGCCTAGATACACGGGACCCGGCACCTTGGCGCGCCAGATTCCCCTGTCGGCAGTCTCAACGCCAGGCCAGACGTCCTTCGGACCGTGGCGCAGTTCGGACGTGATGCGCCCCGGCTTGTCCGCCTTCACGATCCGTATCGACGCCGGGCTGAGGTCGACCCCTCCCATCTGCGGATTTGAAGTCTGCAGCACGGCGATTTTGCCGAACCGGCGGAACTGGTTGGTGTGGAGGTGTCCGTAGACAAGCCCTACAAGGTTGCAGGCCGCCGCGGCGTCCAGGCCGGCCACTGTCAAAACGCCCTTGTCGATCTTCGTGACGTCGAACAGGTTGCAGCCCCAGAAGGAGTGGTTGAACAGCACGACCGGACGATCCCGCGGAATCGAGGCAAGGTCGTTCGCCAGCCACTCGGCGAACATCTCCGGCGTGTATGACGGCGGCGCGTCGCCGCTCTTCATGGGCGTCGCGCAGAAATGCACGCCGCACGCCTCGAAGGAATGCCACACGGGGCCAAAGAGCGACTCGAAAAGCTGCTCGCCGTATTCGCCCTCCTTCACGAGGTCGTGGTTGCCGATTGTGTAGAACATGGGACGCCCCATGTTGCCGTCGTTCATAAGCTTCGCGTGTGCGCGGAGACCATTCGGATAGCAGATGTCGCCGGTGTGGACGACAAACGCCGCGTCGCAGCGGTCCGCGATCTCCTTGACATGCGCGGCGAACGCCTTCTCCTTTTCGCTTATCCCGCCGATTTCCGAATCCGAGATGTGCACGAACCTCAGAGGCCTGTCCGCCGCGGACGGCGCCCAAGGCAGAAGGACGAAGTCGTACTTTGCGTCCGCACCTGCGACCGGAAGGTAGAACCTCTCCGCACGCCATCCGCTGGGCGTCGTGACGGACAAAAACCGCGCCCGCTCCCACGACGGAAGCGCAAAGCGCCCCTCCGCGTCGGTCTTGGCCACGTCGCGACCGTTCGTGACGGCGACGCCGGCAAGCGGTCGTCCGCCACCGGTCACGGTTCCACGCAGCGACGTCCCTTCGGCAGCGGACGCCGCGAGAGGCGCTGCAACCCCTGTCGCGCCGGCGACTGCCGCCAAGCGCACAAATTCTCGTCTGTCTATCATCTTGCTCCTTTTTTCTTCTCCCTGCTCGACTGCCGAAAATCTACTCCTCCAGCGGAGTACATATCGGCACGGCGATGGATCCGCCAAGAACCGTCGCCTTCGCCCACGGGTGCATGGGCTTGCCGTTGCGCGCGGCGATGGCGGGCGGCACGGGGATCTCCGCCGTCCACAGCCGCCGCGAGGCGTCTGGCTTCAGCACGACTGCCGCGCCCGAAGGTCCGGCGGAATACGGCACGGGTCGGTGGTTGTCGTCACCGTACAGCGAGCACGTCACGTCCTCGCACGGTGCAGAAAGGCGCAAGGCGAACTTCCACTTCCCGCCTTCCTCGCGGAACGAGAGGTACTGCTCCGGCTCCGCAACCGCCGCGACGAACGGCAGCGTCGCCTTGAAGTTGTGCGTCACCAGGCGCAGTGCTCCCGCAGCGGCGGCCTCCGGCGAAAGCGGCACGGTGTAAAGCCCCTTCTGCGGGATCGTGACGTCGCCCGCAAGGCGAGCGCCCCCCTTCTTCTTGCCGGCGTAGAGCCTCCACGCCGAATATTTCGACTTGTCGATGCGCTCGCCCTCGGAGAGCTGGAACACGAGCCACTTCGCCTCCGGCGGGATGGCCGCCTTGACAACCCGCGTCCCGTTCTCCGCGGCGACCGGGCCGTCTGCCCTCCAGAGCGCGTCCTTCGGCTCCAGGTTGGCCGCCGCGCCGTCTGCCGCCGCCTGCGCGGCGTCCTCTGCCTTCGCCTCGTCGCATGACGGCATCTCGATCTCGTAGATCTCGAACACCCCGTCCTTCGGCTTCGGCACGTCGATGCGCAGCTTCACGGCGCGCAGCGCCTTGCCGAAGCGGAAGAGCTTGGAGAACTTCGAGGTCTCCGTCTCGGCGGCAGGCTCGGTCCATTCGCCGCCGCTCCGAATGCTCACCTTCGCATCGGCGACGTTCGCGCCGTATATCCTGAATTCGCGAAACACCGGCGTGAATCCGGCGAACGATATCTCGGCAGACGTATCCTTCGCGTTTCGCCCGCTCCACGCCACGACGTCGAGCGTTCCGTCGACGAGCTTCCTGTTGCCACTTCTCCTTGGGACGCTGCCGTTGACGAGGATGTCGTCATGCCGGCCCTTGAGCTGGTTGTCGCGGCCCGTGCGCAGCGCGTCGAGCGCAAGGACCTTGCGCTCCGCCTCGTCGTACGTCGGAAGCCCCGCGTCCATCTTCTCGCTCGTCGCGACAATGGCCTCAAGCGGCTTGAGGGAGAACGCCGTCCCACCAGCGCGGCAGTCGAATACGCGCTCGCCGCGGAACTCGAAGAACTTGCCGTCTATTCCGGAGACGGTCGCCTGCATGGGCTCGAACGTCGCATTGGCCACTGCGAAGAGCCTGCGTCCGTCCAGCTCCCACATTGCGCCTTCGGATCCCTTCGGGCATGCGAGGAGCGTGCGGCGGCCGAAGAGGAAGAAATCGGAGAGCCGCTCCGCCGTGGTGTTGGTGAAGCGCACGCCCTCGTAGGTCATCGGCGTGTCCCCGAGATCGTGGTAGGCGTATGGGAAGAACGACTTGGCGCCGTGTATGAGGAAGTTCCACGTGTGCGTCACGTATTCGCGGAACGTCGGCGCGACGCCGTCGGGGTAGGCGAAGCACGTCGGCACGCAGCCGATGCACTTGTCGGGATGCTCCTCCGGGCGGAAGGCGTCCACGAACGGCCCCAGCTCCAGAAGACCACGCCCGAACGAACGGCGCCCTTTCGCATCGACGCGCTGGTGGACGTACGGATGCGTCTCGAACCAGTCGGCGCAGTCGATGTAGCGCATGCCGCCGCGCGTTCCGCACAGGATGACATGGTACGGGTCCTTCTCGCTGGCATACTCGTAGATGTGCCTCAGGTACACCGGCGAAATGTGGCGGCACTCCGGCTCGTCGGAGATGTAGTAGTACGCGCCGTCCGTGGATGCGAGGCCATTCGCAAGTATCCCGTCCAGCTTGGCCATGTACTCAGCGCAGGGCTTCACGTCCTTCGTCGCTTCGCGGCGCTCGAGTCCGCTGATTACGCGGTTGGGCTCCAGCGTGGCGATGCGGACCATCGCGCGCGTCTGGCAGAGGTCGTCGGCGTCGTACTTCTCCCGAAAGGCCTCGCCGCCCTTGTAGTACTCGGCGTACATGTTGCGGCGGAAGATGGGCTTGCCGTCGAGCACGAGGTGTCCGTTCTCGATCCACGTCATGTGCCCGGTGCTGCGCGGTGCCAGGCGGCGGACCTTTTTGGAAAGCGTCTCGCCGCCGGCGGAGACGGTCAGCACGGCCTCGCCGTACTCGAAACCCTTCGTGTCGAACGAGAACTCGCCGCCGCCCTGCGGCAGGACAGCGGTGCGCGCCGGGAAGCCCGGGCCCTCCAGCGAGATGCGGACCTCGCCCGGGACATGCGCCTTGACGACGCCGGCTACGCGGTCCGCCGGCTGTCCCGGATAGAAGTTGGCGCGGTAGCCGGGCGAAGTGAACTTGAGCGCCAGCGGCGTATAGTCGACCACCACGGGGTATCGGCGGCCCAAGACCGCTCCGTCGCCCGCTCTCGCCAGCCTGATGTCGCACGGGATGCGTCCGCTTTCCGGGAAGGTCGCCGGGACGACGATCGTCGTGTCACCTGTCTTGAGCGCGGCGGACTTAAGCGAGCCGAACGACGTCTCGACCGAGACTTTTCCTGAGACCGTCGCGAAGACCTGAAGCTCAAGCCGTCCGCGAAAGCCGCCGCCATCCTTGCCGTCGACATGCGTGATCGCGCTCTTGATCCAAACGTCCTCCGAATCGCGACGCCTGGGGAATTCCTTCATGCGCCTGTACTTCTTCGCGGCCTGGAAACCCTCGCCGGGCATGCCGAGGTCGCTCCAAGAGGACGGACCCTCGCCGGGACGGTTGCGTCCGACGTTGAAGAGCCATTCGCCCTCCCACATGTCGCGGCGCGTCATGTAGAGGGCCGAAAGCGGTATCTCGATCTCGACCGTCCAGAAGCCGGCGAATAAGCCGACCGCGTGCTTGATCATCGGACCGTAGGGGTCGGGCCTTATGATCCCGTTCTCCGAATAGAACATCGCGTACGAATCGCCGCGGTGGCCGAAGACGAACTGATACCACTCGAATGGAGTTCCGCTTGGGCTGAAGTCGATCTCCACTAAGTCGGTCCTCGAGCTGAACAGCCCGTTGTCCACGGCGGTCTTGAGACGCTCCATGTCGGGCTCGAAGCACTTGATGCCGATGTACAGGCTTTCGTCGTCCGCAAGTATGGCAAAGGCGGTGTCCGCCTTAACTTCGCGGCGCTTCTCGCGCTCGAACTTGCGGAAGCCCGTCTCCCACTCAGCCTTCGACCAGACCTCGTCGGACAGGTCTCCGTCTATTGCTGGCGCCGTCGCGACACGCCCCACGTCGGCAATTGCCGACAACGCCGCGAATGCGCCCGAAACAACAACTGCCAAGTGCTTCATGTCATCATCTCCCTTATTCTATTCTTGCGCACGTCGCCGTGCATCCTTCGCCACCGACCATGCCGAGGTCGCGCTCCTCGACCTTCTGCCCGAAGTGGAACCTGACCTTCATCCGGCGCGTCTCGGGCATGCCGACGAAAGATCCCCTGCGGGCGCCGACGGTGAACTGCGCACGTCCGTCGGCTGTGCGGCGGACCGACAGCGGTGTCGTCGAGTACGCGCCGGTGCGGTAGCCGAGCGACACGCCGTCGTCCTCGTACAGCTCGGCGTCGCCGTCGGCGGATGGCCACACGTCGAACACGACCTCCTCGTTCCAGCCCTTCTCAAGGTACTGCCTGACCGGCCATGTCGGAACAATCGCCCCGCCTTTTACGTAAAGCGCGCCGCCCCATTGGACCGTCGCCTTGAGAGGCAGACGGCACGGGCCCGTGACCTTCTGGCCGGTGCGCCACTCGAACCAGTCTCCCGGCGGAATCGTCACGCCGTCGCCGAAGACGCCGACCAGCAGGCTGTCGCCGAGCATGTAGGTGTCGAAGCAGGCGTCGTATTCGGACGTCTCGGGGTAGACAAGCGAGAGCGGACGCGCGATCGGGTAGCCGGTGCGGGCCGCCTCGGCCGCCGTCGAGTAGATGTACGGCGCGATCCGGTAGCGCAGCTCGGCGTACGCCCTGAAAGAAGCCACCCTTTCTTCGGTGTCGACCCACGGGATGTCCCAGTAGTCCCAGTTGTTCAGCTGCGCCCACGGCGCGAGGAACCCGAAGTGGATGCCGGCGAACGAGCCGTCCGCGAACCGCGGCTCCATGTCGAAGCTCTGGTGCGGATGCCCGGAGAGCGCGAGGTTGAGGATGGACTTCAGCGGCTTCAGGCCCCCGCCGGTGTCGCCCGCCCACGTCGCGACGTACTGCTGCACGCCGGCCCAGCCGCCCGCCGAGTAGACCATGGCGCGCCGCCCCGTGTATTCGGAAAAGCCCATCGCCATCTGCTTAGCGTAGACGAGCGGATAGAGGTTGTGCGCCTCGGCGTCGGACATCCCGTTCGACCACTTGCGCCCCGGGACGCCGCTTCCCTCGCACACCTGCCACGCCCCGTCGAGCTTGAAGGCGTCGGCCCCCTGGTCGACGAATTGGCGGATGTGCTCGAACCACGGGCGCTCCCCCTCCTTGTGGCGGTACGGTTCGATCTCGCCGCGGAACGCACCGCCGCCCAGGGCCGGAACGGGCGGACGGGACGCCTCCTCGCCGTGCTCGATCTTCTTGCCCTCTATGTTCTCGTCGTGCCATTCCGCGTTCTTGTTTCTGTCGTAGCCGCAGGGACGGCGGTCAGGGCTCCTCGTCATCGGGCCTTCGCGTCCGGCGAAGAGGTCCTCCTCGTACTTGAAGAGGTCGTACTTGCAGCAGAACCACAGGCTGAGCTTCATGCCGACCCGCTCCATGGCGGACGGGAACGTGTGCGTGCCGGACGGCCGCCAGTGCGGGAACACGAACCTGTTCGCGTCCCAGCGCTTGCGCGTCGTGCTGTCGTAGCATTTTTCCATCCAGTACGGCTCGAGACCCATCGTGTCGCACGGAATCTTGTGCTCGCGGAAGCCGATCGTCTCGTCGATGAGCGCGAACTGGTCGATGTACTGGTTGCAGACGAACGTGAACCCGTAGCCCCAGACGGGCAGGAGGGCAGGCCGCCCAGTCAGCGACGTGTAGACGTCGAGGAGCTCGCGCGGGGAGTTGCCCGTGAACACGTAGAAGTCGACATCGCCCTCCTCCGCCGTGACGGTCATGGCGTCCTTGTCCTCGGCGCCGACGTCGAACACCGGCGTGAACGTCGTGTTGACGAACACACCCCACCCGCGCGACGTCCACGCCATCGCAATCGGGATGTAGCACGTCAGGTTCTCGACCCTGAGGCGGTACTTGCCTGGCCTGCGCTGTATGTTCTCGCGGCTCGCGTCGCCGAGGCCGAACACGCGCTCGCCCGGCGCAAGCGGGAATCTCAGGCGAAAGCCCCTGCCCACCTGCTCGCACGTCGGAGTCACCTTTCCGAAGTCCATGGACGAACCCGTCGCCCTCGCCTGGAAGTTGCTCAGGATGCCATATCTGTTCAGCGCCGACTCGGGCCAGCGCCCGTCCCGGCTCATCCTGACGCGCCACAGGTTGCCCTGCAGTTCCTCCACCATGGTTTCAGCCGAGAACGCGGCGGAGACGGCGAAAACAGCCGTCACTGCCACAAAGACGGCCACAGCACAAGACGAACCCCCGGATGCTTCCGTCGTATAGTTTCCTTGACGTACCATTGCAAACGCTCCTTATGTGTGGTTTTGCCATGTATTATAGCATATTAATGCCACATGCTGTCATGTCTAGCGAGACAAGGATTTAGTCGCGCACGATCCGGCCGTGTCATACGGGCCGTATCGCCGGCTACCCTACAATCTGCGGCCAGGCGCCGCAGATGCGGCCCTCGTGGAATACGACGTCCCCCGCCTCCATCGCGGCGGAGAGCTGTTCGTCGGGGCCGTTGAAGAGGCTTCCATCCCTTGTCAGCACGGCCTTGCCGACCTCCTCCGGCGGCAACAGGGATATCGTCTCACGCGCGGCATCGATCATCCTGTGCCACTTTCTTGAGAGTTCCGCCACGTCAATATGCACATCGGATTTGACGGCAATGTCGATTTCGTCCTGGACGTATCGCGTTCGCGCGCATGTCTCGAGTATGTAGCGCGGCGACAGCCCAGGATCCTTGCCGTTCGCCGCCCATGCAAGCAACCCAAGCGGCTGTAAAGTCTCGGCGCACGATATAGTGTCCACCCAGTCGCGCGGAACCCTCCGCCCAGCCAGTGCAAGCAGCTTGTTCGTGGCGAGATCAAACGGATGCATGGTAACGCCGAGCAGCTCGTCTTCCACAAGTGGGAAGAACCTGTACGCGCTGTCCTGGACCCACTGGATGTCTGTCGAATCGCCGCCGCGGGAAACCGTCACCTCGACGATGAAATCACGCTCACGCTTCACTTCGACGCCATATCCGGCCGCGGCCAGCGCCGCACGGTCCATGTCCGCCGCAGCAGTCATGGCCTCGTAGGAATTGTTGAACACGTCGATGTCGTTGGATATGCGTGGACGATGCAGCAGATGGTTGAGGGCGAGCCCGCCTGCGACATACGTCTCGCCGTTCGCGACACGGTTCTTCGTGATGACGCGAAGCACCTCCACCTGAAATGCGGTTACAGCCATCGGCGAATCCTTCCCACGCGCTTGTATGCGTCCATGTCGCCGTTTGCCTCGATGGCGGACAGCACCTGTTCCATCTGCACCCTGTTCTTTGGGTGCAGCACGTCGCCGGCGAACCAAAGGCACATTCCCCGGTAGTCTTCGACAACCGACTGGAACTCCTTGCTGTTCACTATGTCCTCTATCGTCATGGCTGCGGGAATTATACCATAAAACCAGCTTCACATGTCGCATGTGACTGCCGAAGACGTAAGCAGCCGCCTTCAACTTATGCAGGGGGGAATGGTGCTCCCCGTCTATGGACGGCAATGCTGCGCATCAAGCCTTATCAGAGCAAATCGATGATAAGGGAGGTGCAGCCGCAGGGTCTTCCCGTCGTAGCCGAGCACCCTCGTGCCGAAGTCACCAAGCCCGGTGGGCGACTTCGATATGTCCCTGCCCTTCTCGGCCTTGCGTCTGGCGAGCCAGGCATAGTCCGGGTCATCAGCCGTCATCATGTCCGTCGCCGTCGCGAGCGGACGGGAGATTCCGAGCGCCTTCCAGTCGAACTCGAGCTCGACGTCCTGGTCGACGTGCGGCTTGGACAGGTGAGCCACAACGGCAAGGGCCTTCGAGCCATCCGTGTAGACGCTTGCGTACACACCCTCGCCGCGCAGCACCTTCGCCGGGCTTCGCCAGTAGCCCACGAACCTCGTGCCCTGCCTGCCGACGCCGAAGCCGTCGAAGATGCGCACCACCTTGTCGAAGAGCCCCACGTTGTTGCGGTGCATGGCCTGCATGGTGTTGTGCACCAGCCCCGCGCCGATCGACGCCATTCCCATGCGGAACGAGTACGCGTCGGTCGTTTCGTCGCCCCCGTTCTTCTTCGCGAGCGTGTCGTATGGCATGTAGAAGCTGTTGGACATCCCCCACGGCAGCGTCGAGAGCTCCGAGGCGAACATCTCTATGCCGTAGCTGTCGAGGATGTCCTTCTTGCCGTGGAGCAGCGTGCTGGACTCCTGGCGCACGTGCTCGCCGTTGAGGAGGTGCGTCACGAACGTCATCGCCGGCAACTGCACGCAGTCCGTGCTGTGGATGACGATGACCGGATTCGTTATCCCCGCCTCGATCTGCGCGACGGCGAGCCTGCGGTAGAACTCGCGCTGTCCGAGTATGGCCATGCTCTGCCTGCAACCGTGGTCGGCGTTTGAGCATTCGTGCACAAGGCCGAAGTCGAGGTAGATGCCCTTTATCTCCGGGACGAGCTTCATGAGCGTCTTGAACTTCCAGACGAAGAAGTCGGTCGCCGACGACGCCGGGCAGCACTCGTAGAGGAACTTGCCGGTGTGCGAATAGTCGAGGGCGTACTCTGGCTTGAACGTCCACTCCGGTAGAAACGCGCGCACTTCGGGATAGGCGGAGCTGAGGAACCGCGCGCACGTGTACGGCACGAGGCGAACGCCGGACTCCCTGCCGTGATGCTCGACGCACCAGCGGTAGCGCCTGAGGTCCGTGCGGTAGTCGGGCTCGTCGAGGTCCGCGAAGTAGCTGCCAAGGTCGCCGCGCCTGATCGGACAGTCCATCAGCGCGACGTCGAGCGTCGGACGGCGCCCCGGCCGGTTGAGGTTTGCCGACGTGGAGATGGAGAAGGTGTCGTACGGATAGTTCGGCGCGAGCGGACGTGCCGGCGACGCGACAAGCCCGAACTCGAAGTCGAAGCGTTTTCCGGCCGGGAGCTTCTTAGCGATGGAGACCGTCACGGTGAAGCCGGCATCAGTCTTCTCCAAAGAGTACGTCTTCGCCGGCGAAACGTTCCACCCCGCCCGCGACTGGTAGAAGAAGCAGAGCCCCTTCTCCTCGTTGCCCGTCCAGAGAATCGGATACGCGCCAAGCTCGCTTGCGCCGTCTGCAATCCGCATGGTGCGCTTCGAACCCCACTGCCCGCCGGCAGAGGCGTGCAGGTACTTGGCGAAGGCTGGCTTCAGGCGGTAGCGGAGCTTCAGGTCGGCGGCGCCGGTGCGCGGCGTAACGGAAATACGGTTGTACTGCACACCGTCGTATTCAAGCCAGCCTTCGCACACGGTCTCGTCGCCCTTCGCCGAGAATTCGACTCTGGCGGACGAGTTTGACGTTACGAGGAACCTCTCGCAGCACAGCGGCTTGCCGTCGACGAGAAGCTCGACAGGTCCGTCCAGCAGATCCTCTCCAAGGCTCTCCATTGCAACAGGCAGGAAACTGTTCCGCCAGGCATAGCGGCGCATAGCGACGGTTGCTTCAAGCGCCGCGTTTTTGACAGACGCCCTGATCGGGGAATACGGCGGCAGTATCCAGTCGCGATGAGGATCCTGCGACTCCCACTCGCCGACGCCGGGATAGAACGACTTGACCTCGCCGGCCACGGCGCCGTCGGCGCGGCGGATGCGGAACGCGTACTCCCCAGGCGCGTTCCCGCGCGGGAAGGCGAAGTCAAATGAAGAGCCGTCGACCTTGCGCGACAAGGCGACTGAGCCGTCCGGCGCCGACATCTCGAACATTCCGTCGAACGGACGGCGGAACGAGACGCGCACTTTCTGCGAAAGGAAAAGCGGCGACACGTCGAATATGCGCGTATCGAGGTCGAACGGCACCGCTTCGCGCATCACCACCTTCCCGTCGCAGGTGAGGACATGGAGAATCGCGTCATACCCCGGAACCGCCGTCGCCACCGTGAATGAGCCGGGGAAGACTTCACCCGGCTTCGCCGCCACCTCCGTCCGGTGCAAGCGCTTGAGGCCGAGGGAGCCGTCGCGCGCGGCAAGCGAGACCTCGTAGACGAGCCGGCCACCCTTCGCACCGCCGGAGAGTGAATACTCCTCTGCATAGTCGCCCTGCGCGGGGTCGGTGCGCTTGAGCAGCCGGTAGCCGGCGGCGGGAGCGAACGTCATCGTCGGGCAGTTCGCATCTGGGACATAGCCGCGCCCGGCTTCGTTCAGCGAAGAGATGGTGCCGCATGTGGGGATCGTCCACGAGCGCGCGAAGTTGAAGTTGCTCTCGCCGGAGTACGGCCCGTCCATGCCGAGCGTCTTCCAGGGAATAGCCGCCTCGCCCTGCCACAGCACGGAATCGTCGATATTCCTTGACTTTGAGAAAGCCCACGCCCATTTGCCGTTCCACGCCTTGTTGCCACCCGGCTTGCGCGACTCAAGCGTGCCGCCCGCGTAGTTGCCCGCGAAGCGGTAGAGCGCCTCGCCTATCCGGAAGAAGAATTCCCACGCCTCGGAGCCCCACGCCTCGGGCTCCTTGTCTGGCGTGCGCGCGATGCCCTCCACGCAGCTGAAGCCGCCTGGGAAGAGCGTGTCGAAGCCGAGATACAGGTTCTCGTCGTCGTAGGCGAGGCGGAACGAGTGCGGCGGCAGACGGCCGGACTTGCCCACGAAGTTGCCATGGATGAGCTGGGGAACGCTCCCGGAGTGCGACCACGCCGGCTCGACCATGTGTCCGTCGATCTTCGGCGCCTCGACTCCGGCGGGCAGCTTCGGCACGACAAGCGACATCTTGTCAGTCTCGACGAGCGGACGGAACGTGACGCTGCATTCCGCGGCGACCTCGGCAGGCGCACGAGCGTCGTCCCAGGCGCGCAGGCGCGACACCGTCACGTCGCCGCCCCAGACGCGCGGCCCGCGGTATGCGTCCTTGTACGGTCCGAGGTTGAGCTTCGTCACCTTTTCTCGTCGGATCGGCAGCGGCTGCGGGGCGGAATCCACTGCAACGCCGTCGATGTACACGCGCACGACGTCGCCGTTCCACGTGACGCCGAGGCCATACTTCTTCCCGAGCTCTATCTTCCGCTCCTTGAAGGTCACGCGGTACGTCTTGGACTGGTCGGTGAGTTCGCACTGAAGCGTCTCGTTCTTGTATGCGTTCCAGGCGAGCGTGAGACGGCCGGCGGTGCGCAGGTGCAGCAGCGTGCGCTGGGACTTCGAGGCGTCGGCGACCGGGGAGAACACGGCGTCGAAGAAGAGCGAGCCGCGGTTGTCGCCCACGAGCTCTTTCGCGTCCCACGAACGCCCCGTCGCCCCGATGACCAGACCGCCGCCCTGGAACTTCTCGTCGAGCGTGACCCCGCCGAACGACGCGAACGCTGCCGCCCCGGCGATGGCGATGAACAGCGAGCGCATCACTTGACGATGATAGAGATGCCCGGACGAGTCACCGTAGCCTTGGAGCCGTCGAAGGCGACGGTGGCCGAACTTGCCCTGCCGCCAATGCGAACGCTCCAGCCGTTTAGCCGTGCGAGCGCGCCCTCAGGCAGGTTGGAAAGCGTAATCGACACCACCGCCGAGCCGGTTCCGTTCGGCATGTTCACGACGTCGACGACGCCAGACTCCGCAAAGTCGAACCCGTCGATTGTGCCGTTGCCGTTCGCCGCATCAAGCGTGATGCGATGGAGCGCAATGTCGTCTGTTGCCCTGAGCGTCGCCCCAGGCGCGACGTTGACGCCGCTCACGTTTTCCAAGACGGAGCAGTCGTCGCCTCCGTCATGGCCTACGAAACGCCAGCTCTCGGCTGGGATGTGCGTATCGCCCACCGTCGGATAGGCAGAATTGTCCGACAGCCACACAGAAGTTGTCGTGTGGTCGAAATCTCCTTCCGACTCCCGCTTGTTCAACAAGTTCTTCCATACAATGCCGTCAACGCTGCCGTCTACGGAAAAGTCGGTTAACGATTGAGACGAACTATGCAACACGACGTCGCATGACGACACCTCGTCCGCGTCCGCAGGAAGACGCATCACGATGGGAATATGAGTCGCCTCGTTGTCCCACGAGATCGAGAATCCGTAGTATGCAGTCCGCCAATACTTGCCAGACCCCTCACCGTCGAAAAGCCCGTTGAGATTGCGCCAGTCCTCCGACCACCAATAGATTTCGTTTGTGCACCCGATGGTGGCCTGACCAGGGAGAAGCGTCATGTAGTCGATTGAGTTCTTGACACGTCCAGTCCCCGAAGAAATAGCCTCAAGCCCTTGATTCTGCCGCACTCCCGCGCTGTTGAAGAGTCCGAATTCGTTGATGTAGAAGATATCCTTGTTGCTGGTAGGGAATACCACCCCCCTGACCGAGAATCGGAACCAGGTGTACTTGCGCTTGCGGGCGACGAGAAGCGTGCCGTCCTCGACAGCCAGCGGGCCGCTGAACGTCTGGTTGCCAAGAAGCGTCCACGTGCCCCTGCCGGTCTTGGTGACGCCCACCTTGCCGGCACCGTCGGAAATCTCGCCGACGCAAGAAAGCGTATTGGTCCCGTCCAACCAGAGCGTCTTCACCGCCGGACCCTCCGCCTGTGCCGATACGCCGGAGAAGGAAAGCCCGCCCTTGGTCGTCGGGGAGCTGCTTTTCAGCCAAGCACCGCTTCCCTTGAGCGCGATTGGCCGCGTCGTCGCCGTGCAGTAGTTGCTGCCGGTGTACTCGAAGACGACGTTCGTCGTATCGCCGCCGAGAAGATAGGCGTAATCGACGTTGTTGGCCTCCGTGTAGGTTCCGATGTACGGTTTCTGGAGCATTGTCGCGCATGGCGCACAGCTTGTCCAGAGCGAGCCGCGCATGGTCGACGCGCTCGGATCGTTCGGCATCCCCGGCAACGGAACGCGCCGCTTCAGCGAAAATCGCATCGGCCTCGGCCACGGCGGAATCGTCCAGGAAGCCATACGACCCCACGCACGGAAACCATTTGATCGCCGAGCCCTTCGCGGCGGCGGCGCGCGCCACGAGATCGCGATACCTGCGGATGTGCCGACCGGCCGGACCGTAGAAACCGTCCGTGAACTGCACTATCAGCTGCTCCGCGTCGAGCGACGGGTCTTCCACAAGCTTCATCTCCAGCCAGACCTTCATGTCCCGCATGTCGGCGCCGACCGGCGCCTCGTGCTCGAAGAACACCCCGTCGCCGCCGTTCGCCGCCAACAGGCGCATGTCCGGCGCGAACGTGCGCTCCGTCGGCGTCGGGTAGCCCGTGCAAGTAACCCAGCCGTACGTGATCTGGTAGTCCCACACGGCGATTTTGTCGCAGATGCCATGCCACGCCTCAAGGTTGCCGCGCATCCAGCCGTTCGCAGGATCGCTCCACGGCCGGCACACATCGCTCACCGGATCGCACAGGCGAATGCCGACATTGCGCCGCGGGCGGACCGTGCGCGGCGGCCTTTCGGTCGAGAAGTACGCCATCATCTGGAATGTGGCATCGGGAGCGTCCGTTTCCAGCGCGGCGGCGACGGCATTGGCGAAATCCATCAAAAGACCCGAAGTGCCGCCCTCGCGCTCAATGATCGCCGCGCACCCGGGGCAGCGGCAGAAGCCGTCGTAGCAGTCGTTCTGGTCAATTGCGTAGAACATCGGCGGCTCTATTCCGCGCCGCTTCGCCACAGCCCTGTCCGCAGCGATGTGTCGCCTGACGCAGTCTATGAAGTGTTGGCGCAGACCGGGGTTCGTAAGGCAGAGCTGGGTCTTCGACGCTGAATTCGCCCTTGGATCAAGCCGCCTTTCGCCGTCTATGAGCGGAAACCAGTCCGGATGGTCGGCAAAAAGCGCGCGGACTTCCTCTGGCTTGCCGAGATACCGGTAAAGGGAATGGTTCGTAGCCGCCCGGCTGTAGCGCATCCGCCCGCCATACTCCGGCGATTCCGTGTTCATGCGGTTGCGGGCCAAAAAGGCGGCCGCGCCAGGCCCAGTCACATAGTATATGTCGCGATACCGCATCGCTGGCCTGCCGCGCAGGCTCAGCCCCGCCCACGAAACGTCGTCTCGCCTAGGCACGGACTCGACATACGGCGAAAACCAGCGGACGCCAAGCGCGTCTTCGAGAAAGTGATACACTCCATAGAGAGCGCCGCGCCGCCCGCCCCCGCCGATGACGAGCGAGCCGTCCACTTCGCGCACCATCCACTCTTCATCGGCAAACTTCCCGAATTCAATGCCATGCGCGGCGGCAAAAGCCGTCCGCCCGATGTAGACCGATCTTCCAGCGGGCGGCGACGAACCTTCTTTCTCAATGGAGACAGACTGGACCCCCATCTTCCCCAGGTAGTCGCGAAGTTCATTAGCCGCAGTGCGCACGACGGCATCCGATGCGGCGGGAACGACACTCGAGACGGAGCGAGTGAGGGAGGCGACGGGCGTTACATGCGTCTCGAGGCGACGTTCGGCCGATTCGGAGTCGTCCAGTTTCGAGGGCATCGGGTCGGAGAACGGACGGAACGCGAGATAAGGATTCTCGCAGCCGCGGCCGACAGCGACGTGCATCTTAGTGCCCCTCGGATTCGCGGCGAACTCGCAGACGGACGACTCTATCGTCGTCGACGAGCAGATCGACCAAGACTCCAGCACATGCGCGCCGGCCTTCGACGGCGGATTGTGTGCCGAAAGAAGCGCCTTCATGTCGGCGACCGAAAACGCCTGGCCCCTCGGCTTCACCGAGAACGGAAAGGGCTTGCCCTCAGGCCATTCCTCGCCGGTCAAAAGGCGTATCGCCTGGCGGAAGCGCCCCGTGTTGTTCGGATGCTCGAAGGCGTGCTCCGGACCGTAGTCGTACGAACCCTGGTATGCCTTCGCGAAGTTGAACTTGCCCTTGCCGTCCCAGAAGCCCTTTCGCCTCGCGTTCTCGACGAGGTCCTTCGAGGCGATGACGTCCGAGGCGGGGATGGCGTCCAGCTCGTAGACCGTGTAGAGGTTCGGCATTATCGTCACCTCGTCGTCCGGGCAGCGCACCGCAACGTAGTTCCTGCCGTGGACGACCTGAACGAGCCACGCCTCGTCCGCGTCGGCGACCGTGTAGATGCGGGCAGACGGGGCATAGCCGTACTTCTCGACGAGTTCGCCGATTATGCGCACGCCGTCGCGGGCGCTCGTCGCCCTCTCGCCCACTGCGCGGCGCAGGTTGAACTTCACCCCGCCCTCCGTCAGCAGCGTCGGGTCGTCCATCCGCTCCGTCGATTTCCCGCCTGAGTCGCTGACGACGATGACGCCGCGCTCGTTCAGGAACGTGTCGGCGTTTCCGTCGCCGTACAGAAACTTCACCTCGCCCCAGTAGCACGCGAGAGTGTGCGGCGCCTGCGGGACCTTGGCGCAGCAGCCGGGCGTCGCCGGCAGAAACGAGCCCTTGGGCCAGTCGCGCGCCGGCAACATCCCGTGGCGCACGACGAGCGGCGGCCAGTCGTCTTCGTTGTGGCCGACGATGACGCGCCCTGTCGCGGATATCTTACGGCCGGCGACGAACGTCATGCAGGCCGGGGACGAGAGCACAATTCCGGCGGCAAGCGCGGCGGAGACAAGTGTTTTCATTTTCGTGGTATCCATTTTGTGAAGAATTCGAGGTATTCCGCGGCGGATGCGAGCGAACCGTGTTCGTCCGGCTTGTGCGCCCCGGCGCCGTCGTGCGTGAAGATGATAGTCGGAAGCCCCAGGTCTGAGAACTGGAAGGCGTCTGTCGCGCCGTATAGGTTGGCGGTCCTGAACTCCCGGCCTGGCCAGTTCGCCTGCATCGCGGCGAAGAGTCCGCGTATCATCGGATTGTCGGGGTCGTTCTCAACAGGCGGCACGCAGTAGAGCGTCTCGGGCTCGAGTCCGGTAACGGAGCGGACGAGCTTCGCAAGCTCTGCGACGTCATTCCTGCCGATGTACCTGAACGAGAACGTGGCGGACGCCTCGCCCGGAATCGAGTTCGGCGCGTCGCCGGCCTGAAGGATCGTAGGGGCGAGCGTGGAGTACCAGTCCGTCCCCTCCGGCGCCTTAGGGTACGCCGCCATCAGCTTCTCTACGGCAGCCGTTATCTTCGGGATGGCGTTGTCGAGCTTCCACGGTATGGAGGAGTGTCCGCCCCGCCCCTTCGCGGTCAGCTTGAAGCCCCAGTGCCCCTTCTGCGCAACGAACAGCCTGTTGGTCGAGTCGCCTAGCGTGTCGCCTACGAGCACCATCTTCTTTGGCGTGAACCCCGCCCGGCGCAGCATCGTACATGTCGGAACCTTTCCGGCGCATCCGTCCTCGTCCGTCGCGAAGAATGCGCCTACGGACGCCTTGCCGGCGAGGTTCACGAGCACCTGCGCGATGAGCGCGGCGTTTACCTTCGTGTCGCACGCGCCTCGCCCCCATATCTCGTCGCCGACTACCTTCGGCACGTACTGGGAGGGATCCGCCGCCGGCACCACGTCGATGTGCGTCACAAACGCGTAGTCGTGCTCCTTGCCGGGCAGCGTGGCGGCGTAGAGCGCGTCACGCCCCTCCTCCGTTCGCTCGACGTGGCAGTATACGCCGCGCGGCGCGAGGTAGTTCGTCAGATACGCGACCGCACGGTTGCATTCCGGGATGCTGCGCGACTCGCTTGGAATCGCGATCAGACCCTTCGTAAACTCGACGTCGAACGACGTCTCCGCATGGGAGGCCAGCATCATGATCGACGCCGCGACGGCAAAACACATTCGCATGCTCATGCCGCGTATTATATCAAATCCAGGCCGTCCCTTCCGGCAGTTTCACGGTTTAATCTTGCGTAGTTCTCCGAGGACATGCTCGGCATTTTTCTCTCGTCCCCATGCATGACGGCATACTCAAACAAGGCATCAAGTCGCTATTGTCTATCGTCAGCAACGCCGTCGCATATCTACCTTTTATCGTGTACATTGCCGATGACTTTCTTTATCTGCGTGGAATGCTCCAAGGCGACGCGATGCGCCATGTCGAGCATGCGATCAAAGTGTGTCTTTGCAACGGAATTGCGTTTCCGCGCCTCCAGAACCGAGATCGGCATCAAATACTGGAAGAACAACGTATCGCCCGGTTCTGCAGCGTATGCTAGATGAAGTGTGACGGTTGGAAGTGTCGCATTATACGACAGAATGTAATCCATGAGCGCCCTACGCCGATCTTCGGATATGTCAATTTTCAACCGACATTGGGCCGAAACCGTTTTCCCGCACATGACGAAGCGCTCCTGCAGTTCCTGTCCGACAGCACCCTTGTCTCGGCAGTAAACCGTCAGTTCACTTTCAATTCCGCGATCGTATTTGACGTCAAAGGCGTTGAACCACGACTCGATCACCTGTTCCGCTTCGTACGTGTCATCCCAGTCGTCGTCCAAATCGTCATCAGTATCCAGCAATCGCAACACCACACGCGGGGAATACCCTGGGGCCTTGAACGCCTCCTCCGGCTTCTGTCCTTCCCGGCACACGCGCGTGACGGCATCTGAAATATCCAACAGAGAAGTCAAGACACTCGCCGAAAGCCTGTATATTGTGCCGCTTGGGTCATCTCGCAAGGCAAGCAGGGGAACCGTCGCAAAGCAGTGTACCGTCCGGTCCTTGTCAAGTGCCACTGCATCAAGGGAAACGTTGCGCACAGATTCAAAACGGAAAAGCAACTCCTTCACTCCTGCCAATCTTGCCTCCGGCACGGCTCTTGACAGCGTTCCCCTACAGACAAGGGATCCGCCTACATCGTCTAGATCGAAACCAAAAGAACAGTCGTCGCCATTCGGGTCATGCCCGCGCACCACCCCCGTGACGCTCATCTTTCCGCACCCATTCGTGGAGACTTCCCACTTCGTGTCCTTTAAATGCCCCCGCAGCCACGTTGCGACCGTCTCGGCTTGCCGAGACAAGGCGTCCATGCTTGCAAGAGCGGCACCTTCGGTGTCGTCCGTCCGCAACAACGCCTTGACCACGGCCAGATGCAGGTCTTCCGAATGGGTGGCGACGTTCGAAACCGGAACGACCTTTATGCGGGCTCCGTAGAGATTCCCCGGGGGAAGTTCGTCGCTTGGCGGGAGAACCGAAACCGGCAGCCCGTAATGGCTCCACATCTTGCCAGTGTCGAAGTCAATATTGAAAAACGAACACTTCGATCTCTCGTTCATCTGCATCGCCCAATCGGCCGCCTTGTCGATGGCTTCGTCAGGAACCGCATCTGGGACGGTGCAGACATTCCAGACCATGCCATCCCTCACGACGAGCGAATAGGGCAACACGTCGTACCGCCCACCCATGTCACGGACGACATCCTCGAAATGCCCGTTTATGATTCCGACGCTCACGCCGTCTCCTCTGCCCGAGAGTTTTTGCATCCAAGGGTTTCCGGTCTGGTTAACGGTTATCTGCGCATCCTTGTCGAAGCACCTCTCCATGACCGTCTTAGTATCGGCCTTGGTGGACTTCTTGCGTTCCTCATCCGTCCAGCCCAGATCCCCGAACGCGGACACGCGCCTGACGCCAGCGGCAACCTTCGCGGGCGTTCCGCCTAGCGTGACCGACGCCACGCCGTCCGAAAAAGACAGCAGCTTGTCGAGGACTGCCCCCAAGAGGCGCGATTTGGTTTCCTTGGGCTGGAGCGTAAAACTCTCGAACGGCATCCACGCCTGGCATCTCACCTCGCCGCCGCCGTCAAGGACGATCGATGCCGTGGAGAGTCCGTACAGCCATTCACCGCGGAAGATGAACTCCGTCATGGCCTTGCGTCGCGCCTCTGGGACAAATGTGGGCAAAAAGCCGTAGCAGACGACGTCGCGCGCCTCTGCGTCAACGACGAAAGTGAATTGAAGGTTGCTGAACGTGGAGGGAAACTTGCCTAAGATCGCGTAAAGATATGTCGTGGCGCCATCCTGCTCCGTTACGATATCCCACCTCAGCAGATAAGGGTTCACCCATTCCTTCACGGCACTGACGATGGCCGCAGCCTCGGCATTTGTCGAGACGCCGTTTTCAGGACGGCTCTGCGCTGCGCAACTGACCAGAATGGCTGCGCTCAGGACCGCTACGGTGCGTTTAAGCTTCTTGCCTCTCATTTGCAAAAGATTCCGCCCTGCCCATATTTCACCTGCCAACTTCATAAGCCTCACTTTCCGAAGATGTCGTAGATGCGCTTGGCGGCCTCCCAGTGTTCGCGGTCGGATGTGCCGCGTTCAGGGGGACGGTCGGGATCGAAAGTCCGATGCGTCGCATTCTGATACTCTTGCCTCGCATAGAACTTCGACGACTTCTCGAACCAGCGCCCCTCAGCCTCGTATATGCCTTTCTGGGCATCGGCCATCCCGCCAATGGCTTCGTAGCGCGCAATGCTCGCCCTTATCGTCTTGTTGAATTTCGCCATCGGCAGTTCCATTATGTATGATTGGAGTCCCGGGTTCCCCATGATGTCTTTGGCCGTGAACCTGCTAGGGAGGTCTCCGCTCAACATTTTCTTCTTGAACGCCACGGCCCGAGCCTCGCATCCGCCGCCAAGGTTCTCTCCCGTCCGCATAAACCGTATCGACTTGTCGAGGAACTCTCGCGCCTTCTCCCGCCGGCCCGTATTCCAACTTAGCATGGATGCATACAAAAGGTTCTGGGCCCTATTTACATCTGCCTCCAACGAGGAGTTTCGCGTAGCATTGAAATAGTCAATCGTTTTATCCAGCGCAGCCTCCCAATCGCCAGACTCTATCGCCGACAACATGGCATTCATCAATTCCCCGGCTTTCGCACCGGATAGTGTACCTTCTTCAGCAGAGCCAGGGGAACGAACCGTCCCGAGATTCGCCGCTTGATTGCGAATCAGCGCATCGCTGGCGTCAAGGCCTGGCGTGGAAGCCGGCGTTGGGGAGACATTGACATCGGATGCCATGTCTCTCAACTGGTTCCGCATCCAAATGTCACTTGCATCTGGACCTGGCACGGGAGCAAAGAATTGCGCATATGTCGTCATTGACATAACTGCACAACCAATGACAAGTGCCATCATGCCATATTTCTTCGTACTGGTTATCATTTTGTTTTCCTTTCTGTGACCGGCTGCCAACAAACTTCCAACACCCGTTGCAGGGAAATAACAGCCGTGTAGTCGCGGACGCCGGAGATCGGGGATGGATCGGCCGTGACGGTCGTGCCGTCGGCGAACTCGACGGTGAACGGACGGGTCAGATCGCCCATCTGCGGCGCGAGGTAGATCCTGAACCGCCTGACGTTCTCTGTTTGGACCTTGAACCTGTTGCCGCCGAGGTTCTCGGCCACTATGCGCGCTCCGCCGTCCCAGCTTCGCTTTTCAAGGCTGTATGTCTGACGCTCTAGGTCGGCGTCGGTCTCTGCGATGTTGGGCCCATGCAGGACAATGGCATCCACGCCGATCTTGCCGTCCGCGGTCTCTTCGATCTCGAGCCAGCGGGTGCGTTTCAGCCGCTCCACGTCGGGATGCTTCGTGCCGCATGGCGTGACGAGGGCGACACGGCGCGCGTACGGGTTGCGGCGCTTGTCCGCAGTCCACTCGAAGAACCTCCGCATGGCGGCCTTCGCCTCGGGGAACGACAGGGAGTGTCCGCCGGAATGCTCGTCGTAGACGTGCTCGACGTCGTATTGCGCCATCAGTTCGTGCGCCGCGCGGGCGAAGCTCACCCCGCACCAGCCGTGGCGGCGCGGCTTGTCGTGCCCGCCGGGATATCCGGGACGCGGCGAGCAGTCGAGCGCGCCGGGATATCCGGGACGCGGCGAGCAGTCGAGCGCGCCGTGCTGGATGTACACCGGCGTGCCGAGGAACGCGCGGAAGTCGGCCTCCCACCACGCGCCGGCGCTGCACCACACGCCGGCGAACCGGTCTGCGAGTATCTGCCCGAGATGATATGCGCCGTAGCAGCCCATCGAGTGTCCGCCGAGGAAGATGCGGTCGGGGTCGACCTTGAACTTCCTCTCCGCCGCCAGGATCGTCGCGTCGATCAGCTTGGAGACGCCGTCTCGGTTCCAGCGCGAGCCGTCAGGAGCGGGCGGAGCAGAAGGTGCGACGACCAGGAACGGGGCGTTTGCGATGTCCGGCATGAGCCACTGCTTCTCAACGCTGAAGTAGTTGCCGGGAGCGATGTCGGGAGACGACGCGTCGCCGCCGTGCAGGAACACGAGAAGCGGCGCGGGACGCGACAGGTCTATTCCATCCGGAACATAGTAGTACACCCGCCCGTCCTTGCGCCCTGGCGCGGGCTCTTCAAAGGAAAGCTGTCCGGCGCACACGCATGTCGCGGCCGTGGCGAAGACGGCGGCTAATAGATATTGGTTCATTTCAGTCATTTGCCTACGCAGACCTTCCACCCGAAGTCGGCGGCGGATGGCGTGAACGAAGCCCGGTGGAGCCTGCCGTCGCTGAAGATGCGAAGTTCGTACGGCTCTCCCGGAATGACCCTTGAGCGGCCCGAGAGCGTGCGCGTCGCCGGGTCCCACCGCTCCTCCGCCACGTCGAACGCCGGGCTAGCCACGTGCCGCGAGGTGGAAACGACAACCGGACGGCTGACGATTTCCCTCACGGCAATCGCGCGGCAGGAATCTGGTGGAACGTCGAAGCTGAACCGTCCGGCGAAAGGCTCTACCAGCTTGTTCGCCCAGAAATCGAAACCGACGTATTTCTTCTCCGGATCGAGTCCGCAGTAGGCAGCCGGGTAGTCGATTCGCAGCGTCTCGTTCGTGGACCAGTTGTAGAGTCCGAAGACGCGCACGTCGCCTTTCTCCAGGACCCAGACGTTCGCCAGCGTACGCTCAAAGAAGTCAACGGGGCGCACCGTCTTCACGCCGTGCGGCGCCATCGTCCGCTTCAGTATGTCTACGCGCCCATCCGAAAGGTCGGGGAGCCAGTCGCTGAAGTTGTAGAGCATTCCGCCAAGCGAAGTCCACGTGGCGAAGAGGCGCGCGCGCCCGAGGGACACCGCGTCACGTACATAGACCGGGTCGGGGTCGCTGTACCAGACGCGCCCGTTCAGGAAGTAGCGCGGCGTGCCGTTCTTTATGCCGATCATGTAGCGCTTCGGGAAGATGTCGATCGGGCCGTTGTCGCCGCCTATGCGGCAGGCGTCGACGAGTCCGTACGACGGCCCCATCGTCCTGATGTTCTGTTTCAGGTTGCAGGCGAGGATGAATACGTCGTCGCCCGCCGCCTCGCGCATCGCCTTGACGCCGCGGCGGTAGGCGCCGACCCCCGTCTCGGCGCGGTCGTATAACATCTGCTCGTTGTAGTCGTCGGGGACATATGCGTCCTTGCCGAGCAGCTTGCTGCCCATCGCCATCCACATTCCGTCGTACTTGATGTAGCCGTACCCCCATTCGCGGCATATGCGCCGCGTCACGTCCTGCATGTACGCGACGGCCTCCGGGTTCGTCATGTCGAGGCAAGTGCCGCCCCAGGAGGTCTCGTACGGCAGGCCCGTTTTCGCATTCTTGACGAAGAGGGACTGCTTGTCGCCCCACCATTCCTTGTCCTGCTGCGTCCCCGCGAACGGCATATACCACAGCCCCGGCAGCATCCCCTTTGCGCGAAGGTAGTCGGCCGTAGGCTTCATGCCCTCGGCGAACGGACCGCCGGGCGCGACGCGCGTGAAGTTCTTCGCGGGGCCGTTCACGTTGTCGGGGCCGTCCTGCCAGAAGTCGTCTATCTGGTAGAACGTGAACCCATAGTCCCTTAGCTTCAGCCGCTCCACGGCGTCGGCGAACTCGCGCGCCGAGGCAGGCGTTCCAGCCCCGAACTTCTTGGAGTACCCCCAGCGGTCATCGTACCACGTCGTGTAGCCAGATATCTGCGGCTTTAGCCTGATCGCGTAGTGCTCCGCAACGGCGTCGGCATACGCCTCCAGTCCAAGGCGGCAGTCGTCGAACGCGCCGAGCACGAAGCGCTCGGCGCCGGACGCCCCGACCATGCCGAACTGAAGCTCCGGACGCAGCACCGCGACGCCGTTCGAAACTGCGCTCATCACGAACGGGGATCCCTTCTCGGCGGTCAGCCACGCCGCCACAACGCCCCTGCGGCTGTTTGGCTCCGCGACCGCCAGGTACATTCCCGAACCTGTGTTCTCGTCAAGCGTCGTAAGGCCCTGCGAGCCGACGGCCTTGAACGCACCGGCATCCCCTTCGAGTCTGATTTCCGGGAATCGGAAGGTGCCTTTTTCGCCCGGCTTCGGCGCAAACACGAAGCTGACGAAGCTTTTTCCACTCGCATCGTGCGTCAACGTCCAGCGCGGACTCTCCGCCGGCGAGAGGACCGCAAAGCGCCGCCCGTCGGCGAATGCCTCAAGCGTGTCGCCGCGCCGCTCAAGTCTGTACTCTGCGGCAAAAGACTGCGAAAACGTTGCCGTCACGGCTAGCACAACCGTACCGACAAGAAAAACGTACAGGGAATCTTTTTTCATTTGACTCGTATTATACTGTATCTGAGGAGATGGAATCAATGGTAAAAAATGGCAATCTGTCACCAATGCAAATTGCAACATTCAATCGAGGTAATTTCAAAAACCTCTCGCGCATTTTGTAGGGTCGCGCGTCCCGCGCGACCGCGGGCACGCGGGACGCGTTCCCCTGCCGGGTTTTGAAACTACCTCTAGGGACATTCCTTGCCCATGGCGTCCACCCACTTCCGCTTGACGGGGTCGGTGCAGATGAGGAGCTTGTTGAGGTCTAGGTCGAAGAGCTGCTGCATGTACTGCGGGTAGTAGGTGCGGCGCTCTTCGCTCGTGCAGGCGCTCTTGTGGGCATTGTTGACCGTCCGGAAGCCCGTGCCGGAGCCGTCCTCCGCCCAGAGCGGCAGGTTTACGGCGTTCACGGCGTTCCATTTCGGCTGGACGGTAAATCCGATCTGGCCGCGCCAGGTGCCGGGACGCGTCTCGCGCATGAGGTCGCCGAGCTTCCTGCCGGGCACGTGCGCGGCGACGCGCTCGAAGTTGAAGGACACCATCGTCACCTCCTGCAGGCCGTGGAGGTCGCCTCCGTTGTCGCCGCAGCTTGCGAAGAGAGGCATGTTCACGTTCTGCTCGTCGCAGCAGTTTATCATCGTTATCGGATGGTTGAAGGCGCAGTGGTACGGGTAGTTGCCGAAGGTGAATCCGTAGAGCCCGAAGGTCGCGGAGCAGTTGACCATGACGACGTGCTCGCCGCCGACCTGGAAGCACTGGCCGAAGCCCGTGGCGGAGACGTTGACGAGGTTGACCGGAACGTTGTTGCTGCCGTCCGTCAGCGTCACGCCGATGTTGCCGACGACCGGCGGAGGAGGATTGCCGTATGGATACTTGAGCCCGGCGAGCATCGCCTTGCCGAGCGCGCTGAGCTTTACGTTGTGCAGCTCGAGGCTGTTGACGCGCTGGAGGTCGAGCGCACGCAGGTTGTGCTGCGAGTCCGGCGCCCATATGGCGACGTTCTCCAGATTCAGGCCAGAGCCGTTCAGGATGCCTTCCTTGGACCACTCGCCGCGGAAGATGTCCACGCTTTCGCCGCCAGCTGGCAGCGCCTCGGGCCGAAGGTAGAAGACGGGGGCGTTGCTCTCCATGCCCTTTGGCCGGCCGATGACCTGGCGGCTTTCGCCGGTCATCTCGAACGCGCGATGCATGTTGCGAATCACCACGGCCGCGCGCGGACCGCCGTCGCCAAAGTCGCGGACAGCGTCAAGCCGGTAGATTCCCGCAAACATGAAAAGCTGTCGGCCGGACGCCGCGCAGTCGTCGATCGCCCGCTGAACGACAAGCTCGTCGTTGGTGCCCGTGCATACATAGTCGGAGGCAGCCTTTGCGGACGGACGGGAATCCGAAGCCGCCAGAAACACCTGGCGCACGTCGTCACGCGCAATGCAGGCGCATCCCGCCATGAACACGAACAACGAAACTAACGCTTTTGGCATGCTTTCTCCTTCTACTGTACGCAGAGGGTGTCTGGGCGTTGACATGTCCCATGATTGGCCGAGACGGCTTCGGCCACAAGACGTCTAACCGCCGCAACACGGACGGGATCCGCCAGCAGCGCCGACCTGTCGGAGGAAATCTCAGCGATGCTACGCTCGACGCGGCCACGCTCCCGCTCAGGGAGCTTCTTCACCAGCTCCATCAGGTTGAAGTCCTCCATGCCGTCGCGGAAATACTCCATCCGAACGGAATACACCGGCTCGTCTTCCGACGGATACAGCAGCCACTCCTTTCCGTTCTTCGCGAAGTCGTTGGCCTTCCAGTTGTAGTCGCAGCTCCAGTGCAGGTAGCCGCACATCCCGTGGCTGCGGCATAGCCACGCCGTGAGACGCGGAATTATCGCCCGGGACGCCGTGCCGAACGTGACGGAATTCGCATACATCCATATCTTCTTGCCGGCGCTGTTCGCCTTCCGCACAACCTCCCGCGCCTCGTCGTTCCACCAATGCGCCGGATGAGCGGCGACGATGATGTCGTTGTTCGCGAGAACCTCGGGATCGGGCGCGGACACCGTGAGCACCTTGAGCCCGGGCGCGAACCTGCGCACCATGTCCGTCGTCTTCCGCATGGCGGGATAGTGACCTTCCGTCATCTCGTCCCACATGTAGATGACGCTTCGGTCGAGGATGCCGCGCCGTCCGAGCTGCCCGCCAAGTTCTACGAGGTAGTTTTCGAACGCCTCGTCGAACTCACGGGAGTCGAGCTTCAGGTTGAGCCCCAGGAAAACCGTCTTGTTCGTGTTCCAGTTCCACGCCCCCATGAATCCCCACGGCACCTGGAAATAAGGCGCGCCAAGCTCCTTCACCGACTTCTCCGCCAGCGCGAAATCGTCAGGCATCCGCAGCGTCTTGCCGTCGAAGCACTCCTTGATCTTCGGTGCGCCGCCCCCGTTGTACACCGTGCCCATCATGCCGCACTCCGCGAAGCGTCGCAAGACCTGCTCGCGCTTCGCATACGGAGAGCACCAGACGAGCATGTGACCTATGTATGCCGTTTCGCGCGGCAGCTCCACGTTCCAGACCCTCGCCTCCACCGACACGTCTATCCGCGTTCCCGACAGGGCAATCGTTGCGGTCGCGCGGTACAGCCCCGGCCGAGTGCCTGGAGGCGCAAACAGCGTACAGTGAAGGACCGTGTTCTCGCCAGCCGGCAGCTCAGCGCCGCGCCCAACTGGAATCATCCTGTCGGCAAACCTGGTCGCGCCACCCAGAACCGCCTTCGTGTCCGCCACCATCTCGTAGCCAAGCCGCCAAGCCTGCGCGTTGTTCGCAGGGATCGACGCGCCCGCATCGGACACAAAATCGGAGAACGACACTGACTCCAGACTAGCCGACGCCTGCGGGTTGAGCACCAGCTGGAACGACTCGCGCTCGTTCGCCGCCATCTCCAGCCTCACCGCCGACGCCGACGTCGACGGTGCACGGGTGCCAGGATAGACTCGCTTCATCGGCGTCTCCGTCCAGAGCTTGACGCTGTCCGCCGCCGGAAGCAGCGCGGCGAGCGCGGATGGCTCCGCGCATTCGCGGACGAGGTCCTTCGCCGAAAACGCGGCATCTCGCACGCCAACGGCTTTGGCCAGACTGCGCGCCGCCTCCGCCTGCGAAGGCGAGAACTCGCCGCCGTCGACAAGCTTAAGCCACATCCGCACCCCGAACTGCGTCCCCTTCGCGAAGAACGGGAACTCCTCGTAGAAGAGATTCGTGAAACAGAACGTGCGCGCCCAGCCGCCGAGATTCTGGCGCACCGCCGAGCCGAACGCATGCCCGAGGGCAAGCGGACGGTTGACGTCGACGAGCAGTATCAGCGTCTTCCCTCGCTTCGGGAAGTGGAGCAGGCACGCGCGCGAACGAGAAAGCTCCGTGCGCGTCGGATTCGCCGCGGTCTTGAACGCGCCGAGGCCACCGTCGTCGAACGATACCGATTCAGCCTCCTTACTGAAGTACATGAGCGGGAAATCGACCGGATCGTAGAAACGCGTCTCCGCCGCAGTCAGAAGGTAGTCGAGGCGAAGCGCGTCCGGATCGGCCGGCTCA
>JAFRBA010000105.1 GCA_017405115.1 Kiritimatiellia bacterium
AACTACAGAAACTCGGGCTGATAGCCCTCACAAGAAGGAGATACCGATAACACCAGTTTCACACGGGAAGCCGTGTGCGGGAAATCCGCACGCACGGTTTGATGAGGGGGTCTCCGCATCGGAAGAACCGAGGCGGAATGCTCTACTCCACCAGAGGCAATAGTCTCTGCATGACCCATGCCGGCATGTTTGGCGCTGACGCGCGAGCACGAACCTTGGCGCGCGGCGAATCGCGCAGGCGCGATTTGGAGCGGAGCCTTGCCGCCGGGCTTCAGGCTTTGCCTGGCCCGCCGTCAAGTCTCCGCTCCAGCCCTACTGGCTTTCGCCGCCCGCCAAGCCACGAATGCCGCCTGAGGCGGCTCGCGAATGCGCCCCTGCGGGGCTGCACGAATGCGGGCCGCCAATATCTGCCATAATGTTCTGCCTATGAACAAGGAATTGATATGCCCAGCAGAGTGCTACGCAATACGCGGGGCGATCTATGAGGTTCACAACGAAATGGGCAGCGGCTTCAGGGAAGAGGTCTACCAGCAGTGCCTTGAACGCGAGCTGACGTGCCGTGGGATGCATTATGATGCAAAGAAGGAGCTGCGCATCTACTACAAGGGGGTTCCCATTGAAAAGACCTACATTCCAGACTTTCTTTGCTACGGGAAAATCATAGTTGAGATCAAGGCAGCTGCCGAATTGGCGGCCGAGCATCGCGCCCAGTTGATGAACTATCTCAGGTTGACGCACATGAAAATGGGCCTGCTCGTGAACTTTGCCTCGTATCCCAAAGCGACAGTAGAGCAGTGGGTTTTGTTAAACGATTCGTGGACATTCGTGTGCCGCGAAGGCGGCGTTCGTGATCGGCGATGCGGCGGAACCCGGTTGGCGGTGGCGTGGACGCGACGCCGGCGAAGCCTGGGCGTGTCGCGGACACGGCAGCGCCAAGTCGCCGTCTGGCGACTCATCGCAGAGCCGTGTTTGTCGCGCGAAAGCGCAAACGCATATACGAGAATATCTGCGCATTGCGCCGATGCAGGCAATTTGCCGTTTTCTGCATAAATCGCTCGGTACACCCTGTGGGCGCGGTTTTCGTCGCCACTGTTTGACCGTGCTGCGCGGATATTGTATAATACGCGGCATGAAACCGATTGCCACGGATAACTACGACTTCGGTCGCCTCATAACGGACGGATATGCATACATCGACAAGACGGACATGCTCTGGAAGCTCGCGAACGGAAAGAACGGGACGCTGTTCTTCATCTCGCGTCCGCGCCGGTTCGGCAAGTCGCTCATGCTCTCGACTTTCAAGTGCCTTTTCCAGGGGAAGAAGAAGCTGTTCAAGGGTCTCAAGATCGAGAAGAAGAAATGGGACTGGTCCAAGACGTATCCCGTCATCGAGCTCAATATGTCCGACTACGACCAGACACCAGGGCGCGAAGCGTTCAGGGAGGCGCTATGCGACGATTTGGAGAGCCGGCTTGACGCGTCGGGGATTCCCTACAAGAAGGGCGCGTCCGCGCCGGTTCTTTTCAAGACGCTCATAAGGGGCCTCGCCGCCGCGAACGAGGGCGACCAGAAGGTCGTCGTGCTGATCGACGAGTACGACCACCCGCTCGGCGGGCTCCTCGACGACAGGAAGGCGCTGCGCACGATGCGGCGCGAGATGCACGGGTTCTACTCGACCTTGAAGAACAACGTCGGGATCATCCGCTTCCTGATGATGACGGGCGTCTCGAAGTTCACGAAGCTCTCGGTGTTCTCGGGGCTCAACAACCTAACCGACATCACGATGGACGATCCGAGATATGCGGCGCTTCTCGGCTATACCGTGAAGGAGATCGAAACGGTTCTCGCGCCGCAGCTGAAGGCATTCGCGCGCAAGCGGCGCATCTCGCCGGAGAAGGCGATTGATGAACTGTGCGCGTGGTACGACTCCTACCGGTTCTCGCCGTACTCGAACGTCCGCGTCCTCAATCCGGTTGCGGTCGGCAGGGCGCTCACGACTGGCAACCTGATGAACTATTGGTCTAAGACCGGCATGCCCACACTCATACTCGAGCGGCTGCAGGCGTCCAACATGAAGCCGGACGCCATCGACGACGTGTATGTAAAGGTCGAGGACCTGGACGTCTGCGACGCCGAGGAGCTGCCGTGGAAGCCTCTTCTCTACCAGAGCGGCTACCTCACCATAAAGAAGGTGCATTGGTCGGACGAAGAAGGTCGCCATGTGGAGGGCCTGACGCTCGGCATGCCGAACCGGGAGGTGCGCGAGTCGCTCAGGTCGCTTTGGTGGAAGCAGCTGATGAAGATCGAGGAGAAGGACTTCACGGCGCTCGTCGATGTCGCGAAGAGGCAGCTCGCCGAAGGGGACGTGAGGATGCTCGTCGGCAAGACGCTCTTCTCTCTCTACGCGGCGCTTCCCTCTACATGGCGCGTGAAGGACGAGGCGGACGCAAAGCGGCACTTCCAGCTCTTCATGAAGATGCTGGGGGCGGACGTTCAGGCCGAGGAAGCCTCCGCCTTCGGCTACGCCGACGCTATCGTCGAGACGAAGAAGGCGGTGTATGTCTTTGAGTTCAAGTTCAACAAGAGCGCGAAGGCGGCGATCCGGCAGATCCGGGAGAAGGGCTACGCCGACGCCTACAAGGGCGGGAAGCGCCCCGTCACGCTGATCGGCGTCAACTTCAGCGCGAAGAAGCGCAACATCGACGAGCCGCTGATGGAAAGCCTGTAGCCTGGATGACGAGGTGTTGCGCGTCGGCAACGACGATGCGACAAGGTTCTGCGAGGATGTCTTTGCGCTGCTAGACTGGTGTTTTGGCGTTTGAACGACGCCAGCCGCTCATTGTCGTCCCGAAACGTTTGCGGAAGATGTGCGCGAGAGCGTCCGGGTCGCGGTAGCCGCATTCAGCTGCAATGGTGGATAATGGTCGCCTTGTCGAGGCTAGAAGCCGCTTGAGTTTTGTCATCCGCACCGCCTCTATTGACGCATGGATTGTCTCGCCTGTGGCGGCCCGCCAACGGATCTCTGCGAGGCGTCGGGAGACGCGCAGGTGCGCGACGACGTCCTTCACGCCGATTCCGTCCGTGGCGTGGTTCTGGATGAATCGCCTCGCGTGGTCAACCAGAATGGCCGACGGGGGGCGAAGGTGCGTCGATTCGCGTTCCACGACCTTGCTCGGCGGGACGGTCACGACGCGGTGTCGGCGCGGAGCGGACTTCTGCCTTGCCATCCTCTCAAGAGTTTCGGCGGCTATGCGTCCCATCTCGACGTGTCCCGGCAGAATGCTGGAAAGGGGAGTGGAGGCGTGGGCGCACAGCAGCTCGTCATTGTCCACTCCGAGCACGGCGACAGCGTTGGGCACGGAGACGCCCGCCCTTCCGCAGGCGTCGAGGACCTCAATGGCCCTAATGTCACAGGCGGCCATGATCGCAGCAGGCTTCGGCAGTGCCCTGATCCAATTCACGAGTGCGCCGATGTTCGCCTCCAAGCCGGAATCTGCGGTCGCAGGGAATACCCGGACCTCGGCGTTCGGCGCAGACGCGGCGATTCGGGCGCAGAATGCGTCGGAACGTTCTCTGGCCCAGTCGTCGTCTGGCCCCGCCAGCACGAACCCGTAGGAGTTGAACCGCCCAAGGCTGAAGAAATGCCTGGCGCCCATGTCGCCAATCGCGGCATTGTCGTTGTGGACAAATACCATCGTGCCTTTTCGCGATTTGAGGTGCGCGTCTTTTATGCCTATTGAAGCGACGGGAATGGGCGTTTCCGCAAGAGCCAGCATAAGCTCTTCGGAGCATGGCTCGGTTATGACAATGGCGTTCGTGCCGTCGCGCTCGGCCGCATGGAGTTTCGCGACAGTAAGCGGGTTGTCTTCCGGCTGCATGAGGTTGATTGCCCAGTTTGACGAGGATTCTATGTGGCGAAACAGCCCCATCAGCACATCGCGGCTTGAGGCGAAACGAAGGGAAATCGTGACAATCGCCTTTCTAGGGTCTGGATTTTGCTTTTTAGCGCACATGGCGCGCATTATACCACAGTCTGCCGATGTTGCGCAATAGTTCGGAAAATCTTTTCGCAAAATGCTGGTTTGCAAATGGTATAATACTAACAAACCAAAAAGGGCAATGGGGCAAATAAAATGCAAACGACAACTATGAGAGTGTTGAAAACAGCATGCGCGGCATTTGTGATCGCCGCCGTTTCTGCTGTCGTCCATGCCGACGTCGTCGGAGAGAACCTGGACTTTGAGCGCGGCGGCGAAGGCTGGAGGCTGCCGCCCGCCTATTCCATCAAAAAGGGTGCTGGCATGAACGGAACGGCGGCGCTCGTGTACGAGAACGCCGATCCGAATCTGCCGTATGCGTTTCCCTCCCAAAAGATACGTCTCAAGCCAGGGCAGATATACCGCTATTCCGCATGGATACGTACCGAGGGGCTGAAGTCTGCGACGGGGGGCGGCGCGAAGCTCGGTATTGAATACAGCGATGCAAACGGGCGGCATCTTGGAGGTACATACTCCAGGGAACTCAAGGGCAAGGAGGATTGGACGCGCATAGAGGGTGTCACAACTGCGATCAGCGGCAAGGCGGCAAGCATCAGTTTCATACCCTATTGCACGCGAGGCTGCGTCGGGAAGGCCTATTTCGACGACATTGAGATCGTCCCGTATGAAAAGCCCCCGGTCGGGCACATGCTTTCATCGGCGTACCGCAACATTGCCGCGACCGGGCGCGTGGAGTTCGTCGTCGGTCTTGCCGTGCCGGAGAAGTTCCGGCCAGGCGACCTGAAAGCGGAATTTTCCTTCGAGACGCAGAACGGCAACCGCAAGACGGCGCCTGCGCAAGAGTTTGTACGCGACATGGCGCGGTTTGCAGTCGATGTCGCCGAGATGAAGTCCGGCAAAAGCATCGTCGCATTCCGCCTCAAGGTGCCGGACGGCTCCGTCCTGGGCTCCGCCAAGCTTTCCTTCAACCGCGTCGCCAAGCTGCCGGGGCGCCGCGTGTGGATAGACGAGCATCGGCGGACGATAGTGGACGGCAAGCCGTTTTTCCCCCTCGGCATGTACACGGGGAACGCCAACAGGCGCGCGGAATACGTCAAGGGGCCGTTCAACTGCGTAATGCCGTATCAGGCCCCCGACGCCGTCGGCATGGACTTCTACTGGAAGAACGGCGTCAGGGTGATCTATTCGGTGAAGGACGTCTATGCGGGTGCAGGCAAGGCTCCCGTGTCCGTGACGAGCCAAGACGCGGCGGATTCGTACGTCCAGGCGAAGGTTGACGCGTTCAAGAACCATCCGGGTCTTCTCGCCTGGTACGTCAACGACGAACTCGTCGGCGACGGATGGTATGGCGCGCTCACGCACAGGCGTGACTTTCTGGAACAGGCCGACCCCGACCATCCGGCATGGGCGGTCGTCTACCAGCTCCAGTTCCTGCGCGAGCTTTCCCAGACGTTCGACATCATCGGCACCGACCCGTATCCCGTGCCTGACAAACCGCTGTCGATGGTGACAGAGTGGACGCGCCAGACCGACCGCGCATACTTCGCGCTGCGCCCAATGTGGCAGGTGCCGCAGGCGTTCGACTGGGGCGGATACAGGCCGGAGTGGCCAGGTACGCCGCAAAACAGGATGCCGACCGTCGAAGAGATGCGCTCGATGGCGTGGCAGTGCGTGGCGTCCGGCGCGAACGGCATAATCTTCTATTCCTTCACCGCCATACAGAAGCAGACGCACGGCTTCCCGTTCGCAAAGGCGTGGGCCGACATCTGCAAGGTGGGCGAGGAGGTGCGCAGGTACATACCCGTGTTGCTGTCGGTCGAGCCCGCGCCGGAAGTGACGGGCGCGCCATCGAAGTGGGGCGTGCGCGTGTGGCGCAAGGGCGGCACGACGTGGCTGCTTGCCGTCAACGCGCAGGACAAGGCGGATTCCGCCGCGCTGACGCTTGGCGAGGACTTCGCGCGCGTCGCGGCGGAGTTTGGTCCGGCGACGGAAAAGGCCGGGCCGCGCACACTCAAGATTTCACTCGCGCCGAACGAACCGGCGCTTTACGTCATAAGGTAGAAAACGAAAACAAACAAGGAGGATCACATGAAGGCAGTCATGTCAATCATATCCGCATTTGTCGTCGGCGCGGTGTTCGCCGAACAACCGGACAAGTGGGTGCGATACGTCGAATCAACGGGCAATCAAGCCATTGACACGGGCATCGAGGCCCGCCCCGGCACCAAGACCGAGGCGCACGTCGAATGGCTGGAGTTGGCAGACCATTCATTTGCCGGCGCACGGACGTCCGGAAGCGGCAACGACAGGTATTACTTCTGCTACAGCGGCGGCAACGGCGTGATTTTGACCGGCCACGGACCGTATCAAAACGTCACAGCTTCCGGCTATACCTGTTTCTATGAATTCAAGCGGCGCTACAGTGTCGTCAGCGAGTTCTCCGCCGAGACCTCCGATCATACGATGACGAATACCGTTTTCGTCGATGGGCGGAAACTGTACACCGCCGGCACCACCGCATTCAGCACAGGAAGCAGCATCGCCTTGTTCAGTTGCAGGACCGGTTCCTCTGCGCTCTCCGCCGGCTCCGGCTACAACTGCAAGGCGCGTTGCTACGGCTTCAAGATCTGGCAGGACGGCACTCTCGTGCGCGACTACATCCCTTGCATTAAGGATGGACGCGCCGGCCTTTACGATGACGTTTCCAAGACGATTTTCTATTCGGTCACTGGCACCGATCTTGTATGCGACGAGGATAGCTGCGTGCCGGACGAATTCATAGACTACGTGGAAGCGCACGGCGACGCGTACATCGACACCGGTATTATCGGGCGTTCTGGTACGGATGCCGAGTTCAAGATGAGGTGGTTGGAGGAAATGACGCAGAAAAACAAGGAGGCTTCCATCCTCGGCTCTCGCGGAGAAGGCGACACGCGCTTTTTCATGTGGTTCTTTGGCAATAGATCCATCGCATTCGGACATGGGACTTTCCGCTACATAGACAAAACCGACCCGTCAAGGTACATGCGCTATGGCATATCGTCCGGGTCTGAGGCCTATGACGGCGGAAAAGTCATCGTCTATCAGTCACGCGATTACGTGGTTTCAAACAGTTTTGCGGTCGGCAGACTGCAAATAAAGTATGACGCCGTGGAAGGCGGCGAAATGACGACGCTGCTCGACTGCACAAGCGACACTTCCAATGTCAATTCCGGCTATCCGCTATACATCTTTGCAGCAAACGTGGAAGGAGAAGCCCAGTTCAAGGCGAACGCGCGGCTCTACTACATGAAGATCATGCAGGATGGCGAACTCGTGCGCGACTTGCGCCCTTGTCTCAAGAATGGAGAGCCGGGTCTTTACGATGCCGTCTCGGGGCGCATCTTCTTTGCCGCCCAGGGCAGGCTTCTCGCGCCGCCGCGCATAACGAAGATCAGGAAGAAGCAAAACGTCACGTTTGTGGAGTATATCGCGTCCGACGGCTATACGACGCTCGACACCGGGGTGCGTGCGAAAAGCGGCACTCGCGCCGCCGGCGAGTTCAGCTGGGTACAGCTGCGAAACGGCGGCGAGGAAAAGCATAATTATGTAGAAGATGCCGTCAATCGCGATGAACGCGCCTACCTCGCCGCTGCCGACACCAACGCGAGAGGCGGCACCTACTTCTACATGGTGCATGCCGGAAACCAGAAACTTTGGGTAGGCCACGCCGGTTCGGGTGGCTATCCTACGATGGATGCAATGTCCGCGGGGACGAAATATGCTTTCGACGTGACGCTTGCGGATGGCACGCAGACCTTCTCTCTGGATGGAGCAAACATCTACAGCGGCACGGCGGCAGGCAGCGTTGACACAGGCGTCAACCTCATGCTGTTCAGCGGGATAGGGCGTTTCCATTCGGCGGCGCGCTGCTACGGCCTCAAGCTCTGGCAGGGCGATCCGGATGGCTCCAGCATGCAGCTCGTGCGCGACTTCAAGCCGTGCATCGTCGATGGCAAGGCGATGCTCTACGACGAAATCTCCAAAAGCGTGTTCAAGCCGTCCCCAGACATCCCGGCAAGCGGGAACACCGGCAATATCGTCCTTACGGGCGAAGAAAAGCCCGCCGCATACGTTGAGTATGTGGAGTCCGACGGAACGATATTCGTCGATACTGGCATAACCGGCAAGTCCGGCACGGCTGCAGACATGGAAATGGCGTTTCTGGCGAAAGCCGATACCGGCTTCCTCGAATCGCGCACGAGCACTGTTCGCTACTATCTCCTGCACAACGGCGCGGGCTATGCGATGGTAGGCTGGTCCGACTGGTATTATGTTCCGGCTTCTGAAGGTGGCATGACGAAAACCGCATCGTTTGCGATGACGCTCGGGCAGAAATACCATGTGGAATCGTCGCTCGCTACAGGTTCACAGACCGTCAGGATAGACGGCACTTTGCTGCTAAACGACACCAAGACGGACAATATCGACACCGGGTGCAATCTGCACATATTCGCATGCGACCAGAATGGCGCGCCGACATACGCGAGCAAGTCGCGGCTTTACTGGCTGAAACTGTACCAGGACGGCAACCTCGTGCGCGACTTCAAGCCGGTGCGTCTCAATAACGGGCTGGTCGTGCTGTGGGATTTCAAGGAGGGGAAAGCCTATCCGGCGCAGTCCACTGCGTCACCGTACGACTATACGTTCTTCAGCAAGGTCGGGCCAGAGGGCGACGCTATCGTTCCGGGACTGATGATCTTCATCCGGTAGACGGAAAGGGGGTTGAGTTGAACCTCGACAGGCGTTCATTTATCGGGCTGGGGCTCTCGGCGTTCGCGGGCGGCGCGTTCGGGCGTGCGGCGTTTGCCGCGCTTCCCGAGGGCTACGAGGCGGCAAGCGACTTCAGCCCGACGCCGCTTGAAATCGACGTCGGCGCGAAGAAGCCGTTCCGTGCGCTTCACTTCTCCGACTCCCACCTCAACTTCATGAGTGCGGCGGAGCAGGTGAGCGAAGGGGCGAAGCGCGCGTTCAAGAACCGCGTACCGGTGTTCCCGCAGTCGCTCGTGAACTTCCAGGCGTCCGTTGACTATGCGCGGCGCAACAGTCTGCTGATGCTGCACACGGGCGATCTCGTGGACTACGAAAGCGAGGCGAACTACGCCATATCCGGACGCACGCTTGGCAAGATGGCGGACTTCCACTTCGCTATAGGCAACCACGAATACTGGAATCCGAAGGGAGGCAAGACACGCGGCGAGATACGCGCACGCGTGCAGAAAGCCTTTGCGAACGACGTGCAGGTCGCTTCGCGCGTGGTGAACGGCGTTAACTTCGTCGCGTTCGACGATGCGAACAACAACATCTCCGAAGACGTCTGCCGCCGCGTCAAGGCGGAATTCGGCAAGGGACTTCCGGTGGTGCTGATGATGCATGTTCCGTTCTACACGCCAGCGATGTTCACGTGGTCGTTCGAGACGCTCGGCTGCGGTACGAAGTACGGTACGGCGGACATCGCGGGCGTCCCTGCCGAGATCGTGCGCTCGAAGTACAGGGCGAACCAGATTGACTACAACGTCCCGCGCCCGCCGACGTTGGAGCTGATGGCGTTCCTTAAGGAGCAGCGGACGCTCAAGGCGATTCTGTGCGGGCACATGCACACGGCGTTCAGCGACCGCTTTTCGGACACGGCGACGCAATATATAGTAGGCGGCAACTTCAAGGGCGAAGCATACGAGATAGTCTTCAAATGAGATCGGTGGTTGTTCTATGGGCGGCTGCGCTCATTCTTTCGGCGGGCGCAGATGTGACGCTCTCCGGGACGTGGCGTGTCGAGGGCGACGGAATCGCCGGCGAGGCGAAGTTGCCGGGGGCTCTGGCGGAGGCGCACTTGGGAAAGCGCTGGACTGTACACGACTTCGAGACGACGATGGACTTGCCGCAGTCCGAGGCGCTCGTGCAGGAATGGCAGTACGTCGGCAAGGCGACATGGACCCGTTCCGTCGAGTTGTCCGCGGCGGACTGCGAGCATCCGATGGAGCTTTTCCTCGAGCGCGTGATGTGGGCGAGCGAGGCGTTCTGGGACGGGGAGGCGATGGCGAGCGGTGCGGCCGGAGTCCGCGCAATGCCATGCGACGGCCACGCGGGACGCGTGACCATACCGTGCGATTCGCTTGCGACGCCGCATGTCTACGCGGTGCCGAAGGAACTGCTGACGCCGGGAAGGCATGCGCTGAAAATTGTCGTAGACAACTCGTGCCGCTACAACTTCTCGCGGCAGTCGCACGCCTACGGGCCGAACATGCAGGCCGTGTGGAACGGCGTTCTCGGGCGCATCGAGCTCCGCCGGGCCCATCCTCTGCGCCATGCCCGCGTGTTCGCGTCCGCACCGTCTGGAGGGAAGCTGGAGATCGAGACGTCGGCCGATGTGGCGGACCTGGAAATTGAAGGGCTCAAGACGTCCGGCTGGGAGAGGCGAGGCGCACGCATCGTCGTCTCGCTTGCCGAGGAGCCTGTGTACTGGAACGAGTTCCATCCCGCGCTCTACACGCTGCGTCTGAAGGCGAAGGACGGCTTTGAACACAGTGTCCGCTTCGGCTTCCGCACTGTCGGCACGAAAGGCCATCTGCTTACGCTGAACGGCGTCGCGATCTTCACCCGCGGCAACGTGGAGAACGCCAACTTCGCGAAGGACGGCGTGCCGTGGATGGAGAAGGGCGAGTGGCTCCGCGTGTTCAGGATGCTGAAGGACGAGGACGGCGTGAACGCCGTCAGGTTCCACACGTGGTGCCCGCCGGAGGCGGCGTTCGCCGCGGCGGACGAGCTGGGGGTGATACTTCACCCGGAGGCTGGGGTCTGGACCGACGGGTGGATGAGCGAGGGAGACGAGGTCGGCAACGGCAAGCCGGTCGACGGATTCGTCCGCCGCGAGATGAAGGCAATCGCCGACGCCTATGGCAACTCGCCGTCGTTCTTCTCCCTTTCAATCGGCAACGAACTCGGCAATTCCAACTTCGAGACGATGGGGAAGTGGGTCGATGAGCACAAGAAGTACGACCCGCGCGCCCTGTGCTATGCTTCGTCCGCACGCACGCTCACTTCTGCGGACGACTTCTCGCTTTCGCATGTAGTGCCTGGCAAGGGGCTCGCCCGCGAGAAGCTCTTTCCGCATACCGACTGGGACTACGAGGACATCTACTCCGCGGCGAAGATTCCGACCGTCGCCCACGAGATCGGGCAGTGGCCGGTCTATCCGATATGGGATGAGCTGCTCTCGCCGTTCACGGGCACAATGCGTCCGTGGAACCTGACTCGCCACCGCGACACCGCCGCCAAGAAGAACGCGCTGCGGTTCCAGGAGGAATACCATGTCGCATCGGCGAAGCTGAACAGGCTCATCTACAAGGAGGAGGTCGAGAGCTTCCTCAGGACGCCGTCCTGCGCGGGGCTTCAGCTTCTTGAGGTTCAGGACTACACCGGACAGGCCGAGGCGCTCGTCGGGTGGCGCGATCCGTTCTATGGGCTAAAGACCGGTTTCAAAGGCATGCCCAGCTTCTCGAACGTGTGGGGGCCGGTATGTTTCCTCGCCCGCTTCCCGCGTTTCGCCTACGTCGTCGGCGAGACGTACCGCGCCAAGCTGCAGATTCGCAACCTGACGGAAAAGCCATTGGAGGCCGGAACTGCGTTTCCCTATGAACTTGCCGGCGTGAAGGACGAGGTAAAGCTTGCCGAGGCGATTCCGCCCGGCGAAGTCAAGACAGTCGCGGTTGTCGAATGTCCATTGTCCGATGTCATGGTTCGCTCGCGTCAGACGCTTAGGTTCGGGTGCAACGAATGGAACTTCTGGGTGTATCCGCGAGAAGGGCGCTGCGCGTTGCCGATGGGCGCAGTGGAGACGGACGACGTGGCGGCGATGAAGTCCGCGCTCGGGGAGGGGAAGACGGTCCTTTACTCCGGCCCGAGCTTCAAGTCGGCGAAAGGCCAGTTCAAGAGCGTCTACTGGAGCGCGCGCTGGTTTCCCGTCGCGAACACGACGGCGGCGGCGCTTGGAACGTGGTTCGACGTGAAGCATCCGGCGTTCGCCGGGTTTGTGACGGACGACTTCACGGACTGGCAGTGGTACTCTCTCTCGCAGGGCGCTACGGTTCATGCGCTCAGGGGGATGCCCGAGGAGTTCCGTCCGATAGCGCTTTCGGTGAACGACTTCCACTTCTCCGACTTCACGGCGACGATGTTCGAGGTGCTTGTCGGGAAGGGCCGGCTTTTCGTCTGCGGCTACGACCTTTCCGCCGGCACGCCGGAGGCGAACCGCCTCAGGGCCAGCGTCTGTGCGTATCTTGCCGCGCTGCCCGCGCCCGGAACGGTGCGGATGCCGGAGAGCTGGCTTGCCGAAGAGTTCGACGCCGTGAAGCCGCCGGACCTTTCGGGGGCTGTGTATGACGTTTCTACGAACTGGACCGGGCGGGCGTTCGCGATGACGATACGCGGCGTACCCCCGACGACGGGTGACGTGCGCATCGATTTCCACCAGCCCGAAGGCGGCCTCACTTCAGCGAGGGGTCTTCTCGAAGGCCGCGTGTTCGAGGTGCCGTTCACGGAAAAGGTCGGCGCGAAGACGCATGTCATGCTACCGGTCATCCGCGAAGACTTCCTTGACGGGCGGATGGAGCTGAACGTGAATCTCATGACCGGTTCCGCGCTTGCGATCGACAGGATCCGCATAATCCCGAAGAAGTGACGGGAGCAACAAGAGAATGCGATGGTGCAAATTCGGTCTCGCCTGCACGTCGGTCCGTCCATGTAGCGCCGGATGTGGACTGAGTGATGGCATGGACATAGGCAGATAAAGTGTGATATAATACGTGCATGAACGTAAGGAGGATAAAACTATGAGCATAACTCTTTCAGTTCCCCCTGCGGTTGTGCAGGAGGCGCGCGTGTACGCCGAAGAGCATGGGACGTCGTTAAACGCCATGATCCGCGATTTTCTGGTGCGCCTTACGGCAGATGACATGCGCCGAAGCGAGGCGGCCCGTACGTTTCGCGAGGTTGCGGCTGCCGTAGGTGCCCGCCGCGGTCGCCGTTCTGGATACAAGTTCCGTCGTGCTGACGCCTATGATCGAGGGGCGGGCGAATGACTTTCCTCGACACAAACATCGTGGTGTATGCCGTGGATTCGCATGATTCTCGCAAGCACAAAATCGCGGCGAAGTTGATCGACGAGGCTGTAGTCGGCGATGGGTTTCGGATATCGGCACAGGTGCTTTTCGAATTTGCCAACATCTGCCAGAAGAAGCTGGGATGCACTGCACAGGAAGTTCTCAAGCTTCTTGACGTGCTCAGCTCGATCGAAGTGGTCAACCAGACCCCGCAGATTGTCTCGCGGGCGGTTGAAATCAAGTCGCTTTACTGCATTTCGCTTCAGGATGCCATGATTGTCGCAGCTGCGGAGAAGTCAAGGTGCGGAGAACTGCTTTCCGAGGATCTGAACGACGGGCAGGTCTATGCAGGTGTGCGTGTGCGCAATCCATTCATGGATGCTCGGTAGATTCGACGGAATCAGGCTGCACGCTTCGCCTTCCTCTTGAACGGCTTCCGCACGAAGCCGTCGGTGGCTATGACTGCGCCAACTTATGATATAATTAACCCGTATCGCAATGTACGACATAGTAGAGATATTCGAGTCGATGCAGGGGGAGGGTCGCAACACCGGGCGGCCCTGCGTGTTCGTGCGCTTCGCCGGCTGCAACCTCTCGTGCCCCTGGTGCGACACCGACGTCGCGCGGCGCTTCTCCATGCCGCTCGGCGAGCTTGTCGCCGAGGTCTCGTCGTTCCGCCCGAGGAGCGTCGTCCTCACAGGCGGCGAGCCGACGCTTGCCGCCGGGATGCCGGAGCTCGTCGCTGCGCTGAAGGAGCGCGGCTTCTGGATCGCGGTCGAGACCAACGGCACCTCCGCGCCGGACTGGCTCGCGTTCGTCGACTACGTGGCCTGCTCGCCGAAGCGAGGCGCGCCGCTCGCGCTGGACGCGGCGGACGAGGTGCGCGTCGTGGCGGACGACGCGGACGCGGACGCGTTCTGCCGCGAGGTGCATGGCCGCATCGCCGCGACAGACTACTACGTCTCGCCGTGCGACCGCGGCGGCGAAATCGACTTCGCGACGGCCAAGTCGGTGCTGTCGCGGCTCGACGGATGGTCGCTGTCCGTCCAGCTTCACAAGATACTCGGATTCAGGTAATGGCAAACCTCACGCAACTCAGGATGCTCGAGGACTTGAACGGCGTGCTGCTCGTGGACAAGCCGTCGGGCATAGCTTTCCCCACCGTCGTAAAGACGGTGAAGCGCAAGTTCAACCTCGTCAAGGTCGGCCACGGCGGCTCGCTGGACGCGATGGCGTCCGGCCTGCTCGTCCTGCTCGTCAACGACGCTAACCGCTTCGTAGCCGACGTCATGGGCGCCGACCGCGGATGGACCGGCACCATGCGGCTCGGCCGCTCCACGAACACCCACGACTGCCACGGCGAGGTGGTCGCCGAGCGCGACCCCGCCGTCTCCGCGGAGAAGGTCGAATCCGCGCTTGCGGCGTTTCGCGGCGACATATTTCAGACCGAGCCCCGCTTCTGCACTGTCCGCCGCGAGGGGAGCGCCGCATACGAGACGGCCGACACTGGCGAGCACTCGCAGTTCCTCGCCCACGTCTACCGCTTCAGGGCGGAGGCGGCGCCGGAGGGCCGCATGTCGTTCGAGGTGAAGGGCACCAAGTCGCTCATCGTGAGGACGCTCGTCAACGACTTCGGCGAGGCGCTGGGCTGCGGCGCGTGCCTGGAGTCGCTCAGGCGCACCGGCGTCGGCAAGTTCGACGTCGCCGAGGCGATTCCGTTCGACAGGCTCCTTGAGACGGGAATGGGGGATTTTGCGTCGTGCGTGAAGCCGATGTCAGCGTTCTTGCGGTAGGGTTCTTCGACGGCGTCCACCTCGGCCACCAGGCCATCCTCCGCGGCGCAGACGCCGCGCTGACGTTCCGCAGCCACCCTCTCTCCGTGCTCGCCCCCGACCGCGCGCCGAAGCTGATCATGGGGCTCGAGGAGAGGCTGGCCGCCATCAGGGCGTGCGGTGTGGAGGAAGTCGTCGCGCTGGACTTCACGCCGGAGCTGGCGAACATGGAGCCGGCGGACTTCCTTCGCATGGCGGCGGAGCGTCACCCGTTCACCTCGGTGCGCTGCGGCGCGAACTGGCGCTTCGGCCGCGGCGGAGCCGGCAGCGCCGACTGGCTGCGCGCGCGCAACGTGCCAGTCGACGTCGCGCCGTTCGCGCTCCACGG
>JAFRBA010000106.1 GCA_017405115.1 Kiritimatiellia bacterium
CATGTGCAGCAACCCGCCTCCAATCATCAAGTCGGAAAAGAGCAAGAGCCCGATGCCGCAGATGTAGAATACGCGGCGTGTCGCAAGTACCGTCGCAAACGACAGCGCGGTCAGGGCGGAGTAGACGCACACGGCTGCGTTCGCCGCGGCGGGCAGGACGGGCGGATGCAGACGGCAGAGGACGAACAGGGAGAGCGGAACCGCCGCCGCGACGAACACGCGGATGTCCGGCCGCGCCTCGCGCAGCTGCCCGATTGTCCATAGCATCTGCGCCAGCGAGAAACCGGCCACGCCGTAGAGGAACTCCACGGAAGTCGTCGCCGCGCCGCGCACGGCAAGGAACATGTCGCCTATCAAGAACGCAGCGGCGAACCCCGCCAGCATCCATTTCCGGCGAAAAGAGACAGGGCCCCGGCTCAATATACTATCTTGCACGACAGATGCTCAATCTTTCATTTCAGCATATCGTCTTTACGCCGTACTTTCCAAAGTTTCCGTCTGCGGTCACCACCATGAATCCGTTCTTCAGAGCAGTTGCGATAATGAAGCGATCTGCCGGGTCTTTATGAAGCCACGGCAATTCGGCCGATAGCAGCATGTCGTCTGCCGACAGCTTCAGAACATCTATGCCGTACATCTTCACTACGGAATCAAACCACTCTCGCGGGGAAATGGGCAACTGTATCTTCCCCCTGGACGCCTTTACCGCGATTTCCCATGCCGTGACTGGCGACACATACACGACCGGTGCATTCTCAATCAGCGAACGCGCCTTTGCGGACAACCCCCTGTCGCCGCTCGCAAGCCAGAGCAGCGCGCATGTATCCAGAAGAAGCACGTCAGTCATTCATCGCCTCCCAGTCGGACGATTCATCCTCGAAAAGGTTGCAATTGATCTTTATCCGCGACAGCAGAGGATCCTTGCGCAGGGACCTTTTGGGAGGACAAGGCACGATTTGCGCAATGGGATGCCCGTAGCGCATGATTGTGACGACTGTCTTGTCCTTTTGTACAAAGGACAGAAGCCCGGAGAAGTTCGCCTTAGCTTCATTGACGTTCATTACCGTTGGCATGGCACTCCCTGTCTTGTGGTCTGAAAACACTGGCATTATACCAAATCTTGACCAACAAGGTCAAGTTAGCCGGGATGGGCATTTTATGCGGCGGATTCGGTCCGCCCATAGCATCATCTCTGATAAAAATCTCTTTGCACCCGACACCGCACATGATTTCCGTTTGCAGTCAACTACTTCGCAAATCGCAGATCAGATTGCGACGCTGACGAATGGGCCGTCCGCCTTGCGGATCGACGGGGACAGACCCCGCAGATTGTTCGTCTTGACATCGGGGATGCGGTCTTCCCAGTTCAGCAGAAGCGGACCTTCCACATCCTTAAACTCGACATTCTCAATGGAAATTTCCGAGATGTTGGCTCCGCGCGCAAACTCCTTGACAGGTGTGCGAAACGACATTCTGCAGTCCTTGAACGCAATGCGCAGCGGATTCTCCCGCGTCGCGTAGGCCGTAACGGGATGCAGAAGCGCCGATGCATCCACGTTCTCGAACGTCACGTCCTCAAGACATGGACCAGTCTGCCAAAGCTCGTTGCCGGAGAAGTTGAGGTGCATGAGCCTGTCTATGCCTTCGACGCGGCAGTTTCTGAACACGATGCCGCATGGCCGCCCGCGAACCCTCGCATTGCCGTAGTTTGTGAAGAACGAAAGCGTGTTGCGCCGCCCGCCTTCCGCCGGATTGACGCCCGCGCGCTTTTCCGCCTTGGAAAGCCCGTATCTGTGCGCGAAGGCTCCAGGGCCATAGGCGACAATGTCCTCGGCGAGGATGTTCCTGCCACCGATGCGGAACACGCTGCATGCCGAATTAAGCCTGCACCGGCGGACCGTCATGTCGTCGTTGTCGTATCCGGCAACGCAGTCGTCGCCGGACTGGATGTCGCACCCCTCCACCAGCACCCTGTCGCATGCGTGGAAGTCCAGCCCGTCGTGTCCGCCGCAGACCTTGACGTCCTCCACCCGTATGTCCGAAGAGAGGCAGAACCTGTGCGACCAGTTGCCCGCATCGCGCAGGGTGTAGCCGCGGCAGACGACGTTGGACGAGAAGTGGACGCCTATCCCGTGCGGCCCTCTGTACTTCTCCTCACCGTTCTCGTCGTAGCAGTTTCGTCCGTCTATCTCGCTGCCAGGCTGCCTGTGCGGCCGCCGCGCAAAACAGAAATCCTATTCCAATCCGCTTCATATAAGCCTCACATCTTTCGTTTCATGCTTGTCTGCTCGGCCAGCATCGCGGCATCATGACGCCGTTCACGGACTTACCCCTTCCGGCTGGCCTGTCAAATCAACTGTTATCTTCGTCTCATTCGAGAGATCCGCCATGCTGCAGACGGTCAGGCGACTCAGAAACGTCTCAATTGAGACATGCTCTTTTGCCGTAAAAGTGATGATTCTTGGGCGTCCAGGCAGAAGCGTGAAGCAGTTGTCGTCGAATTCTCCGCGAACACCCTTCACATTCGCCCAGACGAAGAAAGCGGGCTTGTCCGCCGACAACGCAACCTCAAATATCAATTCACCCGTTCGCCTGACGGAACTCTCCAATCGCGCACTAGCGAGCGGCACGTCGCGGTATTTGCCGAAGTGCCAGTCGTTGGCGAATACGCCGCGCCCGGTCCTGAGTGTGAGAACCATGAAAGTCTGATCGGGGGACTGCGGCCTCATGAAATCCGAAACCTTTGCGGAACTGTCAGGAGGCATGGCAACAGAATTCGTCGCAGCGGAGACGATCTGACCGTCGTAGGTCCAGTATTCAACGCCGAGATCGCCGCAAACGGTTTCGGTCGTGTCGTTGAGCGCAAAAACACTGCCTTGCGCTAAATCTGCCCTTCCATCGTTGATTCCCGGCTGCGCGACGACAGCGATCGACTCAAAGAACCTTCGCGCAAGATACTGGACGGGTTTCCACTTGCCGCCGTATTCTATTGAGCTCCACGATGCGACCGGCCAATTGTCGTTGAGCTGCCAATAGAGCGTGCCCATGCAGCGCGGGCGTTGCGCCCGCCATCCTTCGCAGGCCATCTTCATCGCCATGCCGTGCTGGAACTGAGACAGGAGCAACTCCGACTCGACATCCTTCGGCGGCAAGAAGTAGCGCAACATGGTCTCGCGGATCCTGCGGTTCCCGCCGGGATTCTTCTGGTGCCATTCAAAGTCCTCGCCATGCGTCTCGATCGAGCTGCGGTCCGCAAACGTCTCGGCAATCTCCATCGACGGAAAACTCTGGTAGCCGAATTCGCTGCAGAAACGCGGCTTGAATCTGTAGTAGTCGTCAAACGGCTTGTTTTCGTGCCATACGTTCCAGTTGTGCATGTCGCCCTTGGAGTCGTCCTTCCATGCGTTTCCGAAATCTCCCGGCCCGCAGCAAGGCGAACTGGGCCAGTAGGTGCGCGAAGGATCGTATTTCGCAACCAGCTTGCCCTGAAGCTCCGAGCGCATGACCCACTGGCTGCGGTAGAAGTCTCTGTCGCTTTTCGTCTCCTTGAACCATCCGATTGCTCCAAGGCATTCGTTGTCCCCGCACCACAAGGCGATGCACGCATGGTCCTTCAGTCGGCGGAGCTGGTGCGACAGTTCCGCTTCGACATCATGTTTCATCCTCTCGTCGAAAGGATAGGTCGCGCAGGAAAACATCATGTCATGCCATACGAGTATTCCAAGTTCATCGCAGATGTCGTAGAAACAGTCCTTTTCGTACTGCCCCCCTCCCCAGACGCGTATCATGTTCATGTTCGCCTTTGCCGCGCTCTCCAACAGGTCACGGTATCTCTCCGGCGTCTGGCGGTTCTCGTAGGCGTCGCACGGAATCCAGTTCGCGCCCTTTGCGAACAGTCGACGATTGTTGACGCGGAAGACAAGGGAGAGCTCGTCTTTGCCGTCTTTGGACACACTCCTTTCGTTCAATACCTCGATCTTGCGCAGTCCAATGCTACGTGTCACATCTTCTCCGCGTACATTTACCGTAAACGTGTAGAACCGCTGTTCTCCCGCGCCGTTGGGCCACCAGAGCGGCGGATCTTCAATCTCTATCCTGTTCGTCACGGTTGTGCCGTCGCTCATGTCCGCGAAAACATCCAGCGTACAGTGCGACAAGTCGTAGGAAAACGTCTGCCGCGTGTGGACGTAGTCGATTCTGGGCCTGTCGGAGCCGATGACCTTGACCGTGCCGCAGAAGCCGGTCACTTCGAGTTCCGGCCCCCAGTCCCATCCGCCATGACAGGCGGGCTTGCGGATGTGGGCCTGGTTCTTGGCCCACATAACATTCGAAATCGGATACTGACGCCCACGCTCCGCGGCGAGTGCGTCTGCGGCGGCGACGGGGCTCTCGAATCGTCCGCTGATGGCGTTGCGCCCCGCCTTCAGAAACGGCTTGACATCGAACTCATATCGCTGAAATCGATCGGCTGTTCGACCAACTGGTCGACCGTTGACACTGACATTGCAGAAAGTGTCGCAGTCCTCGAGCCGCAGGACGATTTCACGGCGCGAAAGCATTTCGGCAGACACTTCAAAATCGCGCGAAACCGTCCATTCCCTTCTGGCGACCCACAACGTCTTCTCCTCGTTGCGGCCATAGAAGACGTCCGGTATCAGGCCTTTCGCCAGAAGCGCGGAATGAACACCGCCCGGAACGGATATGTTGCACTCAATCGCCTTTCCATCCCGATCTTCTCCAGACAATCTCCAGACCCCCGAAAGGTCAATCTCCTCGGCGCAGAGAGATATTGAGACAAAACCCAACAACAATGAAACGATGTTCTTCATTTGATGTCCTTTGGGGGAAACATTCAGTAACGCTGCAAGAGCTCCAGCATCTTGCGGTCGAGTTTGTGGCCACGGAAGTCTTCGTATTCGACATCGGGGCGATTCGAGTCGAGCACACCATAACCGCCGCGCAGTTCCCAGAGGGCCCAGCCCATGTTGCGCTCTTTCCAGAGCGCGAGATAGTCCTCGAAGAGGTCCAGAACAACATGATGTGGCGTCATCTTCCACGCGCCGAATTCTCCGGCGAAGCAAAACACGCCTTTCTCTATCGCCGGTTCCCAGTCCTTTATGAGCTTGCGGTAGAGATAGTCGCGTCCAAGGTCGGCGTAATATGGCTTGAACATCTTCCGTCCGACCGCTTTGAATCCGTCCGCCCATCCGACGAAGCGCTGAGAGAAGTTGACCGGCGCATGCCACTCGTCCTCGAACTCAATTTCCACCCGCCGCTTGCCGTCCGTCGAAATGAATGTTACGCGCTTCGGCATGATCCAGTCGCCGCTGACCACCGACATCTCGAACGAGTCCACCGGCCCAGAGAACGTGAACTCTTCGCGGCCGCGCCAGATGCCCTGCTTGATGCCCCACTTACGGTCATGTTTCACGCCAGACCACATCGAATTTTTCTCATCAGGAACGAGAGACTCGTCCTTCAGCAACGCCCCATCCGCAGTAAATCGCAGCGTTATCGGCCCCGACGCCATGCCAAAGCGCACCGAGAGCGTCCCGGCGGGCAGACCGAGCAGCCGGAACGGACGCTGCATATTCTTCTTCTGCGGCCCTGCCAGGATGCCGCTCGGAAGGTCGCCGCGCGGTGGCCACGCGGGCTTCGCGGACGGATTTCCGGCGTGGGGCGCAAGGTAGTGTGTTACGCCCATCGGCTTGTAGCCGCGCGTCGCCTGCGCCACGCCGGGGAGGGTGGCTATCGACATAGAGGGGATGTTGCCGAAGGAAATGGCGTCGGCTACGATGAACCGCGTCGGATCCTCCTCGCGTATCGCCGCCACGAGCGCCTTGACGACGCGCCCGTACGCTTCGTCCTGCATGGCCGGCGGCTCGTTGAAGAGATTGAACGACAGCGTTTCGTTGGGAACGCCTTTGTAGCGTCGCGCGAACATCGCCCAGTGAACGCAGCATACGCGCAGTGCCTCGTCATCCGCAAAGAGGTTTGCAGGCTCCTTCTCAGGTGCTACCGTGTAGCCGGGGCATCGGTGCATGTTGATCGAGACGTGCACGCCGTACTTGCGCCCTAGCGCAACTGCACGGTCAACGCACTTGAGACCTTCCACGTCGAAAACCTCCCAGTTCGCACGGTCGCGGTCCTTTATCCAGTAGCGGTAGTCCATCGGCAGACGGACGAAGTTGAAGCCCCAGTCGCTGATGATCTGGAAATCCTCTTCGCGGAAGTCCCTTGGCTTTCGGTCCTTCCACATGTAGAACATCTCCTGCAGGTTGAACCCGCGCCAGCGCACCGACGGACGCCCGTCGGCGATTTCGTCGCCGAGCTTCACGCGAGGCGGCGCCGCCATGCCCGCGCCGGCAATGGAAAGGCACGCCAGCACAGCATATCCGATTGCTGGAATTCGCACGTGAGCCTCCTAAGATTACTTCACGATCAAGACAAGGCCCTTTTTGCATAGCGTAAGGCGTCCGCCGACGACGGAGAGATAGCAGCTGCGCGAAACCTTGCCGTTCACGACAACGGTCCAGTCAGCCATCCGCGACAGCCCATCCGTTCCCACGAACGCAAGCGGTACGCTGCAGGTGCCGCCGTCCTGGAACGAGACGTTTTCGAACGCAATCTCGCCAACCGCAGCCAGTTCGCCGCCGACGAGGGTGGCGTCCGACGCGGCGGAGCAGTCGATCGTGAGGTTGGCCAGCGTCGTCGCCGTGCCGGAGACGTCCAGCGTCGCACCGCCGTCGATCTTCACCTTGCACGACGGAGCAATGGCTGCAATGCTCTCCGCAGCGTTCGTGAACACGAACGGAACTCCGCCATTCAACGTCTTCCACTCATTGTATCCGGTACATGTCACTCCTCGCGAATCTATCATTTCCCAACTGCCGGAAGAAGACGCACTCGCATAGACCTTCCAGGTGCCAGGCATGGTGCGCCACTGGCTATATGTCATGTCTGGGCAGAACCTATAACCGGTCACAGAGTCCGTCACACCATCCTTCACCTCGAACTGCACTGACACTGCCGTGTCCGGAATGCCCGTGTCGTATATGGTTGAGCCGTTACCAGTATCACCATCAAAAAGTTTGCTTGCCATCCAATGTCCACCAACGCCTTGAATGTTTGAACTCAAATTCACGCGCTCACCATTTGCATTGTAAAGGGCAAGTTCGCTGAACTGCAGTTTCCGATAATCCGCGTGGCTTTCTGCGGCACAGGTCTTCTCGAATACGAACTTGAAGAAGCGACGTGTCTCACGTCGCGCGGAGCGCAACGTCAACGTGCCGCCGGACACGTGCAGACCACCGACTGACAACGTATTGCCTGATATCGTTACATTCTGCGGACCTTCCTTGCGGAATGTGCCGTCACCGCTCAAGTTGAGGAATGCAAGAGTCTTGTCCGCCGATGGATTCCAGGCGAACACGCCGCCGTTCGTTATCGAAAGATTGCAAAATGCAGGCGTGCCGAAATCCGACGAGCTGAAGCCCGTCGCGGCCAGCGTGGTGTCGCCAGCCACCTCAAGCGTCGTTCCGGCGTTTAGCGTAACGGTGGGGATTGTCACAGTGGAAGGAGCGGAGAAAAGGAAGTTCGTCGCGGCTGCCGCCGTGTTGCGCGTTGTAGTGGCAACGAAGTTAGACACGTCCGCAATCCTGTCCCAATAGCTGACACCGTCTATCGAAGCATCGATTCGCCATGCGGAAGGATCGCGTACAGGTTCGTCGTCCGCAGTCCAGTACATGTATGAGCGAATCGGCCGCACGCCAGGAAACACAGTGCTTACATACCAGCCGCTTTTGCTGCCGCTTTGAAACCACTTCGTGGCAGTGCTGCGGTCGTACAGTTGATATCCGAACGTATCCCCGATGGGAAAGATGCGTTGATTGGACAAGTCGTTTCCGTTTTCGTCAAGCCAATACAATTCGTCCATCTGAGTGGCGGTCGAGGCGCTAGACCTGCAATCCCTGACCGTGAACTTGTACCAGCGGTAGCCTGTGACGGCGCGGCTCTGCACAATCACCTTGCCGCCGCTCACGGACAAGCTGTGCATAGCGCTGCGCGGGGAGAGCGTAAGAGTGCCTGCGCCGGACTTCTTGAGAATGGTATAGGCCGTGCCGAGCTGCGTCATCTTGCTGTCGGTGTCGCCTGTCACGTTTACGGTCGCGTGCGTATAGCTGCTCTCCGACTCGTCTATGATGTAGCCGTCTCCGTTTGCGTTCACGGACGAAAAACTCGTGGTGCTGCCGTTCAGCTTCAAAGCGCCTTTAGGCTTCAGCAGCAGGTCGCCTGCGGTGAGTTTCGCGCTTTGCGAAACCGACAGGGTCCCGTACACTGTCACCGTGTCGTACGTGGCATCTTCCGATATTGTCACCGTCTGTCCTGTATCGACAGTGAGGTCTGCGGCCAACAGGCTGAGCGCAGTGCAGAACACCGCAGCCATTGCAGCGACTATGTGTTTTGTCATTTTCCTACTCCTTTTCTTTTGTTGGTTTGTGTTGAAGTTGAAAGTCCTCGTCGGCAAGCGAATTGAACCGCTTTATGAGCTCGATCTCATTCGGATCGTACGGGCGGTGCGACGGACGGTAGAGGTCGTGAAACCATTTGGTCATGTCGTACTGTCTTCCGCCGCCACGCTCCACTTCCTTCCACATCCCCTCCCACGGCTCGTACATCTGGTATCTGCCGGCGACAAACCCGAAGTTCACTGCACCGATCTTCTCAATGTAAAACAGCGGATAGCATTCCGCAACGTTGCAGCCAAGGCACCTCGCGAGCCATTCAGTGTTCACGAGCGGGCGTCCGTAGAACCTGCGGAGCCTGCGTATGAGCTTCACCTGCTCCTCGTAGGGTCCGTAACAGTGGTAGCTGACTATGTCGGAGAGCTCTCCGGCCAGCTTCTGCGCAGCCTCGCGTTCATCGCGCCGGGCATCGGTCCTGCGTCCCGGAGACAGCCCGGTTCCGTAGCCGTCCGTCCAGACATCGGCCGCAAGCGGCTGGACGGGATCTACCGCCCAGAGCATCTCGAAGAGCCTGCGCATGTGGGACAGCGGGAGAGCGCCGCGGGTGTTGTTGCCGGGTTCGTTCCACACGTTCCAGAACGCGATGCGCGGGTCGTCGCGGTGCTTCGCCACGATCTCGCGGCACATCTCGCAGAACTTGGGGCCGAGCTTCGGATCGTCCATCACGGTGTAGCCGACGGCGTCAGGCAGAGATCCGTGCTGCGACACCTTTCGTCCGCCGTGATACCCCCAGTCGTTCGGCTGCGGACCAGGCCTCGGGAGCGACCAGTACTCCTTCGGCCGCGAACAGTCGTTGCCGAGAAGCACTATCGCCCTCATGCCGTGCCTGTCCAGCATTTCAAGCCAGCGCCCGAAGCGCGACATGAATCCGTCGTGGTCGGCCAGCCACACGCCAAAACCCTGCTCGCATATTATGAGTCGCATTACATTGAAGCCCGTCGCCTCCGCAAGCGAAAGCTCCCGCTCCATCTCCTCGAAACGCTCCTCGCTGCCGAGAGCCTGCCACATGTCCGTGTAATTCGCAGCGCTCGCGGGAAGGTAGTTGCAGCCTCGCATCCACGGCTGCGCATCGTACCACGCCCATGCCTGTGCCTTCGTCCACGGGCCTGTGCGCGGAGCGGCGGCCGACAGGCTGAGCGCAGTACAGAACACCGCAGACAGAGTGGCGACTATGTGTTTGGTCATTGTCTTACTCCTTTTCTTTTGTTGGCTTGCGAAAATACATGGTTGAAGCGCGTGCGACGAAGCGCGAAGCAAGTCTCACCTCCCTTGGCGGGAGCGAAGGAGTCTTGATTCGCGAAAACATGAGTTCAACGGCCGCCGCGCCTATTTCCTCACAGGGCTGAACGAACGTTGTGAGCGGTGGGTCGCACTCCCCGGACACAGGGTCGCCGTTCACGCCAGCGACAAGAATGTCGTCGGGGACTTTCAGACCTTCTTCCCGCAGCGACTCCATCAGCACGACTCCAAGGTAGTCGTCGCCGGCTATCAGCGCGTCAGGGCGCTTTCTGTCGGCGGCAATGCGCTTTGCTGTCGCCCGCACGTCCGCGTCTGGATATTTCGCCGACGTTTCTGCGTCGGAATATCTGACGAACATCATGTCTTCCGTGTGCCATCGGAGGCCCGCCTCGCTCACGGCGAAACCCACGCCCATTCCTCGCAACATGGAAGTCGGCGCCGGTTTGGGTCGCGTCACATACGCTATCCGCCTTGCGCCCGCCTCTATCATATGCCGCGCCAAATCGTAACCGATACGCAGATTGTCAGTGCCTACAAGGTCGTATGCACTGCGCTGCGGCGGCTGGACGAAATCACTGTCCATCAGCACGACGGGGATTCCCGCATCGTGCAGGGCGGAGAGAACGGCGCGGTTGGCACGTTCTCCGTTGCGGAGGAAGTGCAACGGCTGATAAAACACACCTGACAAACGCTCCCGGATGCACATCCGCACAAACTCCATTGAGCACGCCATGCGATCGCTTTCCCTGTAGGCAAATGACGAGGCCGAGATAAGAATGCTGCCATGCTTCGCGAGCGTCCGCTCGACACCGCTTTTCATCGCCATGTAGAACGGATTGGTGTTGTATCCGTTGCCGAGCAGAATTGCAAATGCGCGCCTCCATGCGGCGCTTGACGTCACAGTCGTGCCGCTGCCAACGCATCTTCGTATAAGATTGTCGTCCTCCAAATCACGCAATGCCGCCCTTACAGTCTCACGCGCAGCGGCAAAGCGCCGCACCAGCGCGCGCTCGCTCGGAAAATGTCCGGCGAACTTTCCTGCTTCTATCTCGGCGCGAAGAGTCCTTCCGATCAATTCCTTCTTCGATTCTGTCGCTAGTTTCTCCATGTGGTGTATATGATACCACATTCCATGTACGCGCCGAACGGTGGTCTATACCACTTTTTTTAGTTTGGTGCTTTGCCAGAGTGAACGCAAAGAGGTGTTTGCGTTGAGTGCTGGAAACAGGGGTTGGGATTGATGGAGGTGGATTTCCCCTTCCACCCTCGGGGACACCCAGATCAAACTTCATTCCCGCCGCGCGTCCGCGCCAGCCCTTCAGCCCATTTTCTTTAGCTTCGCCGAAAAAGACGAGCTGCAGATACTATCGGCATCACGACATCGACCATCTTGACCGTGCGGAACTTTTCGACAATCTGGCGGGGCGTGAGTCCTGGTGCGTACTCCCTGGCAATGGACCTCAGCGTCTGCTGGAGGCAGAGCGCCATGAATGCCGTGAATATGTGCTTCTCGACGGCTGTGTCCGCAAGCCAGTTCATGTGCATGTCGAGTTCGCTGCCGGGATCCGTGAGGCGGTACATCACGATGGTCTTCATGATCGCAAGCCAGTCCGTGCCCTTGCGGCTCGGCGGAAGGCGCGAAGCCCAGAAGCCGTCCAGCCCAAGTTCCGCAAACACCAAAGACGCCACGACCGCGCGGCAGTCCTCAAAGCGACAATCCGGCAGATGGCCTTACGCAGATGAGCGGCAAAACAATCTTTAGTGGCAACATTACCGCTTCGGCTTGGGCACACCGGCCTGTCGGCATATCGCGTTGAGCGTTCCCTGCGGTAGTGGCTCTTTACCGTGGAACGGAATCACCGTTCGCCGCCCGGTGACAGGATTGAACATGCCGCGATGAGACCCGACGCCGTGACTGCGGATAAAGCCGAACCCGTGCAGATATTCGGCAATCTGCTCGGCATTCATCGGCTTCATGCAATGGCTACGGCACGACGTTTGCGCTCAATGCGGCGGCGGTCGTTCCTACGATAGTTCTCCATGTCCGCCGACGTGAGCAGCCAGCATTGCGCGGCCTCTATAAGGTTATCGCGCAACTCGTCCAACGTATCAGCCACGGTTATGCACCCCGGCATGGCCGGAATCTCCGCCCAATACCGTCCATCTTCGGAGTGGATGCGCGGTTTGAAGAGGTTTTCTACGCTCTTGCGTGTACACATTTGAATGCTCCCCATGGTTTCACCGCCGAGTATTATACCATATTTGCCGCGCTTTCTGTAGCAACGGGTGTAATGGTAATGGGTTTCTTCAAATGATGTCAAATTGCGTGGATACGCCCCTGAAACCTGTGGGGACACCTCGCGGATTTTGGAAGAAAACCTTTGCCGACTTCATTTTAGACGAGCTTTTCTCCAAATCTCGCTGATAAAATATAGAAGCGATGCGACAGGGCAGGAAAATGGGTCTATGCAAGGATTGCGGCCCGGGGATTGCGCCCCGGGCCGCTTTCGCTTCGCCTTGCGCGCAGCTTACTTGCGCAGAGCCGCCTGCGCCGCCGCGAGACGCGCGATCGGCACGCGGTACGGAGAGCAGCTGACGTAGTCGAGGCCGAGGCGGTGGCAGAACTCGACGGAAGTCGGGTCGCCGCCGTGCTCGCCGCAGATGCCGCAGTGGATCTTCGGGCGCGTCGCCTTGCCGTCCGTGACGGCCATCTGCATCAGCTTGCCGACGCCAACCTGGTCGAGCTTCGCGAACGGGTCGTTCTCGAATATCTTCTGGTCGTAGTAGGCGCCAAGGAACTTGCCCGCGTCGTCGCGCGAGAAGCCGTAGGTCATCTGCGTGAGGTCGTTCGTGCCGAAGCAGAAGAACTCGGCCTCCTCGGCGATCTCGCCCGCGGTGAGCGCCGCGCGCGGAATCTCGATCATCGTGCCGACCTCGTAGTTCAGCTTGATCTCGGCCGCCTGGATTTCCTCGTTCGCGACGTGGACGACGATGTCCTTGACGAATTTGAACTCCTTGACGTCGCCGGTGAGCGGAATCATGATCTCCGGCTTGACGTTCCAGCCCTTGTGCTTCTTCTGCACGTTGATCGCCGCGCGGATGACCGCCTTCGTCTGCATGACCGCGATCTCGGGATACGTCACGCTGAGCCTGCAGCCGCGGTGGCCCATCATCGGGTTGATCTCGTGGAGGCCGTCGATGATGTCGCGGATGCGGCTTGCGGGCTTGTGCATCTCCTTTGCGAGAAGCGCGATCTCGTCCTCGGTGTGCGGCACGAACTCGTGGAGCGGCGGGTCGAGGAAGCGGATCGTCACCGGCTGGCCGTCGAGAGCCTCGAAGAGCTGCTCGAAGTCGTCCTGCTGGTACGGCAGGATCTTCGCGAGCGCAAGGCGGCGCTCCTCGACCGTGTCGGCGCAGATCATCTGGCGGAACGGCAGGATGCGGCTCTGCGAGAAGAACATGTGCTCGGTGCGGCAGAGGCCGATGCCCTCGGCGCCGAGCTCGCGGGCCTTCTTGGCGTCGCGCGGCGTGTCGGCGTTGGTGCGGACCTTCAGGCGGCGGAACTTGTCGGCCCACATCATGATGCGGCCAAACTCGCCGGCGATCTTTGCGTCGACCGTCGGGATGATGCCGTCGTAGATGTTGCCGGTGCCGCCGTCGATCGAGAGCCAGTCGCCCTCCTTGAACGTCTTGCCGCCGAGCGTGAACTTCTTGTGCTCCTCGTCCATCGCGATCTCCTGGCAGCCGGAGACGCAGCACTCGCCCATGCCGCGCGCGACTACGGCCGCGTGCGAGGTCATGCCGCCGCGCACCGTCAGGATGCCCTCGGCGGCCTTCATGCCCTCGATGTCCTCGGGGCTGGTCTCGAGGCGCACGAGCACGACGCGCTCGCCGTTCTTCTTCCACGCCTTCGCGTCCTCGGCGTTGAACACGATCTTGCCGCAAGCGGCGCCGGGCGACGCGGGCAGGCCGCGGCCGACGGGCTTCGCCTGCTTGAGGGCGACGGAGTCGAACTGCGGGTGGAGGAGCGTGTCGAGGTTGCGCGGCTCGATCATGAGCACGGCCTCCTCCTCGGTGCGCAGTCCCTCGTCGACGAGGTCGCAGGCGATCTTGAGCGCGGCCTTGGCCGTGCGCTTGCCGTTGCGCGTCTGGAGCATGAAGAGCTTCTTGTTCTCGATCGTGAACTCCATGTCCTGCATGTCGCGGTAGTGCGACTCGAGCTTCGCGCAGATGTCCTGGAACTGCTTGAAGACGTCGGGCATGACGTCGGCCATCTTCGCGATCGGCATCGGCGTGCGGACGCCGGCGACGACATCCTCGCCCTGGGCGTTCATGAGGAACTCGCCCATCAGCTTCTTCTCGCCGGTCGCCGGGTCGCGCGTGAACGCGACACCCGTGCCGGAGTTGTCGTTCAGGTTGCCGAACGCCATCATCTGCACGTTGACAGCCGTACCCCAGCTGTACGGGATGTCGTTGTCGCGGCGGTAGACGTTCGCGCGCGGGTTGTCCCAGCTGCGGAACACGGCCTTGATCGCCTCTATGAGCTGCTCCTTGGCGTCGGACGGGAAGTCCTTGCCGATCTTTGCCTTGTACTCGGCCTTGAACTGGCCGGCGAGCGCCTTGAGGTCGTCGGCGGTGAGCTCGACGTCGAGCTTGACGCCCTTCTTGGCCTTCATGTCGTCGATCAGCTTCTCGAAGTACTTCTTGCCGACCTCCATCACGACGTCGGAGAACATCTGGATGAAGCGGCGGTAGCAGTCCCACGCCCAGCGCGGGTTCTTCGTCTGCGCCGCGAGCGACTCCACGACCGTCTCGTTGAGGCCGAGGTTCAGGATCGTGTCCATCATGCCCGGCATCGACGCGCGCGCGCCGGAGCGTACGGAGACGAGCAGAGGGTTGTTCTTGTCGCCGAACTTCTTGCCTGCGGACTTCTCGAGCTTGTCGATGTAGTCCATCACCTGCGCCATTATGTCGTCGCCGATGACCTTGCCGTCGTCGTAGTAGCGCGTGCACGCCTCGGTGGAGATCGTGAAGCCCTGCGGAACCGGCAGCCCGAGGCCGGCCATCTCGGCGAGGTTGGCGCCCTTGCCGCCCAGCAGCTCGCGCATGTTTGCGTTGCCTTCGGTCTGCCCTGCGCCGAAGAAGTACACGTATTTCTTTTGTTCGCTCATTTTTTCGTTCTTGTTTTTCTCTTTTTGTGTTTGTGCGCGAATTATACCATATTCGCGCTGCGCGCGGCAACTGCTTTCGTATTTGACCTGATAGCGGCAAGTTGCGCATAGACTTTGAGATGCCCGTATGGTATAATACGAATCCGTATTTTGCTTATGGCCATGAAAGACACACACGAGAAAGTCCGGCGGTTCATGATCGCCTTCAACAGGATCGACGCGCTGTACGTCGATTCGATGAGGACGTTTGGCGTCAAGGGGAACCTGTTCGTCCTGTTCTACGCCATTGCCGACGGCAAGGTGTATTCGCAGCGGCAGATCTGCGACGACTGGCATCTGCCGCGCACGACGCTCAACACCATTGTCCGCGAATGCGTAAAGGACGGACTCGTTGAACTTCTCCCACGCGGCAACAAAGAGAAGGACATACACCTTACGCCGAAAGGCCGTAAAATCGCCGATGAGGTTTTCGGGCCCATCTTCTCCGCCGAGTCGCGCGTCATGGAGCCGTTCCTCAAGGCCGGGGCTCTTGAAATGATGGAGAAGATGGCCGACAGCTTCGAGGCGGCTTTCGCCAAACTCAGACCGAGGAAAAGATAATCCAATGAAACCGTCACACTTCGCCTTGCTACTATTGCGCCAATTACAATACGGATTCGTATTGTCCGCCGTCGCATTTGCGGCTCCCTCTCTTTCGCTTTATGCAGAGGATGGCGAATCCGGCGAGCAATCGCCTGTCGCCGTGCTGACGCAGACCATACAGTCTGGCGCGGCGAAAACGGCTCTACATGCAGTTCGCGGTTTCGATGTGCATCGCCCTCGGCTTCTCGACGGTCGTCGCAATCATTCTCTCGCCCGTCCTCTGCTCGCTTCTGCTCCGCCCCAGCCGTCCGTCAAAGGTGTTCGTCATGTTTGAATTGGTTCAGCGCCTAGATTCATGACCTAGAACCTCCATGCGCACGGTGTCGGTGAAGTCCTAGTGGTGGCAATGGCCGCCGCAGGAGCACCCTTCTTCGTGGTGATGGTTGCACTTGAAGTCGGCGCGGGGTCAAAAGCATGTGGTCAACGACTGTCTCAACTCTTCGCTGAATCCATCGAGGTCGTCCTTGGAGATTGCGCCTTCACGCAATAGAGACAACAGGTTCATAATCATGGCAGATCTTTTCATTTCTGCACAGACTCCGGTTTTCCGCACATCCTCCTGAAGCCTTTCCTTCAGTTTCCAAAACCTATCCGAGGCGAGTCCTTGTCCAGCAATCATTGTCGAATATTCACCAAGAAGTTTCCCCATATACCGCTCCTGCCATTCGGGCAGTAGCTTTCTGAAGAGCTTCCAGTCGCTTTCCTTGACAGTATACATGAGATTGTCCTTTTTACCTTGCTAATTTCAGACCGACGATCCCTGCCACGATGAGCGCGGCGGACGCGATCCGCAACGCCGAGGCGGACTCACCGAACAGGGCGATGCCCGCGACGAATCCTCCGACTGCGCCCACGCCCGTCCACACGGCGTATGCCGTTCCCATCGGGATCGACTTCATGGCCACGGCGAGCAGCCAGACGCTGGCGGCCATCCCGCCCGCAAACACCGCATCTGCCGTGATGTTCTTGAATCCGTTTGACATCTTGAGCGCAACCGCCCAGACGACCTCGAACAACCCCGCGACAATCAATATCAGCCAGTTCATGATGCAACGTCATTCATTTGTTTTTGAATACGAGCCCGCACTTAAAAGCGTCGGCGGTCTTGCCGCCTACCGTGCGATAGGCGAACTGCTCCTCGTCGTAGATTATCGGATTCAGCTTGGCGAGGTCGTACTTGCCGCGCTCGTCGAGGATGCTTTCGTCGGCCTGCATGTCCACGACCTCGCCCGTAATCTGCACGTGACTGCCGATTGTGACCGTGTTCACGACCTTGCACTCGATAACCAGCTTCAGCTCGTTGATGACAGGCGCGTTGACTTTTTCAGCTCTCGTAACTGTCCAACCGACTTCGGCAATCTTGTCGTGTTCGTAGCCGGACGCGATGCCGATGTAGTCCGCCTCTGCCGTCTGCTCGATGCTCGGATAGCCGATCGTGAACGCGCCGGAGTGCAGGATGCTTTTCAGCGTCTTGCGCTTCGCCGTCGCGTTGATTGCGATGGTGAGGCACGGCGGCTTGTGGCTCGACGGCGTGTAGAACGCGAGCGTGCAGGCGTCCGCCTTGCCGTTTTCGTCATACGCCGCCGCGATGATCGCGGGCGTCGGCGAAACAACCGCGCGCAACTTGAGAGACTTCTTCATGATATTCAGGCCTTTCAAATCTTCAATGCCGCGCAGTCCAGTACCCCAGCGCGACGGCCGCGATGCCGACGGCGACGCTTCCGATGGCATATGCCGCAAAAGCGCACCATCGTCCCGCCTCCGCAAGCGCGAGCGATTCCTTCGAGAATGTGGAGAACGTCGTGAAGCCGCCGCAGAATCCGACGATCAGAGACAGCCGCAATGTTTCGCCCCAGCCGAAACGCGACGCCCAGCCGCCCAAAAGCCCGATTGCAAAACTACCGACGGCGTTCACGGCGAACGTTGCCCAGGGGAATGCCGTCGAGTCGATCCACACACCCACGAGGTATCGCAGGACGCTTCCGGTTCCACCGCCGAGAAAAACAAACAGCGCATTCATCCCTCCAGCCTCCATCCGAAGTCGTTGTGGTAGATCATGTTGTGGGTCATGCCGCCGTCGATACAGATGTTCTCGCCCGTGATGAAGCCCGCCTTGTCGGAGGCGAGGTAGAGGACCATGTTGGCAATGTCCATCGGGTTGCCGACGCGCCCCGCGAAGTGCTGCGAGGCGTCCGGCCCGTCGCAGGTTTTGAACGACGTGTCTATCCAGCCAGGCGATATCGAGTTGACGCGGACGCGTCCGGCGAGGCTGGCGGCGAGCGCGTGCGTGAGCGCGGCGATGCCGCCCTTGGCGGCGGTGTAGCTCTCGCTCTGCGGCTGGCTCATCCTGTCGCGGGAGGACGAGATGTTGATGATGGACGCTCCCTCTGCGAAGCTGTCCTTGAACAGCTTTGCGAGATAAAATGGCGCGACGACGCCGACAGCCTGGGCGCAGGCAAACTCCTCGTACGTGCATTCGTTGATGCCCTTGAAGAGCGGCATCGCGTTGTTGACAAGAACATCGACCTTTCCGCTCTTTGCGATTACATCGCCAGCGAAGCGCTCAAGCGTCGCCTTGTCCGCAAGGTCGCCGACGAACCACGGACCCTGCTGCACATCGATTATGTGAACTATCGCACCTTCGCGCGCGAAGCACTCTGCTATGCACTTGCCGATGCCCTGCGCCCCTCCGGTCACAACCACAATCTTGTCCTTGAAGTCCATTACTGGTAATTCCTGATGCGCACGTCGATTCCGCTTCCTGTGAGGAGGTCTGCCACCTGCTTGATCGGCGTCTGCGAATAGTGATAGGGGAACAGAACCTTTGGCTTGATCGTCCGTGCCGCCTTCGCGACTTGCTCCGGCGTCATCGTGTACGGTTGGTTGCAGGGCAGAAAGGCAACGTCGATGTCCTTCAGCGCGGACATTTCAGGGATGTCCTCGGTGTCGCCGGCGATATAAATGCGAAGCCCGTCGTACTGAATACGTAGGCTGGCGTGCTTGATCGCCGTGACCACGACCTCCTTTCCGCCTTTGGTCTTGAACGTGTCCGTCTGGAAGTCCATTGCACATCCCGTTGTCGCGAAAGCGGCCGTCGCGGCGAGAGTTCCGATGATTGCTGGTGTTTTCATACTCAAATCCTCCTGCCGAGATCGAAGGCAGCCTTCTCGCCCTTCGCGACTTCCTGGCAGAGCGCGTGGGAGTTGGAGTTCGGACGGAACGACGCCGAAATGATCAGCACGTTCTTGATTTTCTTAACTGTCTTCTTCATGGGCATGACTAAATCTCCTTTGGGTTTTAGAATCGGTGCGCCAGCGTACATGGCTCCAATAGTTCCATCATTTCAATTGTAATATTGCTCCACATACGAATAGGCCTTTTCGAAAACTTCGGGGTCTTTGATCTGGTACTTGAGCCAAAGAATCGAGCGCAGGCGCTTCTTGACCTCGTTTTGGCCGGTCACGGTTTCGAACGTCTCGCGGAACTTGCGCACGATTTCAACAACCTGCGTGTCGATGTCATTGACGACGTTCTCGACGATGATGGGCATCTCCGGACTCTTGATCGACTCGAACAGTTCCGTCAAGGCCGCCCGCGCCTGCCGACGACGATCCTCCGGTTGATTCTCCTCCTTCTCAATCGTCAGAACCTCACGAGCCATCTTCAGCAGCTCCTTCAGGAACTCAATCGATTCGATGAGATTCTGCCGCATCTTCTCGCGCAACTCGTCAAGCTTCTCGGCCAGCTTCTTGATCTTCGGATTCTTCCGGTTCTTCCACAGGCGGATCTCAAGGATTTTCACAATGTCAATGATCGGCTTGCCCTTGTCCTTGATGCCCTCGATGAATTCGTCCAGCACCTGCGAATTGAGTACAAGCTCCTCGAGCGAATCGCCGATGTCAATCCGCTCGACGTTCTGGTGGATAAGCTCAATCGTCTTCGGACCGAGGAGCGTCCAGATCAGCCCTCCGCCGCCACCCGACGGCGGCCGCACACTGTCAAAGACATTCGTCAGCCACACGTAATCCGTCTTGAACGCCCGTTCAATCTCGATATCCGGGGCGACGATTTCCCACGCCCGATGAAGCGTGGCATAATGCGCGGCGAAATTATCCTTAACCTTGTCGTCTCGCAGACATTCCTGCGCCGCCAGCAAACCGTTGTAACCGCCCACCGTGCGGTCGATGTTCGGGAAGAACGCCAGGCATTTCGCCATGAGAGACGGAATCTGCGCCTTGATTTCCTCGATGTTCTTGACCACCTTCTTCACATTCTTGTCATCAAACGCCAGCGACTTCGCGACATCATCGAACACGCCCACATAATCGACGATGAGGCCGCACTTCTTCATGGCCTCATACTTGCGATTCGTGCGGCAGATCGCCTGAAGCAGCGTATGATCCTTCATCGGCTTGTCCAGATACATGCACTGCAAGATCGGCGCATCAAAGCCCGTCAGCAGTTTTGACGTCACGATGACGACTTTCAGCGGATCAAGCGGATCGCGGAAACGATCCAGAACCTTCTTCTCCTCGTCCCGCGTCCGATTCCACTTCCTGTATTCCTCGTCATCCGTTCCCGCCGTATGCATCACAATCGTCGAGGCCTCCGGCCCGAGGAGCATGTCGAGTTCCTTCTTGTAGGCAATGCAGTTCGCCCGGTTATAGACAACGAGCTGCGCCTTCAATCCCGTCGGCAGGATGTACTTCCGAAAATGCGCCGCGACATGGGCGCTCACGGCCGAAATGCGCTTGGGGACCGTAAACAGCGCCTCGACATTCGTGCGGCGAACGATTGCCTGCTGCTGTTCCTCCGTCAAGGCATACTCTTGCGTCATCTCCTCGAAGGCCGCGTCAAGTTTCGCCTTGTCGATCTTGAGCTCCACGGGAACCGCCTGGAACTCCAGCTCAAGCGTCGCGCCATCGTCGATGGAGTCTTGGAACGAATACTTGCTCATGTACCCGCCCTCGTCCTCTTTCGCGCCGAACGTGTTGAACGTGTTGATGTCCCGCCTGTTGATCGGCGTTCCCGTCAAACCGAAGAAAAACGCATTGGGAAGCGCCATGCGCATCCTCACGCCCAAGTCGCCCTCTTGCGTACGGTGGGCCTCGTCAACGAGCAGAATGATGTTGTTGCGGTCGGAAAGTTCGCCCTGCACTTCTCCGAACTTGAAGATCGTCGTGATGAGAATCATGCGCTGGTCTTCCCGGAAGAACGTCTCCAGTTCCTCACGGCTTCCGGCCTTGGCCAAATTGGGAATCTCAGCCCGCGTAAAATCGCCGGTGATCTGGTCCTCAAGGTCCACCCGGTCATCGACAATCACGACCGTCGGATTCTCCAACGCCGCCATGTTCCGAAGCTTTTGCGCGGCAAAGACCATCAGCCAGCTTTTCCCCGATCCCTGGAAGTGCCAGATGAGCCCCTTCTTCGGATAGCCCTTCAGGACGCGCTGAACAATCGCCTCTCCGCCATGATACTGCTGATACCGGCAGACGATCTTCACCTTGCGGTCATTGACGGTCGTGAAGAGCGAATAGTAGCGGTAGATGTCGAGGATGCGCTTCGGATCGACCAAGTGACGGAAATTCCCCGCCACGCTCGCGAGATCCCCGTGCGGACGCGACTCGTCCCTGAACCACGGCCCCCATTTCGCGGCAGGCGTTCCAATTCCCGCATAGAACAGCTCCTTGCCCTCGGTCGCAAGACAAAGCGCATTCGGCACGAACATCTCAGGCGTACATCCCTGGTACCAGACCATGTCCTGCGCGGCGTTCGCCCACGTCTCGGACGGGCGCACCGGAGTCTTCGTTTCGCAGATGACCATCGGGATGCCGTTGACGACCATCACGATGTCATACCGTTTGCCGCCCTGCGCAGAACGCCTGGGGAACTCCCATTGGTTGGTAATGACGCAACGGTTATTCTCAGGACGCTCCTCGTCAAAGAAACGCACGTTGACATGCATTCCGTCCTCGCCGAACGGATAGGAATTCTCCTCAAAGAGCAACTTGCGGAATCGTTGATTCGCCGTCACCAGCTCGTCCCGCGTCGCCGCCACGCAGACCGTCCGCAACTTGATGACGACCTCGTCGATCTGCGCAGGCGTCAGCGCCGGATTCAAGCGCCGCAGCGCCTCGACAAGCCACGGCTCGACGAGAACCTGCGATTCGTTTCGCGGCACATCGGCAATCGGCACATAATCCCAGCCGGCCTTCTGCGCCGCTTCGATCAGCATGGCCTCAATCGTATTCGATTCGTTGAACGTATTCATGTTTAATCCTTAAACTCCCAATGGCCAATCTTGCGTCCACCGACACGGCGCAGTTTACCAGCATTGCGAAGACCCTTGATGTGATAATACACGCCATCATTCGTCATACCCAATATCTGCGCCATCTCTTTCATGGATATCGTCGGGTTATCGCAAACCAGTTTCCGTATGCGCGACTCAACGGTTTCAGTCCCCTGACCGGCGTTCTTTTCCGTAGCCTTTTCCGTAGTCTTATCCGTAGTTCCTTTTTCGACCGCAGGATTGTCTCGTCGTCCGCCTCCGCCCAGGGGTGGGTGCCATTATGCGCCGTTTGAGCCATCATGCGGATGCGTGGCAAAAGGTCAAGCCTCAGATCCGCCTTTGTGACATACGGGAAGATACGTTGCTCAGTATAGATTTCGCGCTTGCGGATAAACATGTCCGCGATCGGGGACGTGCCATGCACAACGACATCCGCGTCGTCAACCCGATCATAACATTTGCCTTTGAACCAATAGACGTCGGATCCCGTCGGCACATGGACACGGATGATCGTCTTGCCTTGATATTCGACGATTTCGGGATAAACGGCAATGCGGGGTTCCCAAAGGTTTGGATCGTTCATCACCTTTACGATTGAACGCACCATATCCCTTGCCGACTTCGGCGGCACTCCAACGACCTCGCCGTCATCCGTCACGCCCAAGAGCACGTCGCCGCCATTGCGGTTCAGGAACGCGCAAATCGACTCATACGTATCATGCTTCGGGCCGTCTCCGGCCCGCTTGAACTCAATGACAATGTTTTCACCAATTGTCAACAGCGTCTCAATTGACGGCTCGCCTGTTATTCTGCTCATAGTCACCTCATTATATCACTTTTGCATCTGCAAAATCTTCATTTAGGACATCCATCAGCCGCGTCTCCAGTTGTCCAAGCGGAATCAGTATATACGGCTCAAACAATCGCGGCGGAATGTCCTCGTCCGCGCAACATGTGATGAAGCGACTGCGCCGATCGGCGCTGAACAGCCGTGCGCGGTCAACCCACTTGTCAATGCACAGGACACCCGTCTTCGTATCGAAGACATAGAAACGATCCGCGAGTTGCGCCACCAGATCCAACTGCATATCAACCGGATTCCCCGTCGGCTCACACCTCGCCAGTTTAATGTTGTAAAACACGTCAAAGCGAAACTTGCACGATTTGGCAAATGCCTGTAGCGTCTTCACAACCAGAGAACGATTCACATACTCTGCCCAACTACCATGCCAGAAGCAAGTCGCTTCTTTGTCATTCAACCGCACGATCTGCAACGCATGTTTCGTACGCTCCGTCCGAATCCACTCCAACTTCTCAAAGGCATCGCACATCTGTAACAACGAACTCTTGGCCACGCCGTCGAAACCCTCCAACTCAACCGATACTTCCTTATTGCCTTTAGCGACCAACTTCTTGAAGATCGGCACAGCAATCTCTTTTATCTTGAAAAGAAAATTCGCCGCGCGAGTTTCCACCAGCACCTGCTCCTTCCCGACATACGAAACAATCCGAAACCCCAACTCAGAAAAATACGCCGCCAGCCGCCGCGTCTTTCGCTCGCGGTAAAACGAGTCCGCCAGCAACATTTCCTGCCGCCGCAACGCCACGCGCTCATCGATCTGCTTCTGTAGCACATCACGCGCGACTATCAACGCCGACAGCTCTTGCGCAATACTCTCCGTCTTATCATCTGCCATCAAACACCCCTCAATTATTATATCTCATTTGCCTTTATATAGAGTTCCGTAAACGCGACATCTTCACTAATACCAGTTTCCTTGCACATTGCCCTGATTGTGTTATAGATATCAGAAAGCAATTCGTCGACCAATTTCTTCACCTCTTTAACATTCAGGCACTTGTAATCGTCGCGACCAGCACAATCAA